>CAYYNQ010000072.1:0-34176 GCA_964473105.1 uncultured Candidatus Sumerlaeota bacterium | reverse complement strand
GGGGGTCGAGGGGGAGTTCCCGAATGGTAACCGGGGATTCATGTGGTCGGCAGGTCGGGTGGTCTTTGAGAATGGTGGAATTCTCAATCTATTGAATGGACTTGGCTATCCAAATTCCGCGCCTGGATCCAACGATCAGGGTTTGACAATGTTCTGCGATAACGGAAAACACGGGGGCTTGATCCGTCATAACGACCAGTTTCGTGGGGTCAAGCATGCCTATGTGGATGAGCTGGATCCCCACGGCGCGCCCGCCCGTTTCATCAACCCGGATTATTTCAAAATGGTGCCCTGGGAAGGTGAGGGCCTTCAGCCGGTCGGTTATGGTTACGAGTCAATGGCGGCACTTTTGCGTATGTCACGACGTGTACAGGCTGCCGGCGAGGGTCTTTCCGGTGATGCTGCACTGGATGCGTACAGGAAGGTGCTGGATGAAGTTGACGAAAAAGGTCTGATAGCAACACCGGGCAACAGCTGGATCAACGAACTGGTGACAGAAGCGGCTCGCTGTTCAATTCTCAACGAGGGCCGGGGGGTACGGATTGATTACAGTGAACCGCCGCATATCAGTCCCTTATAGCCTTCAGTCAAAATCTTTGCCGTATTCCAGCCCAACCGGAGCATGAAGGATTTGAGGATGCAAGGGAGGACTCTGGTTGTATAAAAAGACCTAGCCGGAGGGAGCGGGGAAGCCCCGATCCTGATCGACAGTAATTCCGTTTATCAGGGCGTGACCCGGGTTATTCAGACAAGCCGTATCGGTATCGGACATAATCGATCAGAAACTGTTGGTGGTGTGGGTAATTCCCCACCCCGGATCCTTTCACAGACGTGTAGATCACTTGGGCGGGTAGCTGAAATTTCTTGATCCGGCCATCCAGGGCATCGCTTACATCAAAAGACTTCGAAAAGAACCACGGGTCTGTCTCCTCTGCGCGCAATCCAACCCGCACATGGGTGTGGTCGATGATTTGGATCAGAAATCGTAGCGGTTCGTGGCTTAGAAGAGCCTGTGAGGGTTCAGGGTCGAACTCAATGTTCATGATCTTGTTCTCGCTGATCGACCAGGCATCCTCAAGGTTGTGATTATTGATGTAAAAACGGCCTTCCTTCGGGATGTTCTGGACACCCGGTGACCAGCTGACAGTCTTCCCGCTCTCGCCCGTCAGCCCGAAGCTATGCCAGAAGTTCCAGGGGATCTCGTCATCAGTCGTTTGAAAGGCCACCTCGAATTCCATCGGCGGAGGAAACCGGTCGAGGTTGATGTAGCCCAGTCCGGCCGTCATTTCCGATGCGACCATCGGGCACAGGGCCCATCCACTGCGGGTGCCCGCGAATGTCAGTGTCAGGTAACCCGGGTTCGAGAATGTTTCCTGCAGGGCGCGACCTTCCATAAAGGACTTGACCGTCGGGAAGACACCGGGGATATCGAACTCGTTCGAGAGATGGTCGAAATTCTTCGGCCCGTTTCCGTAAAACATGAAGTAGTCGAAATAATAAGCTGTCTGTGCCTCGGGAGGGTCAAGCACCGGAGTGGGATGGATCGGAAGGGTCTGGGCCATCTCATCAGCCATCCAGCGGTCCTGTGAAATGATCGGTCCTATCTCCCAGATCCCGGTGATCTCGCCAATGTGTGAGACATCCACCTTCCGGTGACGCCAACCCGGGTGATACCCCCAGCCGAAACCCACCTCGAGCTGAGTCTTGTTTAGCAACCGGACTCGGAAACGTTGATCGGTGATCCCGTTGCTCTCGGCCGGACCGGAATGTTTGCCCCATGACCAGAAAAATGCGGCACCGAAATCACCTTCGGCCGGCGGCTGGTAGCCGACCCAGCCATAGGGAATCTTCCAGTCTCCCATCAGGTTGGGCGAGAGGTCCCCTCGACCGTAGAGCAGGTAGAGTTCCGGTGAGGGATCCTGAAAATTGACATCACTGAACCTCAATTGCGGAATTCCCGGGCGGTAAACCTCACCGTAATTACCGAACCGCGCGACAAAGAGCTGAAAGGTGCGCGTATCCGGCGGGAGTTGGGTGCGGTCTTCGGGCCAGGTCGAGGGATCGGAGAACGTCACGGCGAGGTTCAGCCCTATGGCGTAGTTGGTCTGCGCATCGCCGCCCTTTGCCTCAGGTTGCCAGAACTGGTAGTGGAATTCCCAAGGCAGGGGATAGTCATCGAGCCGGATCGGTTCAGCAGTGACGCCCTTGATATCCCGCTGTTTTCCATTCCCCACGATCTTGAGTATTCCGCGGTGTTCGGTGGTCGTCAATTCACTGATATTGTCCTCGGGATAAAAGATCCAAGGCGATGTGTTTTCCTTTTCATCGATAAAGTGCTGACTCAACTTTCGGATATCACCGTCCTTCACGCGCGCGCTTCCCCCAGGGACCAACAGCAGTACAGCCCACATGATGAAAAACTTTGAAGTGTATTTATATTCAAGCCTGATTGCGCTTTCCCCCTGATTCCTAATGTCCCACCTCTTCCCTTATTGATCATGGTGCTTTGCTAGTCAAGATCAATGTCATGACCATCATTGCCATTGATCAAGCATAGGCAGGATCTCCGCCATCATGGAGCGTTCCTGGCTACATCGGCGATTCTGATTGTGAGCGCTGACCGAAAATTGATATATTTTAACGCCTCAACAAGCACGACCGAGGAGGATCCGGAATGTCCCGAGATAATTCAGGCATGATTACGCCAGACGCGTTTCGAAATGCCATGGGAAAATTTGCCAGCGGTGTGACGATAATCACGGTGAACATGAAGGGGGATATCCACGGCATGACAGCCAGCGCATTCTTTTCGCTGTCGCTTGACCCGCCGCTGATAGCTATATCGGTCGACAACCGTGCGCGGATCAGGCCCCTGATTCCAGAATGCAGGGCCTTCGGGATTAGTTTCCTTGCCCGTGAACAGGAGGCATGGTCGAATCATTTCGCCGGGATAACCCAGGAAGGGTTGGACGTCAGATTTGAGGAATACCAGGAATTTTCACTAGTCAAGGGTGCACTTGCCCGTATCTGTTGCACCTTGGAGTCCGAACTTCCGGGCGGGGACCATTCCATCATGGTGGGCCGTGTCGTCCACCTTGATGCATTGGAGGATGGGGAGCCGTTGCTCTACTATTCAGGTGGTTATCATTCGCTGGCGGAAAAATCCTGAATATTAACCCACAGTCACGGGACATCCATGCACACGGATTCCCAGGCCTTAAGTGTCCGGTTTTTCAATCCTCGGCGATGTTACCCATGATATCGTACTCGGGGGCCTTCGCCTCCCAGGCTTTCCGGTCGTCCTCGGACATCGTGGGGTAATCGCACACTGCTTGACTGATGGCTTTCAGGTTCTGGGTTGGTGCAACAAGCGGCACGGCACACTCCGGTCCGACACACATCACGCCGGCATTCATCGCCCTGACAGCCTCAGCGTAGGCAAACTCGGGTTCCATCTTGAACAGGACATGCGGGTTATTAATGTTTCCAACCAGCTGGCATTCCGGCCCGAGTGCCTCCATGGCTTCCCCCGGCAGGTTCTTGGAATCGAAATGAAAGGCGGTGAATCCAGTCTTGCCGATGTCAGGCATCCGGTCGACCGTCCGTCCACAGATATGCATGATCAGCGGGCAGGGGATGGCCTCAGATAGCTCACAGTGCAGTTCATAGAGAAAATCATGGTAATACTGGCCGTTCACAAGGTCGCCGGTCGCATGGTCGGGGACAGTCAGTGCATCGGCGCCCGCCTCGATCTGGGCCAGGCCGAACTCAATGGTCGTCTCTTTCATGATGTGCAGTGAACGCATGACTTCGTCCGGATCGTCATAGCTCATCAGCAGGAAATTTTCGGTTCCGAACCAGTGGTAGCCCATGGTCCAAGGACCCATGGTCTTGCCGATAAGGTAGACATCGGGGTGGCGCCTGCGCAGTTCACGGATTGACTCGATCAGGCAGACGGAGGTTTCCTTGCTGATCCAACCTTCGGGAAACTTCAGGTCATTGGCTGTTGTGCAGGGTGGGTTGCGGCAGGTCGCCCAGTTGTCCTTCTCCATCCAGTCGATGTCGAGTCCCAAGGCAACCGATTCCTGAATAATCGAGAAGCATGGCATGATCGTGTCGAAACCTAGAACGGTGTGGCCGGCCTCAGCCAGATTGCTCATCTTTTCGGGATCACGGTGCGCATCCGGAAATGGCGAGTTAGTCTGGTCCATTAATTCCACATTGATGTTACTGGTCGGGTTAACCGCGGCCGGTCGGTCGATCGGTTCATTCGCCAGTGCTCTTCTGACACGTTCGCGAGGGGTCAGCTCCTCGGCGAGCCAGCCGTTGTTTACTGAATTCGTCATGATCGCTCATTTCTCTGGTGTGATTGATGCTGTCGGTCAAGCCGGAGGGGCATTCTCATTCAGAACACTTGAAAAATAAAGGAAAAACCACTCTTGGACTCGGGAACACATTGCGCCATCGCCTTTCCTTGACGTGGGGAGATCAGACCCGGCCGTTCACACCAGTCCGGTTTTCCTGCTGCCACGATTTCACGATGGATCCGATTAGGGAATGGAACCGGATAATTCCTGTATTATCAGGTGTTTCTGAAGGGGTGTTTGCGTTGAATGCCCTCTCCGGACCCTCAAGGCGAATCACGGAATCTGAGGCCATCAGATTTCCGTCTATTCGAGGGAGTTGATCATCGATAAAGTGAGATATCGTTGATGATCGTTGCGCCCGATGACCAAGTCCTGTGTGGGACGCGGGGGGAGGTGGTGGTGGTGGCCGGTGACAACAATGGACATGACGATTCCCTCCCGTTGTTTTTGAGCTTTGCCGGTTATTCGATGCATGGCGTAAAACGGGTTGTTGGGGTGTAATTGAAAAAATCAATCCCCGGCCAGCCCGAAAATAGGGTGACAGCCATCTGATCTACGGCTGACTTATGGTCCTTTTCTTGCCCGGTCGTGCCGGGCCGAATTCCTCCAGTGGATGGAGCTTTCTGTTTGCTATCTTGTGGTTGTGGTTTAGACTGTTAGTCGGCGCAGGGAAATGCGGGAAAGGGGAAAGGACAATGATCACTGGCGTCACGGGATTTTTTTGTTCCGGGAAGGACACGATGGCCGAATTCCTCCAACAGAAGGGATTCATGCACATCTCGCTTTCCGACATCATTCGTGATGAGCTGCGTTTGCGCGGATTGAAGGTAACCATTCCCAATCTGACCCGGATTGGCAATGAACTGCGGCACCACCACGGTCCGGGCGTGCTGGCTGAACGTGCCTTGGATCGTGTTGACCATGCGCGCAACTGGGTGGTGACGTCGATCCGTCATCCAGCCGAGGTAGAGACGCTGCGTGGACGTCCTGATTTTGTCATGGTTTTTGTGGATGCACCCCGGCGCATTCGTTATGAAAGATCGAGCGGTCGTGCACGCAAGGGTGACCCAGTCACTTTCGAGCAGTTCAAGGCCGAAGAGACACGCCAGATGCGTCCCCAAGGCGGGGATCCGGCTGCGCAGGCCCTGGCCGCCACCCGGAAACTGGCGGATCAGCGTATCCGGAACGATGGAGGCTTGGAATCGTTCCGGATGAAGATTGAAAAGTTCCTCAAGAAAGGCATGTTCAACTACTGCCTGCCACGTCCCGGATGGGATGAGTATTTTATGATGGTTGCCGAGGTTGCATCGATGCGTGCCAACTGTGTGAAACGGCGGGTCGGTGCGGTGATTGTCCTCGAGCACCAGATTCATGCAACAGGCTACAATGGAACCCCCAGGGGTATAAGGAATTGCAATGAGGGCGGCTGCCCCCGATGTGCCGGGAATGCACCATCGGGAGCCGACCTGGGTGAATGTCTGTGCGTCCATGCCGAAGAGAACGCCCTATTGCAGGCGGCAGCATTTGGTGTGCCTATCCGGGGCTCGACGATTTATTGCACACTCTGTCCCTGTTCCTACTGTGCAAAGTCGATCATTAATGCGGGCGTCATGGAGGTTGTCTATGGGGCCGGTTATGGTCAGGATGCGGTGAGCCTGAAACTGTTCAGGGATGCCGGTGTCAAGTGTAGAATCATGGTCAAGCCGATGATCACGGTCAAGCCCGTGTTCCACGGGCCGAGGCCCGAAAGCTGATCGGGTATTCCGGCGTCACGAACAGCGCCTGTCATCATGTATGCCTGATAAAGGGCTGGATGTGTGAGACCCGGACACATCCAGGCCGCCCTGCCATTGGTGCCCGAGGCCTCATGCCCATTCCTCACATCCCCGAAACGACATATGCCTGTCAGGATCGTAGGTGGGAAATGGTTGATAGTGATTGTCTACATTCCGGACTTCTGACCCCCGCAGAAGGAATGGGCAGCCTCGTTTCGGATCCAGGATTCGTGTCGAGGTGGGTATGTATCGTATTGTCAGGCCGTGTCTCCATTGGTCACTGGTGTTGGCGTTCGACCCGTGAATGACATTTGGGTGATGGATTGAAACATCGCCCGGCTTGAGTGTGATGTCGATCGCCTTTTCTTCTTCAACGAACTGGTCGTCGATGCTGGATCCGATCACGTTGGCAACATCCTCGCGAGCCTGCATTGCCTGAAGTTCAACATGATGGGTTCCCGGGATGACTTGCATGCATCCGTTCTTGGGTGTCGAATCACCAATGGCCAGCCACAAAGTTATCACGTGCATCGGTTCCAGTGGCCAGTAGCTGCCGTCCTGATGCCAGAGAACGGCATGGCCGTCGTATGGAGGCTTACAGATGTAATGCGACGAAAAGAGCGCAATGTCCGGCCCAATGAAGAGCTCAACCACATCCAGCAAGCGTTCATCACTGATCAGGCGCACCCAGAAAGGATCATCACGCATAAGGTGTGAATGGAACTTTTCGGGCCGCAAGCCCGGGTTCTTTTCCATAAGCCAATTGATATGGCAGGCAGCCTCCTGCATCAGGTCCCGTTCAAGGACCCGGCGCACGATGACATAACCGTCCCTCTCGTAATCAGGGCGTATGTCCTGTTGTTGAAGTGTGTTCATATGGGGCATGAAAGGACCATTTCCAGGACGTAAAGCCAATCGGCCATGAGATCCTGGCTGAGAGTCATTGCGTAAGAGATTAAATCAAACACCCCCTCTTCCCATCAAGAAATTTGTGTTTCTTGCCAGATATTTCAATTGCCTGTATTATTGTGTTTTAAATAGATGTGACAGGATGAGCCTGAGCGGGGGGCTAGAAAAAACTTCACGTAATGACATGGGAATTGTTGTTGTTGCGGGCCAGGAAACGAAGACGTGAAACTGGGTGCCATTTCCACAACCCTCATTGAATATCCACTGAAGGAAGCCGCGGCACGCATGAATGAATTGGGGTTGGATTACATTGAAATCGGGGTCGGTGGATATGTTCCAAAGAACCATTGCAACCCGGAACTTCTGCTCAAAGACGAGGGGAAGTCATCACGTTTCAGGGATATTCTGGAAGAGAATGAACTCACGCTGAGTGCGTTCGCGGTTCATGGTGAGCCGTTACATCCCGACCCCGGGATTGCACGATCCTACCGGGAAGATTACTTGAATGCCTGCAGGTTGGCTGAAAAAATCGGCCTTGGACGTTTGTCCCTGATGGCGGGTCTGCCAGAGGCCGGGGAAGGGGGCATTTATCCCAACTGGGTCCTGTCGGCTTTTCCAACAAAGAACCTGGATATTATCGAATGGCAATGGGAGAAACGTTTGATTCCCTACTGGAAGGAGCAGGCCCGGATTGCAGTCGACCATGGTGTGGAGCTGTGTTTCGAAATGCACCCCGGTGACATGGTCTATAAGCCGGAAACCCTGCTTCGGATGCGGGATGCGATTGGCCCGGTCGTTTGTTGCAACCTTGATCCCTCACACCTCTTCCCCCAAGGCATGGACGTGATAGCGGTGATTCATCAACTGGGTCCGGTTATTCAACATACACATGCAAAGGATAGCCGACTAAACCCGGAAGTCGTGCGGGCCAACGGGGTGCTTGATGCCAAGGATTTCAGAGCTATCACGCGACGCAGCTGGATTTTCCGTACCGTCGGTTATGGTCATGATGAACTGTTCTGGCGAGATTATGTCTCAGCCTTGCGGCTGGTGGGTTATGACGATGTCCTGTCCATCGAGCACGAGGACCACCTGATCAATAGCCGGGAGGGGTTTGAACTTGCCATCCAGTTTCTCAAGGGAATCATTCCGAAGGTGCCGACCAACATGCTCTGGTATGAGCGAAATTTTGAAGCCGAGATCGGCGAACCAGACGGATAAGCACGGGAGCCGTGCACGGCCCGGCCGGTTCTGAGGCAGCGTACCTCTGCTCCGAATTTCTAGGAGTTATTGTCTTTCCCGGGATCGTTCCTCGATTCCTCGGGCGCCTCCCCCTTGAATTCCCCGCCCAGGTCCTCGTTTGTGTCATCAAGATCGACTGTATCCAGCCCGAGTTGATCGGCATATTCCTTCCTGAATGCCTTTACGGCTGCCCTGATATAGCCCGGGTATTCGCCGCTGCCGAGTGAGTCCAGCTGATTCAGAATATCATTTGCGTTCCCTGGTTTCTCGAGTTTCAGGTAGGCACATGCGGTATAGTAAAGGATGGCTCCGCGCATGTAATTTAAATTGTCGGGCAGATGGGGGGGCACCTTGTCATGTTCATGAATGGCCCGGGCCGCTTCATCAACGGATAGTCTCATGGATTCAAACTTCGGATCAAGTTCCTGAAACCACTCGGCTGTCTTTACAGCATGTGTTTCCAGTGCCTCAGCCCGCATGGTTTCAAGCTGTTCCCGTTCGGCTTCATCATCCGTCAGGCTGTCGATCGATTCCGTGTTTTCAATGAACCGGCCCCATTGTGCCTCATCAAACATGGCGCGAATTTCCTGCAGTCGGACTTTCAATTTCTCCTCCCGAAGCAATTCCCGGGTGTCCCGGATGGCCTGACGGATGATGCCCGTCTTTTCGCTGGGTTCCGGGCGCCCCGCACTCTGGTAAAGGAGAATCAGGCTGTTGATATTGTCCTCAGATTCCTCAAACCGACCCTCCTCAACAAGACGCAGGGTTCTGTATGAAAGCCTGTCAGCTTCCGTGGACAGCCTCTGGTCGAGGAGAGCGATAATCTGGTCGGCATGCTCTGGATGGCGGTTCTGCAGGTCGGCGGCCAGCCTGACCGCATCGGCGAGGGGGCCCTTCAGGATGCCGGACTTCGCGGTCGTGACCAGATTGTCCAGGTAATGCTTGGAGATCTTGTCCTTCAACCCCCGGATCGCCTGATGGGCCGCATTGCCGGGGAATTTACCCAGAAACTTTGTGGCACGGGTCATGAAGGTTTCATATTCAACCTGGCCGTTGAAGTATTGGCGACCCATGGCTAGCAGCTTATCGGAAAGGATATCGGCTGACCGGGAGCGCAGTGATTCCAGCCGCTTGTTTTCTGAAGTGTCGGGACTTTTTTTCTCGAGTATGCCAACGATTTCAAGGGCCAGATCGGGCTGATTTTCTTGGACAGCAAGGTCGGCGATTCTCAGCCAGTCATCCCAATGTTGGTCCATGTCCTGATGGAGGTTCATCGCCAGCAGCTTTGTTGAATCGGTCAATGAATCGCTTTTATATGCATCCTTGAGCAGACTTCTGGATTCAGCAGAACTGAAATCCTGAATGGGCAACTTGGTAAGGACATCATCGGCGTAGGGTGGATGTGACCGCGGGATGGCTAATGCAACTGCCAGCAACACCGCAAGGATGACCATGACAAACAGGATCTTTTTCAATCGTTGATTGACCTGTTCCTGTCCTCGGACGGCGGGAAAGACCAGTTTTACCTGTTTTGCTTTATCAAGATATTCATGGGCCTTCAGATATCGGTAGTCTTTCCCGAGAGCTTTTTCCCAGCAGGCCTGAGCTTCGTCCAACATCTCCCGCCGGGCATAAAGGCTTCCAAGTACCACATGTGCATTGATCAGGGAGCTGTCCAGGTCGAGGGCGTTTTTAAGTTCCTGGATCGCATCATCATTCGTTTCGCGCTCCGCAAGTTCCAGCCCCCGGTTGTAATGATGTTTCGCCTTATTGACGATCAGGCGCAGCATGCTCAGGTCTTTATCGCAATGATAACACTTTTCCTGATCGTCTCGATTTTCTGTCTGGCAGTACGGGCAAAGCATATTCGGGATCTTTGGGTGAACTGGCCCCGGCACGGGTCCGCACCGGGCATGATCTTTCCTGAATCAATGAACCCTTGTATCGAAGCTAACCGGTGATGGCAAACTAAAACGCATTCGGCCGTTATTCGGGGGAATCCGCATCACCGTCGACAGTTCTCTGTGTCGGTGGCGTCAAGGAGTATTCCCTGATACTTGGGCAAGGTATTCACCTGCCGGTTCCAGCAGGGACCGGATGGCTGGTTTGGGATCCTGTCGGGCATGCTCGATAAATATTCGCCAGGCCTCCGGCGTCTCGGGTGAATCCGATGCCATCAATGTCAGTGCATAATTGAACCTGGCCCAGTTGTTCGAGGCATCGGCTGACAGTGCATTTCGGTTGGCTTCCATGGATGCGTCATATTGCCTCAGTTCATAGTGGGCTGAACCTTTCAGGGTCAACAGCATTGAGTCATTCGGGTGATCAACCAGGACCTTTCTGCAAATTTCGATGCACTCGGGATACAGATCGTGGTTGTAGTATTCTTTTGCGAGTCTTTTGCGATAGCGGGGATCAGCGGGGATCAGGTTGACGACATCCTGAAATGTTTTCAGCCTGCGGGGCAGACCCTTTTTCATCTTTAGTCCCGATTCGTAGAGCTTTCTGGCCCTTTTGCGGGTCGATTGTGTGGCCCCGGCTTTGTTCAACGTTGACGCCTTGCCCCCATCGTTTGTGTCCACATGGGGTTTCACCCCCTTGAGGGCTGAATTTCCGGGGGACTCTGCCGTGCCCGACCCCACATTTGCGTTGTTCGTTTGAGGCTTCCCATGACCCACAGTGCTATCATCCGCAGGTTGCATTTGGACCGCGATGCTGTCACGGCCCGGGTGGTTCTGATCCCGGCCCGGATTTTGTTTTCCTAGCAACACGGCTTGGATCCCTAGGAGTTCATTCCCCTCCGCGGTGTATTCGCCTTGATTGGCGTGCTCAACGGGGATTGGTGTTTTGGCCAATGATAAAAAATGTCTTGTTGCTGAATTCGCTGGATCCCGGGCCGACACGGTTCTTTCGACATCCTTGTGCATTGATTTCATCGGAACAGGATTCAGATGAACAACGTCCTGCCGTTCCCGTTCGGCCCCGACTGCGAATTCATCGATCAAATTATCGGGGTTGATGATTTTCTTGATACCGGATGTCGCGGGTTTGAGCCCGGTTTTCAACTTTGATCCCGAATTAGTTGCCAGGGCTTGTCCCCCTCTGGCGGATGGATCGGATGAATCTGCATGGTCCGGGACTTTTTTATACGGGGTGCCTCCCCGGATATCGTCACGCTGAAGCCGGTTTTCTCGCGGTCTCTCGCTGTTACCTCCATCGCCCAGGGGCCTGGATGAGAAGACCGAATCCCCTCTGATATGGCTGTGCCTAGCGATACGTTGCTGGACATGCTGTGCCACGGAGCCCATTGAATTCAGCATTGCATTCAAATCAGCCCGTTTTACGGACGTTTTATACATCAGGGCTCGTCCCGCAGGCGCTGTGAGGAGGTTTAATTCCAGCAAAAAACTCTCTTCCAACCGGTTGATTCTTCCCAGCAGAAGGTAATCCACGTTCAGGAAATCAATAATCTGGTCAAGCGGAACGTTGTCCTGATATGGCATGAAAGGATGTAGGTCGTTACTGATCAGCCAGTTTCGGGTAGATTCCCTCGGTAGCATGTTGATGTCACCCAGGTGATGCACACTTGTCCAAAGAGCCTGCGAAAGCGCCTTGATCTGGGGCGATTCCAAGGTATCGGTATCAAAATCAAGAATGGCCAGAATGGGGTTTGTGCAAGTTGAGGATGGCGATTGCTCTAGGATTTCACCGGACGATACGGATTTTTTCAGCGCAGCATTTCCTGGTTTGCCGATTATCAGGAGTGAAACCAGAAGGAGGCTCGTCAGTAATGGCATCGGGGGCCGGTTTGTCAGGCGGAGGGGTTGTCGGAATACCGGGAGGGTACAGTGAACGGTCATGATCAGCAGCATCTCCTTTGTCAGCGGGTAAATACCCCACTCAGGGGCCTTGAACAAGAGCAGTAACAGCAACGCGGAACCTGTTGGGTTCGTATGCGCCGATCTTAGAACGTCCCTTGTAATGCACGGCATTGATTTTATAAAGGAAATAATGACAGTAAGATGAAAGCCTCCGGTCTGGGGGGCAGAATATGGTCATTCGACGGGTCTTCAGTAACCCGGATCCGGTTGCACTTGTCTCGGTAGCTCAATCCTTGCATTCATCCCTCTCTGGAGTGAAAATTGACATGAGCCAGTCTGTTTACCTGATAGGCTTGGCCAGTGGAGGTATGTGGAATGTCCAGTCATCGTAACATGTTGCCCGAAGAACCCAACCAGAGTAACATCAAGACTATGACGGTTTTTATGGCTCTGCTGGGCCATAGACTCGACATTGACCTTCCAAAAATTCGGTGGATCGAAAATCCGGCTACTCGATTTGAACAAGGCCCATGCAACTGATCCAAGGGAATAAGGCGGATTTGGGAATACTGACTATCGACGGGGCATGTTCCATTCTTCGAGGCGGGTGCGTTGATGATTGAGCGTCCGTCCATTGAGATCCGTACCTCCGGTTAAAATTGAAATGCCATGATCACCATTCAAAAGCTTTCCAAGGCCTATACGATTTATGACCGGCCCGTCCATCGCCTGTTGGATTGGGTGCTGCCCCCGGGTTTTCGGCGGGGGAAACCTTTTTGGGCGATTCGGAATTTGGACCTTGAAGTGCCTGCCGGATCATCAATGGGCGTGGTGGGTGTCAATGGCGCAGGTAAATCGACCCTGCTTAAAATCTTGACGGGTACCACCCTGCCGACGTCGGGGCGATTCAGGGTCGGGGGACGGGTCAGCAGCCTACTTGAGTTGGGTACCGGGTTTCACCCAGATTTCACCGGGAGACAGAATCTGCAGTTTGGTGGCAGGATAGCCGGACTCGAATCGGGTGTTCTCGAAGAGAAATTTGATGACATCATCGGGTTTTCCGAGCTGGGTGATTTCATCGATCAGCCCGTCAGGACCTATTCCAGTGGCATGGTGCTGCGCCTGGGTTTCGCCCTGGCCTCCAGTGTTAATCCTGATGTCCTGATCATTGATGAGGCGATGGCCGTGGGGGATCTTCATTTCCAGCAAAAATGTTTGCGGCGTATGCAGGATTTTCATGATGCCGGTATCACTGTGCTCATGGTCAGCCATGATCCATCTATCGTCAGGAAATTCTGCAACAGTGCAATCCTTTTGGATGAAGGGGAGCTCATCGATCATGGGAGTCCGGATCAGGTTCTCGATTATTACACTGCCCTGCTGGCTGAAAAATATCGTGATGGGGGTTCGATGACACGGATTATCAAGCCAGATGATCCCGGCAAACCGGATGCCATCGGCATTTCGGAAGAACAGGGGCCGGAAGCCGGGGAGGATCCTCCTCCCGGCATGCCGATACTGTTGGGAAAGTCGGGTCACCGCACCGGGAATTTCGACGCAGTAATAACCTCGGTCTATATGGATTCCGCGGGAGCCTATGGAAACACGTGCATTCTTCCAACCGGCGGGCGGGCCGGCCTGATTGTGCGGTTCATGGCCCGTAAGGATCTGCAATCGGCAACTGTCGGCATCATGATCCGTGATCGTATCGGACAGGAGGTGTTTGGGATGAATACCGCATACCGGCAGAAGAAAATAGGGGCGTTGGAAGCCGGGCAGGCGCTCGAGGTAGAATTCAGCATGACACTGGACCTTGGCGAAGGCCATTACTCGGTTACGGCGGCCGTTCACACAGGTGAGGACCATACCCATTGTTGTTATGACTGGGTGGAGCGGGCGATCACATTTCAGATCCTACCCAGGCCTGATCATCGCTTCGGGGGTCTGGTCAACCTTCGACCGCTTCTTGGTATCCGTAACGTGGAGTCAACACGTGAAGAACTCGATTACATGGAGTCCCTGATCGCTACTCCCTCACAGGCCGTCGATCAACCCAGACTATGACTGCCTTCAGCGCCCATGGATCATCATGATCAAGAACAACCCCGTTAACGCATACCAGCACAGGATGCGAATATTCAGAACGGTCACAAACCTGGTTCTGCTGTGCATGGCTGCCATATACCTGTATGTTCTTCACCGTGAAGGTGCAATCAACCGGACACCAGGTTCCCTGATACTCAAGACAGGTTATTATATATGGAGTTTCGATTGGCGTTTTGAAGACATCCTGAATGTCGCGGGTTGCATTCTCTTCCTGCTGGTGGGGATTCATCTGTCACGGCTCCGGTTGCCGGGTTCCGGGATTGGATATTCTTCCATTTTCATATTTGGTGCAGTGGTGTTATGCGGCCTCCAGGTGACCGGTGGGGTGGGCCTCGATCCGCCTGGCCTGATAACCCGGTTGTGCATCGCCCTGCTGGCGATCCTTCTCATATACAGGCTGATACCCCCTTGCTCCGGGCCCTTGTCAATATTGCCGAACAATTGGCTCCGTGACGTGACCGGATTTTTTATGGGATGTGCCGTAGCGGTGTTCAGTTGGCGGATGATTTATGGCGGGAATGAGGTCATCACTGACGCACAGTCACAGATCGTTCAGGCACGGATGCTTGCATCGGGTAACTGGGTTTTGCCCATGAGTCAGGCCATGTGCGACATCATTGAGTTTCCAAACCCCGTCTTTACACCGCCGGTTTATTCCCAGTATCCACCCGGTTATATCCTTGCGCTGATCCCAATGGTGCTATTGGACTGGCCGGTTCATCTGCTGAATGTTTTCTTGTCTGGCATTCTGGTTGTGCTGACGGGCAGGCTTGCACAGCGATCCGGGGGGGTGCGGGCTTCATGGATCGCGGTATTTCTGATGGTGACATCGCCCTTTTTTCTGGGCATGTCAGGTACAGGTATGAACCATTCCCTCAATGCCGTGTTGTTGCTGGGAGTTGCGTCGCTGTTGATTCCAATGAGCCGTCCGCTGCAGTCGAGGGAGGCGTGGCGACGGGGATTGTTTGCCGGGATGTTGCTAGGCTGGGCTGTGACCACCCGTCCGTTGACAGCGGTCGCACACAGTGCGGTCTGGCTGGTGATTTGGATTGTGATGCTCGCGTTCGCAGGATCAGCGGGCGGACTACGTCGCAGGGATATCCGGCGCCAGGGCCTGTGGGTCATGGCCGGTCTTGTCCCGGCCGCCATAGTTTTCATGCTTTATAATTTCAAGACTACCGGAAATCCCTTCACCCTCGCATACCAGTTGAGCAATCCGGACCTGCACCAGGTGGGATTTTGGGACAGCAATGAACTTGATTTCGGCCCCGTTGATGCCCTGCATCACATGGCGGCAAATATATTTGCGTTGAACTGGATATTGTTTGGGTGGCCCATTGGGTCGATGGTCGTGTTATGCATATGGTGGTTCCGCACGCGATTCAGTCGTCCGGAAATTTGCATGGTGGCACTGATAGCGGTCCAGTCGACATTGTATGCCGCTTATCAGTTTCATGACCTTTTGTTGGGCCCCCGGTTCTTGTACGATCTGTTCCCCATGCTGGTCATCTTGAGTTCAATGGCACTTGCGGGGATGACTCGGGGTAGACCAACAAGATTACGGGTGTTATGGGCGGTGATCATTCTGTTTGCCGTCGGGGGCATGATCAGTTCATATGCCCACTGGTCTGCCCGTTTCATCAGGCCGGCCGAACGATGTCGGCATTTCGGGAGGTTCATAGAACAGATCGAGCCCTTGGATCGTCCAACAGTGATCGTGATGCCGAGGCCGTATCACGAGGTTCACGGGCTCCATTTTCAGCACCGGCGGTTCAAAGATGATGTGTGGTATGTGTTGAAGGAGAACGAGGCACAGGCAAGGGCGTTGCCTGAACTACAGGGTTTCCAGTGGATCGAGTTTGTTCCATAGAAGTAGAGTGGGACAAAAAACGAGGGGATATGAAAAATTCCTCCGCGGAAGGTGTTTTTCGTGTTGAGGGCTGTTAATTTCAGGGCCGGGTCATCATGCCAAGATTCAGGGGCCGCATCAGTGGGGGGGATCCGTGCCGCCTCCAATCTTCCTCATGTTTCGAATACCCCTGGATTTCATGGCCGGGATCTCAATCCCTGCCTCCGGAGTAGCTCATCTTCGGATCGTTGAGCATTACCGTTGTTCTCTCCGGGATTGATTTCGTGATCCAGCAAGACCCACCGATTTTTGCCCCCTTTCCGATGATAGTATCGCCGCCCAATACGGTCGCCCCTGCGAAAATGACGACATCATCCTCGATTGTTGGATGCCGTTTTGTCCCCTTGATCGCCTGTCCCTTGTGCGGTCTCAATCCGCCCAGCGTTACACCCTGGTAAATCTTGACCCGTTTGCCAATGATTGTTGTTTCCCCGATCACGACCCCCGTTGCATGATCAATGAAGAAAGACTCGTCTATCGTTGCACCCGGGTGGATATCGGTTCCGGTCTGGTCATGTGCCGACTCGGTCATGATCCGGGGCAGTAGCGGAATTCCAAGGCTGTAAAGCTCATGTGCGATCCGGTAGGTTGTGATGGCTTCAAATCCGGGATAACAAAGAATGATCTCATCAGCCGATACTGCGGCCGGGTCACCGGCGATTGCCGCCTGGACATCGAGTGCAAGCATCCGCCGAATCTCGGGGAGTATGCCGATGAAAGCCAGGACATCCTCTTCAGCCTGACCGCTGCTGTCAGGACATGGCCCGCCGCCCCGCCAGGTGTAATTTCGCGCCAGGCAGATCTGGCGGAGCAGGTCCTGGTGGATTTCCCCGAGGATTTTCCTGACCAGGGGTGCGGTTTCCCTTTTGCGGATTGAGTGTTCAAGCCGATGATCGGGAAACAATAGATCCTTGACCCTTGACAGGATCCTGAGAACAACCTGCTGTTTGGGTAGATCGGATCCGGTTCGGTTGTTGAGGTTTACACCGGGATCCCCGTAGCTTTCACAAAGCTGTTCAACGGTATTTTTTAATGTTTTCGACACGTTTTCCATGAGTTTACTCCAGGGACAACATGCGGATACTGCAACATACTCCGGGTATGGATTCAAGGAGGGAATCAAAGAATAACCGTGACTCCATTGCCGGATTCCAAGCATAATGAGCCGAGCAAACCCGGTTTCATGCTTGCCCGGCTTGATGTTCATGCTGGGAGAAATCGGAGGACGATGCAGGCCTGGATCCCGGGATTTCAGGGGATATATCCGGCTTGTCGAGGATGAGGGAAGCGGTTGCAAGTGATCATGCCTGATCCGGATACAACAATGAGTCTGCCGAGACGGGCTTGGTCCAATCCCTTCCGGGCCGGTTTCAGACTTCTGCTCATCACCCTGATTCTGTACAGCATTACATCAGCCTATCTTATGCAGCGACTGTTCATCCGCGACACTCGGAGACGACTGCGGCTCGCAATTTACTGGCAGAGCTTTTGGGCGCGTTGCAGCATGAGGATTCTCGACTGGAATATGACGGTGACCGGAAACCGTCCTCATCCCGGTTCACTTCTTACGCCTAATCACGTCACCTATGGTGATATCCCGGTACTTCTGGCCTCTGCGGGGACTTTTTTCGTACCCAAGGGGGAGATCGCAAAATGGCCGTTAATTGGTGCTGTCATTCGTGCTATGGAGCATCCGTTTGTCAGTCGTGTACGCTCCAAAAGCCTGCGCCAGACTATCATGCATATCGGCGAAAAATTGAAACAAGGGCAATCGGTTGCGGTTTTTCTTGAGGGTACAACCAGCCAGGGAAACTGGGTCCGGCCGTTTCTGCCGTCCATGCTGCAACCAGCCATGGAGGGTGCATATCCGATCGTTCCAGTTTCGCTGGTATGGAGAACAACCCGTGAAGGTTTGACGGTGGAGGATGATGTTGCATTTTGGAAGGACATTAGCTTCGCGAAACATGCTTGGAGGCTCTTGGGCCTGAAGGGGGTTGAAGTTGAAGTGCGATTTGGTGACCCAATCTATCATGACCCCGGGACCGGATCTGGCATGACCCCGGACAAAAGGTCATCAACCATGGGTTCAGCCAGGAAGGACCTGGCTTTACGTCTGCATGACAGGGTCGTTCAACTCGGTGGGTTCAGAAAGGATATCCCCGGTAGTTATCATTCTCTGGAAGAGACGCGAAAGTTGTTTTCCGGACAGTGACTTCATCGGGATTTGGGCGGAAAATGTTTCATGGGATGACTTTCATGAAAGATATTGAAAACCATGATAACACCGTTTCGGTGTATCCTGACGTTGAGCGCGGATCTGAATCACTTACAGGTCGAAAAAACCAACTGATCGGGGCTGACGGGACACCATGAATATCCTGCCGTTAATTTGCCCCATATGCGGGGATAAATGGAGTCAGAAGGTCGTCAGGGAAATGAAGGATGTTTCTTGCCCGGCATGTGGCAGGATCATGTCCTGCGAAATGCTTTCCAGAGTGGTCGAAGAATTCACGGGGGACAGAACTTCGGGACAGCTGCCTGCGGATGGTAAACCACTGGAGTCATATTCTTCCGGTTCGGCAGATAATCCTGGATGTCAGGTCGGTCCTGTCATTTTTTATGACGGAAACTGCGGGCTTTGCCACTGGATGGTGCGTCTGGTCCTGGCAGTAGACAGGGAGGGTGTATTTTTGTTTTCCCCACTTGAGGGGGAATTCATCCGGCAGGAATTGTCCAGTCAAAAGTTGTCAGGGTTGCCTGATACCATTGTTCTGATGAAGTCCCGTGGCGAAGTGCTTTTCCGATCTGATGCTGTCGTCCAGATCCTGATGATACTGGGGGGTGCATGGAAGATGGTCGGCTGCTTGGCGCTGATGATTCCTTGTTTCCTGCGTGACCGCATTTATGATGGTGTTGCGGCCATTCGCTACCGGTTGTTTGCCCGGCCGTCTGAACAATGTCCTCCCGTGCCGTGTCACCTCAGGAAACGCTTTCGCCACTGAATGGTAGGGATCTCCCCGGTCATGGAGACTATGGGGGCTTCGGCTGATATTGAAGTCACGATGAACGGATAAGACTCTTCAAGACCCTCGGCAACTCACTGGTATAAATCCTGATTTCATCCCTGACTCGTCGGTAACAGTCCAGGATCTTCTCTTCACCGCTGACTCTCCCTGCAAGTCGTGGCGGATCGTCGAATGTCTTCCGGATCACATGGATATTCCCTGGGAACCGTGGGCAGTGGTCGGCCGCATGGTCGCAGACCGTGATGATTAGCTTCAGGTCGATATCCAAGAGATCGTCGATGTGTTGTGAGGTCTGAGCTGAGATGTCAACTCCCGCCTCGGCCATCACCCGGACTGCGTACGGGTTCAGCCCATGGGTCTCGATTCCGGCCGAATATGCCTTGATCATGCCTGCATGGAAATGTCGTGTCCATCCTTCAGCCATTTGGCTTCGGCAGGAATTTCCGGTACAAAGAAACAGAACGCCCACGGGCTTGATGATCTTTTCCATCCTGTTATCCCCCAGCCCAGTATCCGGGTCCTGTTTGCCGGGACCGTTCCCCGTATGATTGATGCTTTTGCAATAGCGCTCCTCCAGGATTACGGGCTGCTGTCTGTTTCTGGGGGAGATATACAACAGGTCATGGCGTTGTTGTCAGCTCTATAGCGTCTCGATGAGGATGTTATGATTGGTGTAAATACAGATCTCCGCGGCAATTTTCAGGCTGCGATGGGTGATCTCCTCTGCCGTCAGCTCCTCGCTCCCGGCAAGTGCGCGTGCCGCAGCTAGAGCAAACCCCCCCCCTGAACCGATCGCGATCACTCCCTCGTCCGGTTCCAGAACATCGCCCGTTCCCGATAAAAGTAGTGTTGATACACTGTCTGCCGCAATCATCATGGCCTCAAGACGACGCAGGTATCGGTCCGTACGCCAGTCCTTGGCTAACTCGACAGCCGCCCGGGTCAGGTTTCCGTTGAACTCCTGCAGTTTGCCCTCCAGCTTTTCGAACAGGGTCATTGCATCGGCTGTTGCACCTGCAAACCCAGCTAGGACCCTGCCATCATGCAGTCGGCGAACCTTGCGTGCCCCGCCCTTGATGATCATATCCTGCAGTGTGACCTGTCCGTCCCCGCCGATGCAGACCCTCCCTGCACGCCGCACCGACAGGATGGTCGTTCCGTGCAGGCCCTCGCCATGCGTATCCATGCCTGAATCCGATCTCACGCCTTCCCGTCTCCTTTCTACGGAAACTTTTTCTTCGCCGCCGTTTTTTTTGGGGCGATTTTCTTCGGGGGTTTTTTGGCGGAAGTTTTTTTTGAGGCTGTCTTTTTCTTCGCTGCCGTCTTCTTCGGGGTCCTGTGGGATTTTTTCCTTGATGCCTCTTCCAGGTATTGTAGGGCCTGTTTCATGTCGATCGATTCCGGATCGGTCCCCTTTGGGAGGGATGCATTGACTGTCTTGTGCTTGATATAGGGACCGTAACGCCCCTTCAGGACTTGGAGATTCTCCCCTGTGTCGGGGTGAACGCCGAGGTCCTTCAGCAGCATTGCCTTATTTTTGGCATTCAGACGTTCGACGGCCTCCTTCAGTTGAACCGTGAACATCTCATCCTCGGAATCCAACTTCTGGTAAACCCGGTCACGTTCGACATAAGGGCCATACCTGCCCAGGCCCGCCCGGACGGTCTTGCCGGTATCGGGGCACTCCCCCAGGTCACGGGGCAACAGGAGATACCGGAGCGCCTCCGTTAACTTCAGGCTCTCGACCGCCTTGCCTCTGGGCAGACTCACACGCTTGGGTTTTTCCTTGCCTTCGGATTCACCGAGCTGCACATACGGGCCGTAGGGGCCGATCAAGGCATAGATATTCTCACCGTTGTCGGGATGTTTGCCGAGAGGCTCTCTGGATTTCGAGCCTACTCGCAACAGTTCGAGGGCCTTTTCGCAGGTCATTTCATCAATCATCAGGTCATCCGGAAGGGTCGCTGTGTTATTGCTGCCGCCATCACCCCGCTGTACGTAGGCTGCTGTTCGGCCGATCCTGACCTGGATTGGTTCCTGGGTGTCCGGGTCGTTGCCCAGGATGATGGCGGGATATTCAATCCTCGGGAGTTCACCCTCGATCTGTTTCAGAAGCCCCGGTCTATTCTTGCCCGCACCCCTGTAGAAATCAGAGAGAAATTCGGTTGAGTCCATTTCACCTGAGGCAATCTTATCTAGGTCTTCCTCCATGCCCGCCGTAAACTTGATGTCAATATACTGCTTGAAATGTTTACTCAGTAGATGCGTTACGGCCATGCCAATCCAACTCGGAACAAGGTAGCCGTTTTTCTTTATCACATACTCGCGGTTTTGGATTGTTGAGATTGTTGGAGCATAGGTTGAAGGTCGGCCGATACCTTCCTCCTCCAGCTTTCGGACAAGTGAAGCCTCCGTGTATCGGGCGGGAGGGCTGGTTTCATGCTTGATGGGCATCAGTTTTTTCAGTAACAGACGCTGTGTTCCTCCAGTGGAAGGGGAATGTACCTCGTCCTTTTCCGATATTGCTGGCAGACGTGAATCCCTCTGTTCATCCGACCAGGCCCTAAGGTAGCCCGGGAATCGTACAACAGAACCGTTCGCCCGGTAGATGTGTTCCTGTTTGTCGATTGTGACGCGGAAATCAACGCTTGTTTTGTCAAGAATGGCGTTTGGCATCTGGGAGGCGATCATGCGGTCCCAGATTAGGCTGTAGAGCTCAAGCTCATCGCCCCTGAGAATGCCCTTGAGGGAATCCGGGGTGTGCCTGAAATTTGTGGGCCTTATGGCTTCGTGTGCCTCCTGGGCTGACTTGGACTTCGTCTTGTAACGCCGCGATTCGCCACAATAGTCACTGCCATAGGTTCTTCCGATGAATTCGGACGATTCCTTCAGGGCCTTTTCGCTCAATGTCACGGAGTCGGTCCGCATGTATGTGATCAGGCCTTCCCGTTCCTCCCCGCCCAGGTCGATGCCCTCGTAAAGCCGCTGTGCAATCATCATGCTCTGTCGGGGCGTCAGCTTCAGCCTTGAACTGGCTGCTTGTTGAAGTGTTGAGGTGGTGAATGGCGGGGCCGGACGCTGCTGGGTTTCCTTTTTCTGGATCTGGCTGACATGCCAAGGGAGGTTTTCCATGCACGCATCGAGCCTGTCCCTTGCAGATCGCTCGTCCAGTACGATCGCCCTTGAATCTTTCTTGAGGTTTCCTGTCGATGCGTCAAAATCCTTGCCGCTGCATATTCTCTGGTCGCCAATCTGGATGAGTTGGGTCTTGAATTCCTGTTCATCGGCTTCCATCCGGGCCTCGATATCCCAGTAGGTGGCCTGCCTGAAGGCCCGACGCTCTTCTTCGCGCTCCTCGATTAGCCTGACTGCAACACTCTGGACCCGTCCGGCGCTGAGCTTCGGGCGAACCTTCTTCCAGATGATCGGCGAGAGCTTGTATCCGAACAAACGGTCCAGAATGCGCCGGCTTTCCTGGGCCTGAACCAGCCTCGTGTTGATTTCATCATACGGGTTGTCCAGAGCGTTTTCGATGGCCCCGCGGGTGATTTCGTGAAACGTGATCCGCTTATAAGGTATTTTTCGGCCCAGCGTCTCGAGCAAGTGCCAGGCGATCGATTCCCCCTCGCGGTCCTCGTCCGTTGCCAGCAAGAGCTCCCCTGCATTCTTGACCTTCTTTTTCAGTGCACTGATCCGTTTGTGGCTGTCCTTGGACTCGACATAGACAGGCTTGAAATCATTCTCGGGATCAACGCCCAAGCGTGCCCAAGGTTTACCCTTTACCTCATCTGGGATCTCACTGGCCGAGGCAGGCAGGTCGCGGATGTGTCCGAAGCTGGCCTCGACGATGTAATCCTGACCCAGGAACCGTGAGATGGTCCGGGCCTTGGCCGGCGATTCAACAATGATCAGTTTACTGTCGGATGTTGCCGCCCCCCGGCCTGCGGGTTTTTTCTTCGCCGCATTTTTTCGGGGGTTTTTCTTCGGTATTTTCCCGTTCGTCATTGGTTTTTGAACAATCCAGTCTGGACTTCCGGTGGATTTCGTACTTGTGCCCGGTCGGCATCAGCCAACATCAATTGACTTATCAAGCATGGCCTGTCAAGGCTAATCTTGCGTGGGGCCGAAGTCCGAAATCCCATGGACAGCCCACTGATGCTAGAGGGGCGGGGTTGGAAACCGTTTTTACGGTCGGGGCCTCGTGCGTATCTTGATTAACTTTCAGGCGGTGTATTTTTGCTTTCGCACAGAAATCGGTTGCTTACCCGAATTCACTGCAGGATAATTCCCTTTACTCGGGTTGACCGACCATCGGCCCGATCGCCCCTGCTGGACCGGGTGACTGAGCCCCCTCTCCAGGTCCCCCCGGTATGTCGACAGATGTGGAGGATGGTCTTGTGCGCGGGATGTTGATTGGGTTTTTACGCTGGCTGCGTCCTATATTTCTGATCCGGTGGCTTTCCTGCCTGCTTGTCCTGAGCATACTCTGGGTCTGGATGAATTATTCCAAACTTCATGAATATTTTGGGACCCGTGACCGGCTCTATAAGTTGAGAATGTTAGTTGAGCGCCTTGAAGGCCAGCAGCATAAGCTGGACAGGGAGCAGCGGGCCCTTAAAAACGGTGGTTTTCAGGCCGAGAAGGCCATTCGTGAGCAGTTATACATGATTCGCAGGGGGGAGCGGATTCTCGTGATTGAGGACCCTGACGATATTGGCGGGGGGGCTGTCATGGAGGATGATGACATGTCGGGCCGGAGAATGGTCCCTGATAGTTCCTTGGCCGGTCCGGCGCCTAAGTCCCCTGGACTTTGATGGGCCGTCCCTCCTGATCAACCAGTTTTGCATTCAACATGTCGCACAGCATCCGGATTCTGGATTCGGCATCCGGTTGCGTGTTGATGAAGGTCCGGGCCATGTCGGTCGCGTCCTTTTCAACCTCCCTCCGGGGATTTGCGATCCCGGTATCTTCGGGCAGATCCATATCTGGCTCCGCGTATTCGGAACGGATCATTCCGCCATCAGCCAAGACGGGACCGGTTGGTACGTGGACATTCGGATCCGGTCTGGCTGGTAACGCCCGGGAATTTGAACCCTTCGGGGTGGTTCCTGACGGCTCGTATTCCGAAGCTAGATGGACGATCCGGACCCGATCACCCGTGATTTTGGTAAATGCCGATTGTAGCGCCTGAAGATGTTCCTTCCTTTCGACCATCTCCTGCGCCATGCATTCCTTTTGCGGCCAGACGAGTTTTACCGTGCCTGCCTCAACGACGATGTCAACAACCTGTCGAAGATAACGGTCGAGATATCGCATCGAGTCGGGCAGGTGTGATTTGAGTTTCAGGATCAGGGCAGATGGATCCGCACCGCCGTTGTTATCCACTGTCTCATCATCCAGTTCCATGCCGTCGGGATCGACATTTGCGCCCGGAGTTGAATCCAACATGACATTCTTCAGAATCGGCGGTTTTGATGGGGGTGGATCCGATTGCAAATCTGCCCGGTCGATAACCCGTCCCGATCTTTGCGTGGAACCCTCCTGCGTTTGGCGTTCATTGGGGGGTGGGTCGAGTGCCTGTTGGGGTATTGCGTTGATGCGGCTGATGATTTGATCAACCGGGACCAGCGGTTGGATCGTGGCCAGCCGGATAAATGTGAATTCGATCAGAAACCGTATCTGTGTGGAGGATTTCAAGTTCTCTTCCAGGTTGAAAAGCTGTTGGATGATGTTGAAAAGCCTTGCAGGTGGAATACCTGACGCCTGATCCTTTGCGAATTTCAGCCCTTCACCGGCAGATGAGATCAGCGAGTCATCGGCGCCGGCCTGAATCAGCATCAGGTCACGCATATAACCGACCAAGCACTTGATAAACCGCTCAAGATTCCGTCCACGGCTGATGAGTTCATGAATCAGATTGAGCAGGGATTGGATGTCACCCTGGTTCAGCCAGTCAGTGCAGTTTTGGATGGATTGGCGGTCCACGATACCGAGCAGGGAACGCGTGGCATCAAGCGGGTTGTTGTCCTCGCCCAAGGCAATAACCTGATCGAGAATCACCAGGGCATCACGCATGCCGCCGTCAACCGAGTTGCCGATCAATTGGTAGATTTCACCCGCCTTATCTCCATCGAATGACACCCCCTCTTTCTCGACAACCTGCGCCAACCGACCCGCGATATCATCCGATCCCAGCCGCTGAAAGGCATGCAGAACACAGCGGCTTCGCACTGTTTCCGGAACTTTCTCCAGTTCGGTGGTTGCAAGGATGAATACAACATTGGGAGGGGGTTCTTCCAGGGTCTTGAGCAGCGCGTTGAAGGATGCAATTGACAGCATATGCACTTCATCAATGATATAGACCTTGCGGCGGGCGGCAAACGGGACATTGATGACCCTCTCGAGCAGTTCACGCATATTGTCGACGCCGGTATTGCTGGCCGCATCGATCTCGATGACATCCATGTTGCTGCCGTTGATGACAGCCTCGCACTGGGAGCAATGACCACATGGGGAGGGGGTTGGGCCCGACTCGCAGTTAAGCCCCATGGCTAGAATGCGGGCCGATGTCGTCTTGCCCGATCCCCTAGGCCCCGCGAGGATGTGTCCATGGGCAACACGCTTCGATTTCAGGGCCTTCTGGAGAGACGCCGAAACCTGTTTCTGGCCCACCAGATCCTCAAATGTGATGGGGCGATATTTTCTTGCAAGACCTTGATATGATATATCTTGTGTCATTCGTTGTCCTTCTGCAGGAGGCATCCCGTCCCGGTTGGACAAAGATCAGTATTGGGGTTGAATTTTCTCCATCTCTTCGCCTATGGATCCCTGTGTCTTATAATCCACCGGGCTTGGTATTTCAAGCCCTGAATGATTGAGGTGTGATAGGCCCTGCGTATATCTGCCCATCAGGGTTTCCATGCCGTGTTTCCCGTTGTTCAGATTCCAGATGGTTTTGGCCGGGGATGGAAAAATTCTGTTGCGGTTGTCATTGGTATGGGCTTTGGAGCTTTTTGATTTCAGATTTTAAAGGTCCCGTAGCAGGACCAGAATGCCCGATTGTGGGACAATCAGGTAGATCTCATTTTCATACTGGATCTCAACGGTTGATTTGCGAAGGAATAGCGCCATGTCACCGACTTCGGCCTGCATCGGGATATAGCGCGGCTGTTTTTGAGATGTCTGCCAAGGCTCCTCCTCATTATGGTCATCAAGCGGCATCGGGACGCCAGGCCCGACTGCAACGACCCGACCCTGCAGGACCTGGGCCTTGTCGGCCACGCTCGCGGGCAGAATCAGCCCGCCCTGAGTTCGATCTTCACCCGATTCCGCCCGGACCAGAACTCGGTCACCGACCACGATCAGTTCCTGATGCGAGTTTGATTCCATTCTCATGACTCAATCCAGATTTCAATATTTCGGGTAATCAGGTGATTAGTGTTCGCCTTGCACTTGGTCCACCATGACATGGCCATTGCTGTTTTGCAACCGTATCCATTATGGTACAGAAGTGCTGAAGACAAGTCTGACCGGCCATAACAGAGGCCATTCCAGTTTTGACTCCCGTCCCAGCAGTATCACTTTCTGGAAAATTCAACTGATCCGGTTAACCTGCTACCTCTGCGCACTCGTCTTATTCTTCACGGTATCCTCCCTGTTGATGGCACAGGGCATAACGCCAGTCCAGCATACGTCCGGGGCTCTCGAGGAAATGGCCGCCATTGAAAGACAGATCGGTGTGATATGTGGTGGCCTTGAGACAGAGTTCGTCATGATCGAGTCAACACAAGAGGCTCTAGACGGGGTCACTCGCAGGCTGAATACCCGGACAGCCCATGCCATGGGTGAAAGAGCGGTCCTTGACAGTATGCCGGAAACAATGGAATCCATGATTGATGACCTGGCGATGCTTCAGGATCTAGACCGCCGGCAGTTTCGCCTTGCGAGGGAACGCCTCAGGCAAGGCATTGCATATTACTACCAGACACTGCATTCCACTCCGCGTTTGCCCCTGTTGCAACCATCCCTGATGGTATGGATTGACCGACATTATAACCAGGTGCTGGCATCCACAGATCGCATTCTGCGTCAGGAGCAGGAGATGACCGGGTTGGACCCTGTCGGCAGTCGGTTTCGAGGAATTTCCGCACAGCGTAATGTTTTCACGCTCTACGGTTTGGATCAACTGAAGCAGCGGCACCGTGAACTTTCCGGACAGCTGGACAATGGTGTGGATTTGCTCAACACACAAAGGGAATCCATCACGAAACTTAAGGGCCGAAAGGCCGGGTTGAAATTGTTGATCCGTCAACTGGCCGGGGAAGAGGCGCTCCGGGGGGAGGAGGCATCCGGTCAGGGGTTTGTCGGGGACGGAGTTTCCGAAGCCGATGAAGCAATTGTCGATCCATCGGGGCCTGAATGGACTCGATTGATTTCCATCCCGGAAGTGTCCCTGGATCCTGATGAGGAATCTGTACTGCCCGACAGGATTGAAGCGAATGGATCGCGGCACCTTTTCTGGCGAGCCCACCCGGTTGCCGTCCGGACTCCCGTGGGGGGGCGTGTTGTTTTTGCGGGAGCCCATGCAGGTTATCGACATGTCCTGATCATCCGGCATGAGGGTAACAGGCATACTGTGATGACAAATTTGATTCGTTCCCGTATCCCGGTGGGATTTGGGGTCAGTGCCGGTGAGCGGGTCGGGATATATCAGGCGGCTTATGGCGCCCGCACATTGCCGTTTGCGGTCGAGTTCCGTTGGAATGCAGAACCCGTTTCCCCATCGAGCTGGGAAGTGCTTGCAGCCGACTGGAAGGCGCAACTTTTCGCCCCTGTGCAATAACAGGCGTTTCATGCCCCGCAATGTGAGTTCAATCACTTATGTCGGCGACTCGATGAGCGAGATCAGTTTTTGCTTCAAACGGTAGTATTGATGAGGGGTTTTGTCCCATGATGCGATGCCGGTTTCGAGGTCTGCTTCGCTGAACCCCGAAGGAATCAGGTTTCTCATCAGGCGGTTCACTTCATCTTCATGGCCGAGTCCGTCAGCCAGCCGGCAATATTCGACCAGCTGCAGGCCATGTCGCCAGGCTTTCAGTCTCATGGATGGAACCGGCCCCTTGATATTTTTCAGGGTTCCGATCATAGTCAGCCGCGACCCGGGAAAAAACAGGACTCCGTTTCCCCACCGTGTTTTCCCATGCTTGTAGACAGGATGGTCATAAAGGTTGAATCCAGTCGTCTGGAAATCTTCCGCGAAACACATTCCCGACCAGAGGAATGCCCCGTCAACCGGGTAGCGCCGGCATAACAGGCCCCATGTGCACATGTCAATTCCAAGCTGGTTGATCGTATGGTTGCCCACGGCCGGTTGGCCCGAATGGTAGAACCAAAGCCGGTCGTTGGGTTGCCTGTTTCCAGGTCCGTAAAACTCCAGGTCAAGTGCATGCCCGTTAGGGGCGAACCAGCTCAAGTTGTTCCTCAAATCTTTTCCAATGGCCCCATAAGCTGCGGCGTCGGCATGCGTTGTCCAGACAAGATAGATGACACGTTCGCCGCCTGTAGCCTCATCGAGCACCTGTTGTACCTGGACGGCTGCTCGGTAAATGTCGGCCAGCGGCTCCTGTTCTGTCGCAAGATCGCCCTCCTCACCTGTGTCACGGGCGCTGTCGACTTCATCAAAGATATAGGCAAAGAAGCGGATGTTCCCCCAGCCCATCTTTTCGATTTCCTGGTGAAAATCACGGGCGTTGGCCCTCCAGGTGTTTTGCAACTCAGGAGAGATATTTCCGCCATGGAGTTCCAAATGATCGTGAAGGGAGGAGAAACCGTAGAATGTCTCGATAAACGGCGCAGGATAGAAGGACGGGCCGCGTCCCATGCATGGCCCGTAATAACCTGCACCCGCAGGCGGATAATCCCATCGTTAAATATTGATCTCGAATGCACGAGATTCTGATTGCCTGTCGGCTTGTCGAGATCGCCGAGGATATAGAGTTCGGGAACCGCCGGGGCCGGGGTGGGGACGATAAAAATCAGGGATGCTGCGAAGATAAATCGCATAAGATTAACGGATATATCATTTTGTGAGGTTAATTATCATGAACTCATGCTTTCAGATTTGTCGATGGTGATCGGCCCGGTCCCGAGGGTCTCGAACTTTTTAGGTAGATGATTGAGAATGGAAGATATAACTTGGACCCAAGCCTTCATGACCACCCTCGTATCCCGGTCATCAATCTTTTCACCCAGTCCACGAGATTCCATTCAACCACCATGGCCCTCTCCAGATACAGCCGAAAAGTGTCCCGTTTTTTCAGCACCCGCTTTTCCATCAGGGATGATGTTCTGTGGCGGGTGATGGGGATCGTGTTTCAAAGGAAAAAATTGATCATCATCGCCAATTTAAGCCTCGCATTATCGCAGGCCCTGGCAGCAATTGGCTTGGTGGCCCTGATCCCGATTTTTGATTATGCGATCAATCCGCCCAGGGACAGGTATGCAGAGGAACACATCCTTGGACGGGATGATGGTGATGCGACCGGGATGGCGGTATTTCCGGGGGCAGGGGTTCGGGAGAGGTCGGATGACAATGCAGGTCATGATACACCGGCAACGGCAAGGGGGCATATGGCGAGGAAGGTTATGGAATCCGAGGGCGTTTCCGTTGTTCAAGATACCGTGATGCCCTATTGGCAGCAATTCAGCACATGGTCGCGTTCATCACCGGAGAGATACCTTGCCGTCTGGTCCGGTATCATCCTGCTCCTCTTCCTTCTCAAAGGAATTTTTCAGTTTTTGGGGAGTTTCCTGATGAGCAAGATCGCCTTGGAATTCTCGGCGGACATGATGAAGAAGGTCTATGGAAATGTACTTCGTCAGGAAATGGAATATTATGATCACAAGTCCATCGGTTCACTGCTGAACACGAGTTTTCGTGAGGTCTATAGGATGCGCCAACTCGTCAACCTGCTGGCTTCAAGGCGAATCCTGCTTCCCTTCACAATCATGATCCTGTTTTGCACTTTGCTGTTTATCAGCTTTCCCCTGACCGTCTTGTTGCTGGTTTTGCTGCCACTCGTGATCCTGCCGACACTTTACACTGTGCGGAAGCTACGCAGTTCACTGGCTGCGGAACTGGGAGGGGAAGAGGACCTGATGGATGCGATGACCCAGACCTATCACGGGGTGCTTGCGATCAAGTCCTATGGGGTTGAGGATGCAGAGGCACAAGCCCTGGAGCCCATGGTGGATGATTATGTCAGGTCAACCCGGAACCGCCGTGCCGCACAGGCCGTCATTGGCCCGTTGGCCGATATTTTGAACATGCTTGTTCTTCTAATCGTTTTCTCACTCGCGTTATATGTATTCGGAACGCGGATCAATCTGGACCCGGCCAAGCTGATGGTATTCATTCTGGCTGTGACCAGGTTTTACAAGCCAATGACGTCGATCATGAAAATGAACGTGATCATGCAGCGGGCAAAGGTGATGGCACGGAATGTTTTCGAACTTCTTGATCGGGAGTCAGGCATTCAGGATCATGCCCAGGCTGTCGGTTTCTCCGAGGACTGGCGTGTGATTTCGTTCACGGGTGTATCTCACAGTTACCGGGTTGGCCGCCGCCAGCGTCGTAAGGAGGCGCTGAAGGATGTCAGCCTGGAGATCATGCGTGGAGACCGGATCGCGATTATCGGGCCGAATGGATCGGGGAAGTCCTCGTTCGTCAAGTTGCTTTGTCGGTTATACTGTCCAACGGAGGGGGAGATTCGGGTGGATGATGTGCCTCTGGAGAGGATAAAGATGACGGCGCTCAGGGAACGGGTCTGCCTGGTGACCCAGCATCCTATCCTGTTCAACCGTTCGGCCCGGGAGAATATTATATTCAACATGAATGGTATTGATCAGGATCAGGTAGAGCAGGCGGCCCGCATGGTAAGGGCGCACGAATTTATCAGCCGTTTGCCCCATGGCTATGACACTGCAATTGGTGAAGACGGGCGCATGCTTTCAGGCGGGGAACGCCAGAAACTGATACTTGCCCGGGCATTTGTTCGGAGGCCGTCAATCATGATTCTGGATGAACCAACGGCCGGGCTTGACATGGAGGCTGTCGATGAATTCCTGAAGGTTGTCAATGACATGGCCGGGCAGGGAATAACGATCATATATATCACGCACGAGCGTAAACATCTGGATTGTTTCGACCGGGTGATCGAGGTTTCCGCTGATCACCGGATTACGGATTCAGTTTGTCCCGGGTGATGACAACCAACTTTCCTTCCCCGATTCTTCTCTCGGTTACAAGGGCTGGATCTGTCTGTCCCACAATCCTGCGGTAATTCTCCGAACCTCCCCTGATGATGATGAATGCACGTTCCCCGAACTCACTTTTCAGGATTGTCTTTCGTTTAAAGTCCCCATTCAGAGGCTCCCGGCCCAGACGTTTCAGGAGAAAATGGAAGTGTGTGCGGTATTGGTGATTTTCAAGAAGTGCAATACTGAAGGGTTCCTCACCGGCGATTTCGCTGATGGTATCCACATATTCGAGGGTCTCATGATAGGGCGCCGGATCGCGGCGGTGTATTTCCCATGCAGCCGGCCATTGCATTGCCGAGAGCAAAGACATTCCCGCCAGTAAGATGCCTCCCCAAATGCGGATGGCCCGCTGCAGGTTTCCCCCTGTTGTCCCGGACCCGGATCCGTCCAGGAATATGCCGCCCGCCCATATAGTCAGGTGAACGGGAACCAGCAGCACGGCCATCATATAATAGTCATCAAAATATTCCGCCCGGATGATGTAAACCAGCATGAATGTGAAGAAGAGCGTCGTCATGAAACAGATGGAAAAATCGACTCGGATGTTCCTGCGTCTGCATTGAATCCAGCCCAGGATAACGGAGGATGTCATCAGTGTGGTGATGATGAAACGGGGCCAGTCAACATTTTCGAGTCTCCAGTTAAAGGCTTGATGCAGGACATGATAGCTTGTGATGTTTGTGATATACTTTATCCGAAGCCAAAGTGAATATTCGGAAGGCGGGGCCCCCATCAGGGTATTCACAATGTATTTCCCGATATTCCCATCACCGGGTTTTAGTTCGTGGAGGACGGGCGGAACATACAGGAGCAGAAACCAGACTACGGTTAGGATGATCCAGGCCCGGTTTCCCCGCCAGGCCGACCTGCCAAGTTTCCGGCGGTGCAGCGAGACAAGTCGGAGGATAAAAATTGATGAGACGGCACATATGATCCATCCGGTAGTGTGCCAGTGCGGCAGGATCATGCATAACATCAGATAAATTGACAGATAACGGGTCGGATGGCTTTCGAACACGGATATCAGCAGTGCAACAGCCAGCGTCACAAAGTGAAAAAGATACGGGCTCCATAGCAGGCGGTCCTGTTCAATGAGAATCGCCGAGGTGGCCATGACCAATGTAATCATGATGGCCGCAATGGCGGTTTGTGATATCCTGTACATCCATGTGAATGCGACCATCATGGCCAGCAATCCGAAACCTGTGTTGACAAAAACGCCAGCCGCCGGGTTGAAATTCCCGATTGTGAGGGCCGGCATGATTGTGTAAAACCAGCCCGGCCCGATTGTGTAATCACCCGTGATGCTCCGGTGCTGGCCGAGTAAAGGCCATTGTCCCTCGTGAATCCAGCGCATGACCGCAAGATAGAACTCCCCCTGATCACCCTGAAAATGGATGTATCCGTCCAGTTTGGCCAGTCTCAGGTATAGGCCGACCGAAAGAATCAGGGCGAGGGAGAGGCGATATGCCGCGGGTAGGGGGATGTTCGGGTTCAATGGAATTCACCGTCGGTCTGTTGCTGTGGAGAATCTTACCACAGACCCGGTCACTCTGAAGACCGGAGAAAGATAAATATCCTTGGTGTTTCATCTGTTTTGTAAGCGCAGCAGTGATCAATATCGCCAGAGGATCATGGCTTTGAAGGGATGCTTGAGCCCATGTATGCCGTTCATTTCCACCCCCGGTTCCGTGCATCCTTGGCATGATGATCGCATTTTGATCATGAATGCGACTGCGATGATCGGGACAGTGTCGGCAACTTGAACTTTATTCTTGTGAATCGGGCCGGAAGAAACGAAGATACGCATCGGGACCTCGGGAATTATCCCGTCTTCAGCGGTTCCGTGTATCCTCAGGGTTCTTCCATTATGCGCAAAGTCTATATTCTTCCCAACCTGTTCACGGCCGGCAGCCTGTTCTGTGGAATGCTGGCGATTTATGGGGTCTTCAATGGCGATCTACTTCAGGCCTGCTGGCTGATTTTGTTAGCTGCGGTTTTGGATGTCTGCGACGGGGCGATCGCACGCCTGACACGGACCTCCAGTGAATTCGGGCTGAATTTCGACTCGCTTTCTGATCTGGTTTCATTTGGTGTTGCCCCCGCTCTGCTTGCATACCATACATTGAGTAACGAATTCCCGCGTGTGGCCACGGCCATTTGCAGTTTGTTTGTTGTATTTGGTGCGCTCAGGTTGGCACGCTTCAATGTCCAGGCGAGCAGTGAGGAGAAGACAACATTTATCGGGTTGCCCACGCCCATCGCAGCCCTCGCCGTGATTTCCGTGATCTGGGTGCTTGAGGTGAATCACTATATGATGGAAATTGGGCGGCGAGTTGCCGTTGTCTATGCGGCGGCGATCATCTCGGTTGCCTACCTGATGGTCAGCAAGGTTCCTTATTATGGGATCAAGAGCCTGAATCTAAAGAATCGCCAGCCGTTCGAGATCTTTGTTACGATTGTCATGGTAGTCTGCCTGCTTTACATCCTGAAGGACCATCTGGACATTGTGCTGCTCTGTGCTTCATGGACATACATTTTTACGGTACCTGTTATGATCCTCCTGAATCGGCATCATTCGGCTTCCCTTGAGACGGTAGGCCCGTCGATCCACACAACCCATTTTCGGGATCAGCCGGAAGAGTCAGATTCCGACTAGCACCACAGGCGGGACAGTCAGTCCCGCACGCCGGGCAGCATATA
>CAYYNQ010000071.1:0-48297 GCA_964473105.1 uncultured Candidatus Sumerlaeota bacterium | reverse complement strand
CGATTTTGGTGATGAATATTGTTTCAGCGCCCGCCCTACATGCTGCCACAGCCTGATTTGAACCCAAACCACCCAGCCCGAGTTTATATGAAAATCCGCTGAGCGATAACCCAATGCGGGGGCAACCGTCCGCACGAAACGTCAGGTCTGCCACTAAATTCCCCAGAATAGAAATTGGTTTACCCATATTTCCCCCCCCCGCTGACAAGTTATAAATCTGTGATATTCAAATCCCAGATTGGCACGATAAACTCAACAGGTATAGATGGAAACACCGAAAAATTAACCAGTCTATGGAACGAGGGGGCCTGTTATCTTAGCCCCTTGGGCCCCTATGGTCCCTCCAGCATTCCAAACCGGTCAAAATGCCCGCCATTTTTACAGTCTGGTTGCGATAGTGACCAAAACGAAAAACATGAACTCTTTCATCTAGCGTTGAAATATAAAGGTGGCAGAAGGTAGACTGGTCCCATGAGCAATATCATCGTCAAGTCTCCATGGCAGGCTGATTGCCAGTCCATCACCGCGGAATCCGCCTATTTCAACCGCAGAAGGTTCATCCGTATGATGAGCCTGGCCGTTCCCACGGCTTGTGGTCTAACGACATCGTGCAAGCCCCAATCAACCAACCTGAAAACGGCATCGATTGATAATCCATCCAGCGGTCCTGTAACCCCCCGGGACGATCTATCGCTGGACAATCTCGGAATCCTGAATGCGGCTCGGAATGAGAAATTCACTGTAACCGAGAGGCCGGTCACGCCCTTTGCCAAGGCGGCTTCCTATAACAACTTTTATGAATTCACGAATGAAAAGGAACGGGTCAAGGACCTTGCCGCCTCACTGACCACACATCCATGGAAGATACAAGTCGATGGATTGGTCAAAAAGCCGAAGGTCATCGACATTGATGATATTTTGGGTCGATTTGAACTTGAGGAACGCCTCTACCGGTTCCGCTGCGTCGAGACATGGGCCATGACCGTGCCCTGGATAGGCATCCCGCTGTCCAAGGTCATCACGTGGCTCGAGCCCGACAACAAGGCGACCCATATCCGCTTCATGAGCCTGAACCGACCCGGGGAAATGCCGGGAATTGAAGCCCAGCCCTGGTATCCCTGGCCATATTATGAAGGCTTGAGGATGGATGAAGCCATGAATGAACTTGCCCTGCTCGTTGTCGGGATGTATGGACGAGTGCTGCCGAACCAGAATGGTGCGCCGGTGCGGATAATCATCCCGTGGAAGTATGGTTACAAGTCCCCCAAATCAATCGTGAAAATTGAGTTTCTGGACAATGAGCCGGGTACATTCTGGAGCGATCAGCAGCCCGAGGAATATCCATTTCTTTCCAATGTCGACCCGGAAACCCCGCATCCGCGCTGGAGCCAGGCAACAGAAAAACTGATCGACAACGGCGAGAGCGTCAAGACTCTCCCCTACAATGGATACGGGAACTGGGTTGGAAAACTATATGCCTGAGACCGGCATGATACCTGCGCTGGACACACCTCCTGAGAATCATTCGCCCGTTCGTTTTCATATCAACCCGTGATAGAGGCGTCTTATGGAATCCTGGGATTCAGATTCAGTTTTTGTTAAATCTCTCGGGCAAGATATCCGACATGTGATGCCGGTCTTCCTTTTTTACGGAAATCATACGGAAAAAATCCTGAAGGCACGGGATGAGATCCTCGAAATCTATCTCCCGCGTGATAACCGCCATGAAAACCTGACGGAATATTACCCCACGAAAGACCCAACCGTGCCGATGGCGCCCCGCCTCGACGAAATAGCCGGCGATCTGGAAATGATGTCCTTCCTTCCCGAAGCCGTGAAATTTGTCATATTCAACAATCCAGGAGAATTGTTCGCCCCCAAAAGACGGGGCAGATCCCGGGCGAATAAACCGCGGGGTGAACCCGGCGGGCCGTCGCCTGGTGAAAAAATCGCCGCCTGGGTTCGGGGTTCGCTCCCGGCCACCGGGCATAAACTGATTTTGCTCGCAGTTGAAGATGAGAGCACAGGGCGAGAAGTAGACGAAAAATCACCTATTTACAGAGCCGTTCAGGAAATCGGCTACCTCAAGAGATTCAGAACGGTACACACATTCAAGATTGAGGATGCCCTAATTGCGAGGGATATCACGCCGTTGATCCTGAATATTCGCGAACTGTGGGGCTCAGGCGGTGGGGACCTCAAGGTTTATCATTGTGTTCTCCGTTGCCTCCGCTTTCTCATGCAATCCAACTTGGATCGCGAACCTTCCATATCGGGCAACGTGGCAATGCGGGAACTGATCCAGCCGCGGAACCGGCAGTTCTGCCTGAAACTCGCACACGAACGGGTCCGGGATAAATACCGGTTACCGGTCTATCGAACTTTACACCTGATCGAAGCCTATCACTCACTGCTTGAGGCTTACCAGGCGATGAGGCCGGGGCAGGATGCCCTCTTCGTCCCCGATGCACGGGAGCTTATGGAATCCTTGCTGGTAAGGCTTCTCAGGTCGGCGCCGCCCGTGCGTTAAATTCAATGATGAGAACTTATTGATAGCAGCTTACGGACCCTTCCACGGGGATAGCCTCGGGTAGAAGGCTGATCCGGCGCCCGGAAACCATCCTGCCAAACCCGTTTTTTTCTTGCCAATCATCGTGTGAATGCTAGGGTGTGGCGGTTGGTACGGTCATGCCGACAGGACAGTTTGGCCATGGAATCCCCGATTCCCGGATCTGATTTCCTGTCTGGGAGGCGTGGCGTTCCCGAAATCCCGGACAGGGAGGAAAATCCGGGGTCACGGGTGAGCCGGCATTTCTTTACCGGAAGGCCTCGATCAGGCTTTTCTGGATCAAATCCTGATTAGAATCAAACCCGGGCACCTAACACAGGTCAAAGGTTTGGGGAGAAAATTTTCAATGATGGACAGCCTTTTGATATGGCCATTGATCGGCGGTATTATCGCGATCATTTTCGTCGTTTACCTGACTCTGGAACTGGGTAAAAAAAGCCGGGGAAACTCCGCGATGATCGAGATTTCCGACTCGGTTCAGATCGGAGCAAAAGCCTTCCTGAAGCGTGAGTACACCTACATCTTCGTATTTGTCGTCATCATCTTCCTTTTTCTCAGTATCGTCGGCATGGTGAAACAGGGCGTGGGCTTGAATTACAAGACCGGCATTGCATTTGTAATTGGGGCCATCTGTTCGGCTCTTGCCGGTTATATCGGCATGTCCATTGCCACACGGGCCAACAGTCGCACCACCGAGGCCGCTCGTGAGGGAGGTGTCAAGGGCGCGCTGGGGATCGCGATCAGTGGAGGGGCCGTCATGGGGCTCAGCGTGGTTGGCATCTCGCTGATCGGCCTTGCCTTGGTTTTCAGCATGTTCAACGGTGAATCGACCATTATCAACGGCTACGCAATGGGTGCTTCGCTGGTCGCGTTGTTTGCGCGATCAGGCGGTGGAATCTACACCAAGGGCGCCGACATGGGTGCAGACCTTGTCGGGAAAGTCGAGGCGGGAATTCCCGAAGATGATCCCAGGAATGCCGCGACCATCGCGGACAACGTCGGGGACAACGTTGGCGACGTGGCCGGACTCGGTTCAGATCTGATGGAGTCATATGTCGAGGCAATGATCGCATCCATGGCGATTGCGGTGACCCTGAACGTGACGGGTGCAGGAAATCCTGACGGAATGGTCATGATGCCAATGCTAATTGCGGCACTCGGCGTTATTGCATCAATCATCGGAATCTTCTACATCCGTATATTTTCCAAGAGCGATCCACAAAAGGCCCTCATGCACGGAACCTATGTTGCAGCGGCAATCACAATCATCGGCTCCTGGTTCATCATTCAAAAGACCGGTTCCACCTTTACGGAGGACGGAAACGCATACACCCCGACGGGAGTATTCCTCTCAACCATCATTGGCGTCCTCGCAGGGACGGCAATAGGGTTTATTTCCGAATACTATACCTCCGCAAAGTACAGGCCGACCCAACTGATATCCGAAAATAGCAAATCCGGTCCGGCCCTAACGATAGTCGAGGGGATCAGTGTCGGCATGAAATCCTGCGGATGGCCGACCATTGTGCTGGTCGCGGCAATCCTTCTGGCTTACGGCCAGGCGGGCTTCTTCGGGATTGCGATGGCCGCGTTCGGAATGCTCGCAACAACCGGTATCATCGTCTCCGTTGACTCCTATGGGCCGATTGCCGACAACGCCGGCGGGATCGCCGAAATGGCCAAACTGGACCGCTCGGTCCGGGAGATCACCGACAACCTCGACTCGGTCGGAAATACCACGGCCGCCATCGGCAAGGGTTTCGCTATTGGTTCCGCCGCATTTGCGGCCATGGGGCTCCTTGTCGCCTATGTAAAAACGGCTGGCATCCAGGTCACTGACCTCGCCCTGACCGAGCCGAAGGTTCTGGCCGGCCTGCTGCTTGGGGGCATGTTCCCCTACTTTTTTTCATCGATGCTGTTCCGTGCCGTATCCGTCTCCGCATTCGCAATGATCGACGAGGTTCGGCGCCAACTTCGGGAAATTCCCGGCATCATGGAGGGGAATGCGAAACCGGATTACGCCCAGTGTGTTGATATTGCGACGCAGGGTGCATTGAAGGGTATGCTCCTCCCGGGGGCCGTAGCAATCGCGTTGCCGATTGTCGTCGGGTTAATTGACAAGAACATGCTGACCGGGGTCCTGGTCGGCGCCCTCATCAGCGGACTGATGATCGGAATCCAGATGGCGAATGCCGGCGGCGCAATGGACAACGCGAAAAAATATATCGAGGAGGGGCATTTCGGCGGCAAGAATTCTGATGCCCACCATGCCTCCGTCGTCGGTGACACGGTCGGCGATCCGCTTAAGGACACCGTCGGCCCATCGATCAACATCCTGATCAAGCTGATGTGCGTGATTTCGCTAGTCATTGCGCCCATGTTGTAGACAGCGGATCAAGCGTAGTTCTATGGAATATAACCGAGCAAATGCTGTTGATTCCAGAAATCAGTGCGGATAGTTTCCGTCCTAGCACACCGGTTCTGCTGGCCTGCTGCGTGCTGGGCTGCATGGCCCTCGTGTCCTGTGCGACGAATGGCCCTGTCGGCCCGTTCATCACTGCCTCGGCCACAATCCAGCTCCCGGCGAACCTGCCTTATGATGAGGCAAAGCAGCAGGCGCTGCAAACGGCTGAAATCCATGCAAGACATGAGTTGTTGAGGCAATTTCTGGATCTCGATTTTTCCCGGGACGACCAGCTCGAACGGCGTGCAACGGCTGATCCATATATCCGGGCGCAGATCCTGGATCTCATCCGTACCGGAAGAATATCCAGCCGGGGGATCGATGATAACGGCCGGGCATCCGTCGCTGTTGAGTTGAGCAGGGAAAGCGTGGACCAATTGCTCGTCGATCTTGCCACGCCGTGACTCTTCGTCTGGATCGATAACAAAAGACACCCTGCAAAAGAATATCCTCCCCGCGTTTTAAAACCTGAACCGAGTAGCAAAAAAAATGATTGAGTCCTGGGAAAGTCAGCTCGTGGATATAGGCGAAAGACATCAGGAAATCGAGGCTCAACTTTCCGATCCCGAGGCCATGCGTGACCAGAAGAAATATGCCGATCTGACACGCAGTCACCGCGAGTTGGGTGAACTGGTCACCGGGTTCAAACGATACGGGAAAATCCACCAGGAAATACGGCAGGCCAGGGAGCTGCTGGAGGATGGCGACCCAAACATGGTTGAGTTGGCGCGTGCCGAATTGGAATCCTTCGACCGGGAACTGGATTCCGTGGAACAGGGATTGCGGCTCCTGCTAATCCCCAAGGATCCGAATGACGCACGCAATACAATCCTTGAGATTCGGGCCGGGACCGGTGGTGAAGAGGCGGCTCTTTTCGCGGGTGACCTCTTCAGGATGTATTGCCGCTATGCCGAAGTCCGCCAGTGGAGATTTGAGCTTCTCTCGGCCAATGAATCCGACCTGGGGGGATTCAAGGAGATCATCTTCCTTGTCAGTGGCGTCGAGGTTTACAGCCGCCTCAAGTTTGAAGGCGGAACACATCGTGTTCAACGGGTTCCAACCACCGAGACACAGGGCAGGATCCACACCTCCGCAGTCACTATCGCTGTCATGCCCGAGGCCGATGAGGTGGACATCAAAATCCGGAACGAGGATCTGAAAATTGATGTATACAGGTCAAGCGGCCCCGGTGGGCAGTCGGTGAACACCACGGACTCGGCCGTACGGATCACGCACCTGCCAACGGACCTGATCGTCACCTGTCAGGATGAGAAGAGCCAGCACAAGAACAAGGCCAAGGCCATGAAGGTGCTGCGGTCAAGGTTGCTCGACCAGGCCATGCAGTCAGCACACGACGAACAGTCCGCCGCCCGCAGGGCCCAGGTCGGAACGGGTGACCGTTCTGGCAGAATCCGCACCTACAATTTCCCACAGAACAGGCTCAGTGACCACAGAATCAACCTCACCCTTTACAGCCTAGAACAAGTCATGGGGGGAGAAATGGACCTGGTTGTGGAGCCACTGATTGAACATTATCAAACGGAACAATTGAAGAAAGCATGAACCGGCGCATTCGTCCCCGGACACCTTTCGTATCCATGCGTCACGTCACAAAACCGCCCCTTGCTTGACTTCAGCCCTCATTCGGGTAGAGTATTGGGCGGGATTGACCAGAAGATTTTTTTGCCACCCCAATTCGCCGGGGTAAAAACCGGCCCGATGACCAACACATCAAACCATGAAACAGAACGAGCAGCCAAGGTCATGAAGGACACCCCCGCCAATCAGGTTCAACCTGAAGATCCCGCACAGTCTTCCCCGGATGAGAACAGATTAGTTTGTGAACGTTATGAAAAGGCCTCACGCATGCGAGAGGCTGGTATCGATCTGTTTGTAAACCGGTTCGTGTCAAGCCATCGGGCCTCTGAAATTATCAGGGATCATGAAACTCTGATTGAAAGCGGTGAAAAAGTCACGGCTTCGGGCCGCGTCATGGTTGTCCGCAGCTTCGGAAAGGCCGGATTTTTCGTCCTGCGCGATGACTCCGGGGACATCCAGGTCTATATCAAGCGAGATATCACCGACGACAAGGGTTTCGAACTGTTCAAGAAATGGCTTGACGGCGGTGACATCGTGGGCGTCAGCGGAAAGATGTTCATCACACGGCACGGTGAACTGACCATCGAGGCGGCCGAACTTCGGTTGCTGACCAAGTCCATGCGCCCCCTGCCGGAAAAATGGCACGGACTCAAGGACATCGAGCTACGTTACCGTCAACGTTATGTTGACATGATCGCCAATACCGATGTACGCGATACCTTCAGGACCCGCACCCGGGTCATATCCTGCATCCGCCAATGGCTGGATCAACGGTCCTATGTCGAGGTGGAAACACCCATGATGCAGCAGGTCTACGGAGGCGCGGCCGCCCGGCCGTTCACAACCCACCACAACACACTGGACATGCAGCTTTACCTGAGAATCGCACCGGAGCTGTACCTCAAGCGGCTACTCGTGGGAGGTTTTGAGCGGGTCTATGAAATCAACCGGAATTTCCGCAATGAGGGAATGTCAATCAAACATAACCCTGAATTCACCATGCTAGAACTTTACACCGTGGGATTCGATTACCGGGACACAATGGAACTGGCCGAAAACCTTATTCATGACACGGGCAAGGAGGTATTTGGAAATCATGTCTTCGAATATAACGGCAAAACTCTTGACCTAACCAAACCCTTCAGGAGGTTGAGGATCGTTGATGCCATCTCCGAAACCCTTGGGCTGGACGGGACTCACGGCCTTTGCTGGGGTATTGATGACAAGAATATCCTCTCGGAAATCCTCGGTGCCTCGGTGGCTAAAAACAGCACTGTCCGCATGGCCCTTGATAAATGCGACACCCCGGACGAGGTGTTGATCTTCATTTTCGAAGAACTCGTTGAATCCACCCTAGTCAAACCGACCTTTATCATTGATTATCCCGCCAGCCTAAGCCCGCTGAGCAAAAGCAGTCCCGAAAACCCGACCACCGCCGAGCGGTTCGAATTATATATTGCAGGCATGGAGGTGGCAAATGCCTTCAGTGAACTGAACGATCCCGCCGATCAGCTTCGCCGGTTCGAGGATCAGGTCCGAAAAAAAGCACGGGGAGATGATGAAGCCATGTGTGAAGTGGATGCGGACTATATTCGCTGCCTTGAATACGGCATGCCACCCGCAAGCGGGCTGGGAATCGGTATCGACCGCCTGGTAATGCTCCTGACAGGCAACACGTCGATCCGCGATGTCATCCTGTTTCCACAATTGCGGCCCGAGCAGACATCTTGACCGGTTTTCGATCCTGATATGCAAAAGGCACACCCGGATCTATGAAATATTTTGAATGGTTCATTGCACGGAGATACCTCTTTACCGGTGAACGCCGTGCTCTGGTTTCGGTGATCACGCTGATTTCCATGGCCGGGGTCGCCGTAGGGGTCGCGGCATTGATTGTCGTGATTGGGGTCATGGACGGTGCGGACAAGCTACTGTTCGGCCGGGTTGCGGACCTTACCCCCCACCTGAGGATTGAGAATCCGGACGGCCCCGAAGGAATGATCACCGATCCAACGCTCCTTGAGGAACTTCGGGCCCGGAACAATACTGACGCCATCGAACCGGTCATCGCTCGGCTTGCGCTTTTCAAAAAAAAATCCGGCAACAAGGTGATCATGGAACCCGCCAATCTCATCGGCATGGATAATCTTGGGCAGGGAAGCCTTTACACCCTGAACGACAAGAATGACAATCCAATCAGCGGACCCGATGGAGGACCCATCCGGCTGGGGCCACGGGACATCCTTCTTGGCCTGCCTCTGGCCTTCAAGCTGAATGTCATGCCGGGTGACCGTGTCCGGGTATCAGCAAATAACCTGATTACAACAGCAAATGGTCCTGCGACAAAGGAGCTGGATCTGCGTGTCCGGGGGGTTTTCAAGGCCGGCTATTACGATTTCGATGCCCATCATGGCTTCATCAGCACAAAAACCATCCGCAATCTCTATCGTATTCGGAACCTGGAAGGGGCCGATTATTTCCATGTCAAGCTGTCAGACCCGTTCTCAGCTGGTGAAATCAAGGGGACCCTGTCCAGCACCGGATACCGTATCCGTACATGGGCCGAGGAGAACAGTGCATTTTTTGCCGCCTTGAAACTCGAGAAGTGGATGCTATTCATCATCCTTCTGCTGATCATCGTCGTCGCCGGTTTCAATATCATTGGAACGTTGATACTGATGGTCAGCGATAAAACTCGCGAGGTTGGGATATTGAAGGCCATGGGCGCTTCCGAAAAACTGATCGGGCGTATTTTCCTCATTAACGGCCTGATGATCGGAATAATCGGGACTCTACTCGGGCTGATCGGGGGGCTGATGATCGTTTCATTGATCCCCTATCTGCCAATTGACCTTCCGGAGTCGGTCTATAATTTTGATCGTCTCCCGGTCAAAGTCGAACCCCTGACGGTTGCTGCAATCATAGGTGCCTCCATGTTCATTTGCGTCATCTCCGCGGTATTTCCGGCCCGGCAGGCAGCAAAAATGAGCCCTGTTGAGGCACTGAGGCATGATTCATGACGACATCGCTTCTCAAGATCGACGGTCTGCACAAAAGTTATCACGATGGAGAGCGCGGACTGAATGTCATAACCGGGGCGGGGATGGAGGTTCAGCGGGGCGAAGTTGTTGCCGTCATTGGCATGTCCGGAGCAGGAAAATCCACCCTGCTTCACCTGCTGGGTGCGCTCGACATGCCCGACAGAGGGTCCATCATATTTGAGGGCAGGGAAATCGTCTGCGCGCCCGTAACCGGGAAACATCCGGACTGCCGCGACCTGAATGAATACCGCAACCGGAATATCGGCTACCTGTTCCAGTTCCATCATTTGCTCCCCGAATTCACGGCCCTTGAAAATGTGATGATACCGGCCTTGATTGGTCGGAAACCGATGGCAAAAGTCCGCACAGCAGCAGAAAAGCTACTCGCTGAACTTGAATTGTCCGATCGACTCACTCACCGACCCGCCAAACTTTCAGGCGGGGAACAACAAAGGGTTGCGCTAGCCAGAGCACTGATCAACGAGCCTGCCCTTCTGCTTGCAGACGAACCCACAGGCAACTTGGACCTCCATAGCGCAGATATCGTGATCCGTCTGATGTGGGAAATGACAACACGTAAAAACAGGGGCGTGATCATCGTCACGCATGAACCCAGCATCGCAGCAAAAGCTGACCGCATCCTGCGCCTGAGCCGGGGAATACTGACGCCCGTGAAACATGCGGACGTTGAGATTCAGATGAGTCTGGGTGAACGCTAAGCCAAAACAACCGTGCGGTCCGCCGTTCTCCAGGAACGGGTCGCAGGCGGAATTGTAATTTTTCGTCGTGTCTTCAAAATAAAGGGCCCCCGTTATGCCGTAACCGGAGAAACGGTGAACCTCTAAGGTTCAAGTGGGTGCCGCATGACCATGCTTCAGAAGTCCCTGACAAAGAGGGCATGCCATCCACACGTTCAATTCCAGCTCCCTCGGAATAGTGTTGGTTCAACCAGAGTCTAGGCTACCAACGTCACAGGGGCCAGTTCACGATGTTCCTACCCTTGAGACGGCAACAACTCTCGTGCCGCACAAACCCGCAGGGTGAGCATCACACCGGGTCGATTCGACTGGCCGGATGCTATATGAAGACGCCTCTCGAATCAAGTTTTTAATAACCGCGGAAACAAGTTGGGATGCACAACTATCCTGATATTCTCTTTCACCTACGATATGGATGCTCATTGTTGTAAACCATACCGTCATCACATGTGATTTCCGCCGTCAGGACTTCAAATGACAACCCTTTTTTACACCATCCATTTTACTTGGATTTTTTTTTGGGGAATGTCAAAATATGTCCGGTTTTATTCATACTTGGTATATGAAGACACACGATATCATGATCACCAAAACTCGGAATTATGGGAGGAATAGAGGATTATGAGTAGCATTATCAAAGTGGAAGGACGGGAAATTCTCGATTCCCGGGGAACCCCCACTATTGAGGTTGAAATACTGACCGATGGCGGTGCTGTCGGCCGTGCCTGCATACCTTCGGGTGCTTCAACCGGCGAATTTGAAGCCCATGAATTGAGGGATCTTGAGGCAGAACGTTATTGCGGCAAGGGTGTCCTCAAGGCCACTGAAAACATAAATGAAATCATTGCATCCGCAATCAGCGGGATGGATGTTACTGAACAGGCCCTCCTTGACACGACCCTGATCAGCCTGGATGGGACGGAAGACAAAAGCAGGCTGGGCGCAAATGCAATCCTTGGGGTCAGCCTGGCCGCCGCCCGCACTGCCGCGGAAGTCGTGGGTTTACCGCTTTACCAGTATCTGGGCGGGGTTAACGCAAAACACATGCCGGTCCCAATGATGAATATCCTGAACGGTGGGTGCCATGCCGATAATAATATCGATATCCAGGAATTCATGATCATGCCAATCAGCATGAACTCGTTTAGCGAGGCCCTGCGTTGCGGCAGTGAAATATTCCACGCCTTGGGGTCCGTTCTGAAAGAAAATGACCGGAGCACCGCCGTGGGCGATGAGGGGGGTTTCGCGCCCGACCTTGACTCCAATGCCGAGGCGATCGAGCTCATCCTCGAAGCCATTCAAAAGGCGGGTTATCAGCCAGGCGATGATGTCAGGCTGGCTATTGATGCTGCAAGCAGCGAGTTTTATGACAAGGACAAGGGCTGTTACAACCTGACCGGCGAGAAGACCGGGAAATCAACGGATGAAATGGTTGAATACTGGGAATCGCTCGTCGCAGACTATCCCATTCAGTCCATTGAGGACGGGCTTGACCAGAATGACTGGGAAGGGCATAGGAAACTCACCGAAGCCCTAGGGAACAATATACAACTCGTTGGGGACGACCTCTTTGTGACCAATACAAATTTCCTCGGCAGGGGAATTCAGGAAGGTTGCGCCAATTCAATACTTATCAAGCCAAACCAGATAGGGACACTGACAGAAACCCTCGACGTTATCGAAATGGCGAAACGAGCGGGTTATACCGCTATCATTAGCCACCGCAGCGGTGAAACCGAAGACTCCACAATTGCGGATCTGGTGGTCGGGACGAACTCCGGTCAGATCAAGAGCGGATCACCCAGCCGGTCCGACCGGGTTGCCAAGTACAATCAACTCTTAAGGATTGAGGCCCAGTTGGGCGACTTGGCCATCTATGGAGGCATGGCCAACTTCTACAATCTTCCTGCTGTTACAGAAAAATCAAGGGGCTGAACAACAAGAACCCGGATTTTGCATGCATAACGTTATATCCGTATATGACGTGTTTTGTTGTCCATAATTCGGCGAAGAGGACCCTACCCTGATCCCCTGCCCCCCACCCATGCCTCCCTTCGAACAGCGGCATAAGGCCTTGAAAGCGGGAAGCCCGGGGATTTTTCGCATCATAAAGTGATATGAGAATAAGATAAACAGCAATAAAAACGGCGGCGGTTCACCCGTTAACCGGGATCTCCGCCGCCGTTTCCAAAAGATGCCCGAGGGAGGGCACCGTAAGAGGCGGGATCAAAGATCAAATCCCCTCTCACCATGCAGCGAGACATCCAAACCCTCGGTTTCACTCTCCTCGTTGACACGAAGCCCTATGGCAGCATCAACCACCTTCAAGATGATGAACGTGAGAATGCCTGTATAAATGATCGTGCCCGCGACACCCATGAACTGCGCCTTGAGCTGGGCGCCGATTGATCCATTTTCACCACCGAATCCCAGGCCGCTGAATGGACCAAGCTCGGTCGAGCAGAAGATTCCGATCAACATCGCGCCGCCAATCCCGCCGATCCCGTGCACACCAAAAACATCCAATGAATCGTCGTAACCCATCTTCTTCTTGAATGTGATTGAAAAATAGAAGCACAGGCAACTGGAAATGACCCCCATGACGACTGCGCCGAGCGGCCCGGCATTCCCCGCCGCCGGGGTAATCGTAACCAGCCCGGCAACCGCTCCTGTAGCAATACCGAGCACACTCGGTTTTCCATGCCTCACCCACTCGATGAACATCCAGGTCAGTGCAGCGGCGGCAGTGCAGATATGCGTGACCAGCATAGCCATCCCCGCCCCGTTGTCTGCGGCCAGCTGGCTTCCGGCATTGAATCCGAACCAGCCAACCCAAAGCATCGAGGCCCCGATCATGGTCATGACCATGCTACTTGGAGGCATCGGGACATTCGGGTATCCCATCCTCTTTCCAAGAACAATCGCCGCGACAAGAGCGGCAATTCCAGCATTGATATGGACAACCGTCCCGCCCGCAAAATCAATGGCACCGTGGGTGGAAACCCAGCCACCACCCCAGACCCAGTGGCATACCGGGGCATAACAAACCAGCACCCAAATACTGCAGAAGATCATCATCGCCGAAAACTTCATGCGCTCGGCAAAGGCCCCAACGATCAGTGCCGGCGTAATCACTGCAAATGTCATCTGGAACATGACAAAAACCGTCGCCGGGATACTGCCTGACATTGTGTCGGCTGTAATGCCACGCAAAAAGGCCATGTCAAGCCCACCCCAAAATTTTCCGCCTTCACCGAAGGCGATACTGTACCCAAAGAAGACCCACAGGATACTCATCATACATGCAAGCGCAAAACACTGCATCAAGACTGAAAGGATGTTCTTGGACCGCACCAGCCCTCCATAAAACAGGGCCAGTCCCGGAAGCGTCATGAACAATACAAGGACCGAGGAGGTCAACATCCATGCCGTATCACCCTTATCAAGTTCATCCTGTGCGAACACGGCACAGGGCACACATGCAATGAACAGCGCCGCTATTGCTCTAAAGCCTAGGTATCGTTTCATTGGTCCTTATCTCTCCTTGAAAATTTAATTTGGATTTACATGCTTCCATTATTTGACAGGTTAACTGCATTCAAGTTTTTCAGCCATCAAAGCGCATCCTGGCCTGTTTCACCGGTCCGGATCCGTATCGCTTCCTCGATGTTGCTGACGAACAGCTTTCCGTCCCCTATCGATCCCGTATTAGCGGCCTTTGTGATTGCTTCCAAGACATTTTCTGCCTGACCGTCTTCAACCACGACATCCAGCCGTACTTTGGGCAGGAAATCCACGGTATACTCAGCCCCCCGGTAAACTTCCTTATGGCCCTTCTGTCGACCGAACCCCTTGACTTCCGTGGCCGTGATTCCCTGGACCCCAACCTCAGAAAGGGCACTCCGCACTTCCTCAAGCTTGTGTGGCTTGATGATGGCAGTCACAAGTTTCATATCCGGTTCCTCCTGTATAATAACGCATAACGTGCAATATCTTATTAACTGGTGTGTAAAGATCCAAACAGTTACAGCGGGCGGGCATCATCAGCCACGCATCGCGTGAGGGCATACCTCCCGACATCTGGTCGATAGTCGGCACCCCGTGTCCATCTTGAACAAACCAATCGCATGGATCAGGAAAACATAATGCAATTAAACAATCCAACAAAAACAATTGCAACCTAACCTACCCAAAACAGGCTTGTCATACTCGTGATACTACATATTGCTGTGAATAATGGATTTGAGTTTGGGCCGATCAGGTTGGATCAACATAGTTCAAGATCCCGGTAAAGTGCTGCGTGGACGCTGTTCATCCTGTGGTGATGTCCTTCTCCAGAAGGTTGTCCATTAAAGACCAACGCGATCACCAATTCGTGTCGCGGATCGCACCAGGCCGAGGAGCAAAGGTGACCGCAGTGGCCAAAACTGTCGCTCGATGCATAGCGACCGAAGCTGTAAGGTACGGATTCGCCGCCATGGCGCCACGAGTTGACCTGAATACCCAGGCCCCAGTCAAGAACATGGTTGAATGTGCGGTCATGCATGTCCTGACGGTGGCAACGCCTGAATAACTCGACCGTCGATTCACGGAAGATGACCTTTCCGTCAAAGGTTCCTCCATTCAAAAGAACCTCATAAAACCTCCCCAGATCTCGAGCCGGCCCGCGACCGCTGCCCCCAGGACGGGGACGCGCGGCTGTCTCCATCGAATCGGGACGGTTTACACCGCGAATTTTCGCCCCCATGCGTGCAACAGCACCCATCCGATCACCATACCGTCGATATTCCTCCGGCGGGATCGCCAACCAGAAGTCCAGCATCCCGGCTGGCTCGAAGATCATCTCCCGGACGAACTGGTCACATGTCCGCCCGTCCAGAACCCGAATAATTTCACCCAGCACATACCATGAGGAAACGCTATGATAACCCGCCTCTTCACCCGGTCGCCAGGACAGTTTGGATTGACAGATTTTTCCAATAATTTCATCCCAATCAATCATGGACCGGGATATTCTTAACTTCGGAAAGCCGCCGGTATGGGTTAACAGGTGGCGAATACTGACATCTGCTTTGCCATTTTCAGCGAACATCGGGATAAATCTGGCCACGGGATCATCCAGTTTGATCTCGCCACCCTCCATCAACTGGCCGATACCCAGGGCAAGGACGGGCTTGACCGCCGAATGCCAGTGCATGATGGTATCATTTCGCATCGATATTCCATCAGCAGCCTCGCCGAAAGCCAGGTCGGCAACTTGTCTGCCCCCAATGGATACATATAATTGGGCACCGTGGTGGATTCCGGCATCGATGCCGTCACAAATCAGCCTGGAACTTTTCTCCATACCATCATCCCGTTCGCGTCCGCGAAGATCACATCATAATCACAGCTGTCATGATCACTAATTGATACACCCCCTGCAAAAACCCGCAATTGTAATCGTTGTTGCATCCGGAAAGCTACAACAGCAAAAGAGAGGAAAGTGTATCCGCGAATGGGTTAATCATGATACCCGTCTTTCAGGGACAAAGGGCGTCCGTCGGTGAATCTGCCCGAGCTGGGACCCAAACAATGAGTTGATTGTCAATCCCGGTTGATTGATGATTGTCCCTATGATCCTGTCATGTCAATCACATCCCGGAATCATTCGGAGAAGTCCTGATGCCTGAGGTTAAACCGGGAATTCCCGGCCACAGCGAAAGAATTTCATCCGGGGAATGTCCCCTGCGAGAGACTTCCCGAAGCATCTGCTGTAAAAATCATGTTGTGGAGAAATAGCTACGGTTGATTCATGTCACGCGTCCTGATCCTGACCACCGAACCCCTTCCGCTACCAGAACAGCCGACCACCGGTGCCGGCCTTCGGGCGTGGGGCCTTGCCAAGGGGCTGCAGGCCGCCGGTCATGAAGTTCGGCTTCTTATGCCGGACAATGCCATCGCCACATTTGACAGCCAGGGCATCCCCGATGGGCAGCATGCCGACCGGTCCGGGTGGGCCGGTTACTTTTCAAGGAATGACATTCAATCCACACTACGGCAAGAAAAACCGGATGTCCTGGTGCTCCAGCATTGGGGCCTGATAACCGAGTTGGGGGAAGTAAGCTGCCCCCTCGCGATTGACCTCGCCGGCCCGCATCTGCTTGAACGAATGATGTGGGGTTCAGCCGATTACGAAAAGGATCTGGGTGAAAAACTCAATGCCCTGCGCAAAGCTGACTTTCTGACCTGCTCGGGCAAACACCAGCGCTTTTACTTCCTTCCCTACCTTTCGATCGCAGGATGGAATATCACTGATCCGGCGGTACTCCCCGTCATTCCCTACTCAATGGCTCCGGCGACCCGGGCACCGCTCCGCCATGACCGATTCATTTACGGCGGATTTTTTCTGCCATGGCAGGATCCAGCCAAAGTTATCGAGGCTACACTGACAGTTTTTGATGAAACCGGAAAAGGAGAACTCCTGTTTATCGGGGGCCAGCACCCGACTCAGGATATATCCAGGGGCCAATTCGAACCCCTGCTCCAGAGACTGAAATCACATCCTCATGTCAACATGGTTCAACCCGTCAGTTTTGACCGTTATGTCGACCTCCTCGCCGAGGGCGGGGTAGCACTGGACCTGATGACCCGCAACCCGGAACGCGAACTTGCCTTTACAACTCGCACTGTGGTCTATCTGGCACACGGCCTACCAGTCATTCACAATGATTACTCGGAACTGAGCGGATATATTTCGGAATCCAAGGCAGGGTGGACACTCGACCCTCAGGATCGCTGGGGCCTGCACAAGCTATTGACCTCGATCCTGGAATATAAGATTGAACTCCAGCCCTATGCCGACGGCGCACACACCCTGGCAAGCTCAAAACTGCACTGGGATGATACAATAAAACCGCTTGCCGAGTTCTGTAGCAACCCCGTATTCCGGGATGGAAAATCCTCGATCCGGATGGCTTTTGAGGAACAGAAACGTCGTCTGGACAAGCTGGATTCGGAGCTGCGTGAAACAAAACGTGAAGTGCAGACGCTGAAGGGTAAGCGTTGGATCCGCTGGATCCTGCACGCAACCTCGGGCCAATCCTGGTGGCGATTCCCAATGTCAATATTTTCCTTGCTGATAAGCCTGATCTTGATCCCGCTGTTCCTGATCAACGACCTGCTTCCGGCCCGCACACGCCCGCGATCACATTCTTGACTGATTTATCTAACGGCCTCAGACAACGGGGCCAAGACGCACGGATCATGAAGACCGCCACCGTCTTGTTTCTCAACCTGCCTCACATGACGATTCGGACACACTCCGCCCCCCAAGATCGGATCTCAAGGTGGGAACAAAAGATTTTACAGCGACAAACATAACCTGCCCCGGGAAGATAACCCTGACGGGACCGGCTGTCTCCTTCGGTTGTCGTGATACCCTGCCGGCATCTTCCCGGTTTCATGGTGGAAGCATTCACGTTCTCCTGTGAATGGCTAAACACATGCCGGAGACGATTTCGAATTGGGCCCCGAGTCTCAGTCCAGATCGAAAACCCGGATGAGAAATGACCAGATGTCAGTTATCTCATCAATAATCATCGCCGTAGGTTTGCCTGCGCCATGTCCGGCACGTGTCTGGACCCGGATGAGAACCGGCGCCTTCCCGGCATGGGCATTCTGCAACGCTGCCGCGAACTTGAAGCTGTGGGCCGGAAATACCCGATCATCATGATCCCCAGTTGTAACAAGTGTTGCCGGGTACTTTGTTCCGGGTTCCAGATTGTGGTAGGGTGAGTAGGAATGAAGGTAATTAAATTCCTCCTCAACCGCAGGGTCACCGTATTCAGGCTTCCAGGCCCAACCGATCGTGAATTTGTCAAACCTCAACATGTCCATGACACCAACCCTAGGCAAGGCCGCACCAAACAGCTCGGGCTTCTGGGTCAAGCATGCCCCAACTAGCAACCCCCCGTTACTGCCGCCCATGATCGCCAACCGCTCAGGACTTGTATAACCCTGATCAATCAGCCATTGTGCAGCAGCCATAAAATCGTCGAACACATTCTGCTTGTTGAGTTTCTTGCCGGCCTCATGCCAGGCACGACCATACTCCCCGCCACCCCGCAGATTGGGCAGGGCAACAATGCCTCCCATATCCATCCAGATCAGTCGGGAAACCGAGAAATAAGGTGTCATCGAATTTCCAAACCCGCCATAGCCATACAGCAGGACGGGGTTGTTCTGGTTTAACTCGATGTCTTTACGATGGACAAGAAACATGGGAATCCTTGTCCCATCACGGCTTTTGAAGAAAACCTGTCTCGACTCATAAAGACCCGGATTAAAGTTGATCTCGGGTTTCCTGAACAGATCCGTCCTGCCGGTTGACACATCATACCGATGAATGGTGCCCGGTGATAAAAATCCTGTATAGATGTAGAAGGTCTCCTGATCCCGTCGTTTGCCACCAAACCCGCCGGCAGAACCCATTCCCGGAAGTTCCACGTCCCGTATGAACGAACCATCCATTTCAAACAACCTGACACGGCTGTGCGCATGATGAAGATACGTCGCAATAAAGGTATCTGCGACGAGGCTGACCCTCTGTAGCGTGTCATCGGATTCGGGTATGATCTCAAGCCAATGCTTGCGGTCCGGCTGCCGGATGTCGATTGCGACCAGACGGTTTCTTGGCGCCGCGAAGTCCGTCTGGAAATAAAAGACAGGGCCATTATTCCCGATGAACCAGTATTTTGCATCAAACGTATCCAGCAGCTCGACAACCGGCGCCCCCGGATCCTGAAGATCCCTGTAGAACACCCCATTGAGCCGGTTCGCCCCGTGCCTCACATAAATGATCAGCCAGCGACCGTCTTCCGTCTCGCCCGCATTCAGGCCCCACTCCGGATTGTCGGGTCGCTCGTACACCAGTTGATCCTGATCCTGACCGGTCCCAAGGGCGTGAAAATACACCTTTTGATTGGTGTTCGAACCCTTCATTTCGGTGCCGGGATTCGGTTCATCATAACGGCTGTAATAAAAACCCCGGTGGTCATGGCTCCAGGCCGCACCGGTGAATTTGGACCAGCGCAGATGGTCATCAAGATCTCGTCCTGTTGCAATATCCCGGACACGCCATTCCTTCCAGTCCGAACCGGCCTCGGAGAGGGCGTAGGCCAGCATTTTCCCGTCATCGGAAACCGACCAACTGCTCAGGGCAATGGTTCCGTCCTTGGACAGATCATTGGGGTCCAGCAGGACATTTGCGGGGGATTCCAATGAATCGGACCAAAAAAGGACATCCTGGTTCTGAAGGCCATCATTATGGGTATAAAAATACCTCCCACCCAGACTGAAGGGGATACCGTACTTCTCGTAATCCCACAACAGGGTCAATCGTTCGCGGATTGCATCGCGCTTTGCTACCCCATCGAGATAATCGGACGTCAATTCGTTCTGCGCCCCAATCCAATCCGCCGTCTGTTCACTGTCAATATCCTCAAGCCAACGGTAAGGATCTGAAATCTTGATCCCATGGAATGTTTCCACCATTTCAATCCGCGGACTAACGGGATAAGTTAGGTCGGACAAATCGGGATTGATTCCGGAAAGTTCCGGACCCGGCCGCACACAACCCTGGAACAACCCCAGGAGACCAATGGCGGTCCAGAAAATCATCTGCCTTATATTCATAATATCACCTCATTCTGATACATGTCATGAACATCATTTTCGTGTTTTTCACATACCGGCGGCCATACAAAAAATATTCACACCCATACATACTGACCCAGATGAACTCGGGTTGAAACTTCCATGTTTGTAAAGGACTCCGACAAGATCCACCCTGCTCCCCGGGACTCATCCGGAGCCTTTTCACATCGTGCAGGTATTTCCCCCGGCACCCATGGCTCCTCCGAAAAGACTGCATTGCCTGCAAGGGACATAGAATCCATATAATCGGTTCATCTGGAAATCGTTGATTGAGTTTTCATGGCATCACAAATGGATTTCTCATCAGGGCTGACTAAGCCGATCGGTGTAATCAACCCCGTGATCAATCCGGCAGGAGTTATATCGAATGCCGGATTGCAGGCAACGGCCTTCCCGGGACCAAGTCTGACGCGGGTCATCTCGCCCTGGTCATTCACCCCCCGGGCAAAGAGGACTTCATCCGCACTCCGTTCCTCGATGGGAATTGACCCCCCATCGGGACAATCCAAGTCAAAAGTCGAAAGAGGTGCCGCCACGTAGAAGGGAAGACCGTGATGATCTGCCAGCAGGGCCTTTTCATAGGTGCCAATTTTATTGGCTGCATCACCATTCGCCGCGATGCGATCTGCACCCGTCATGACAATGTCGATTTCACCGCGCTGCATAAGCAGCCCGGCCGCATTATCAGCCGCAATCATACAGGGGACCCCCTCCTCCAAAAGTTCCCACGCAGTTAGGTTTGCACCCTGAAGACGCGGCCTCGTCTCGCTAGCGATCACAGAAACGGATTTACCCCCGCGGTGGGATTGGTAGACCGGCGCGAGTGCAGTACCCCAGTCGACACAGGCAAGCCAGCCCGCATTACAGTGAGTCAAGACCCGATGCCCGTCCTGAAGCAGGCCAGCTCCATATTCACCGATTCGCTTGCAGGCCTCGACTTCCTCATTGGCCAGGTCTTCGGACTCCGCTCGTGCATCTTCCACCTGTGTGGAAGCGGATCCGCCGTCAACTGCCAAGTTTACCCTGTCCAGGGCGTAAAAAAGGTTCCGGGCGGTTGGACGGGTATTCTTCAGGCATTCATAGCCTTCCCGGATAAAGGCTTCACGTGATCTTCCCGCAGGTGCCTCCATAAGGACCTGAACCATGCCGTATGCTGCGGCCTGCCCGAGAGCGGGCGCACCCCGGACAATCATATCTTTTATTGCATGGGCCGTTTCACGATGATCACCCGAACGGAATATTTCAAATCGATGGGGCAGTTTGGTCTGATCGATCATCGACACGACCCCGCCTTCCATCCAAACGGTCCGGTAATGATGGCCTTTTACCAGCATCAATTCTCCCCCTCCTGGTCGGGGGCAAGCGCATTCTGCAGGGGCTGGCCGAGACCCAGTAACTTCAAAAGGGCTGGAAGCAGCATCTCGGTCCCCAGAATGATAACACCGAGGCCAATGAGGATAGTAACTCCAAAATCCCGGAGTCCCTGGTGCGATGATAATGCCACCGAGCCATATATAAATGCAATCACGCCAGCTCCAAGCAATGCCACCCTGCCCAGAGAATCCATGGCATGACCTATCCTGCATGGATTGCGGTCCTGATAGTATTGTGTCAATTGCAGGGCATTATCCATAGCCACGGCAAGAATCAGGGGCATGGCCAGTACAGTAAAGAAGTGAATGCTAAGGCCAGTCAGAGCCATAGCACCGGTCAACCACACCAATTCGGCCACGATCGGCACAAAAGTTAGCCAACCGAGCCTCAGGTTGCGAAAATGCAGGACCAGTGCAATCAGGATACACCCAACAGACGCAAGAATGAGAATCGCCAGGTTGAACTTGATGACGCGTGCCAGGTTACGTTCGATCACCGGGTCGCCAATCAGCGTGACCCCTCCAATCCCAGATTCAAGTTTCTCGGCCAGGCGGTCAATATCTCTCGGGCTGAACCCGTCAGAATTCGGGTAAATTGATGTTGCGATATACACACCTTCGGGCCGACTGGTCATGTAACGCTGAACATTGCGTAACATCGTGTCGCTTTCCATGATCGAGACCCCGATCCAGTCGGGTTGGTCGGCCTGTCCCATGAACTTTCTCAGCAAGTTGATATAGGGCTCATAGACGATCGGCTTGAAACCGGCGTCACGGGTGACACTTGCAACCGTTTTCTGGAATGGCCCAAGGTCGAGCTGTTTGAGTTCCGCCAGTGAATTCATCTGCGACTTCCTGGAAGGCAGCACGGTGCGCAACGAGTCCTTCAGGAATATATTGAAATCGGACCCAAGTTCCAGAAGCCTCTCATATAACAGGTCATTCTTCTCGAGGGCCCGCTGAAGTTCCTGATCATGAATAATGGCCAGAATTGGGCGACCGGCCCTGGGAATAGATGCTTGGAATTCGCCGGAGGGATCCTCCTGACCTCCGTCCGCCCCAGATTGTTCAGGTGCCGCGGGTAATGTTCCTTCACGGTAAAAGAACGGGGAAATGGATGTAAAATAAGGACTGAAGTTCAGATCACGCAGGTGATATCCAAAAAATACACAGAAAAGAAGCATCACTCCCAGTGTTGCACGGGGCCTGACCAGGGCCGGTTCATACAATATCTCTGCGTGAAAACGATAAAGGTCAACCGGACGGATAACGCCTCGTGCAAGGAAATGCTTGATCGCAGCAAGCAGTGGGATTGAAAGCAGGCAGGCCACCAGATTGCACAAGATCCCCATACCCGCAACCACACCCAGATGGCCGAATGCGGTTGAGTCATGCAACACGGAAAGGACCCCGCGCCAATCCTCCACATCCCTGAGCGAGGTAACAAACATGAAGAAAAACAGCAGGGAAACAACGAAGGCCGATGCAAGCATGCCTCTTGCCGTCTCGATGTAGGACCGTTTCAGGGCGCGGTAGTAATTCAACTGCTGGTACAGTTCGATTGTAAAGCGGTGATAGAGATGAATACTGAAGTTCAGCCCCATTGCGGTGATTAAAACGAGAAAAAGAGCCGTCACGGTATTGATCGACCCAAACGCCAGATAGGCAAGCCCCAGTGTCCACAGCAACCCGACAATAGGCGGAAACATGATGAAAATCAGGGATTCCATTTTCCTGAATACAGCCAGAATGAGCAGGAGTGCCAGCGGCAGAGCCATCCTGATGATCAACCTGATGTCGTCATGCATCTTCTCGATATGTTCGGCGGTCTGGATATAGCTTCCGCTATACTCGATATCGATCTGGCTGGCCCAATCCGGATAGCGCTGAATGAAAGAATCACGTGTACGACGAAGCAGCCTGAGGACCCGGGAAGCATCTTTCCCTCTCTCGGGTGACAGGACGGGATACAACAAGATCAACCGACCATCGGGATTTGTATAATACCCCTGATCATCGGTGTCCAGACGTGTCGGACCACGACTGTGAGCCAGACGTTCCCTCAATGTGGCAAGCGCCCCCAGTGGATCCTGGGCCGGAACCTGCTTGAGCAAATCAGGCGCAAGATGACTGGTCCGGTAGGCCATCAGTCTGCGCAAATGATCAGTCGAGATGAGCGTATGGAGCAGTTCCTTGAACTCGGCCCAGTCCAGGGGTGTCAGCAGCTGGATGAGCCGGATATCGGACAATGACTCATACCACTGCTTAAGCTCGCTGTCGATCCTGTAGACAGGCTCCAGAAAATAACGCGGGTCGTTCAGCAGTCGCGCCATTTCATGTGTAATATCGCGCAACGTATCGACAGCAATGCGTTCATCACCCCGCGGTCTGAGTTGGACGACGATCGGTTCGAGGTTGCGGTAATCACCCAATACCTGGCGGATATTCCGCTCCTCAATACCGGGTTTCGGCAGGAATGCCACCAGATTTGTGTCGAACTTCATCTTCCACAGAGAGGCGATTGACAAACCGGTGAGACAGATAACAACGGGCAGCATGATCCAGGCGTAACGGAATGTATAGGTACCAATGAACTGGAGTAAACGGCGGCGCATCTAGGGTTTGATAGCCTCTTTAAGCTGATCCAGACGATAGTGGGTCGGGGGATACCGGTTGTAGATGATGAATGACTCCCTGGTCAGCGGTGAACCGAAATGATATTCCAGGATCTTCAACCTAAGTTGGATCGGGATATCCGGACTGGTGATCTTTAGGCGGGACGGCATCATATGAATATTGCGGGGCGTTTCCGGGTCTGACCGGTAGCGGTCGGGCGCGGCATCGGTGAAATAATCCCAGCCCTGGTAATCGACATGGATTCTGGACTGATCCCATTTCCAGACAGCCGATTCAGGCAGCCCGCTTTTTCCGTCCAGCTGATAAGATACAAGCCCGTCCAGGTTCTCATCCTTCAGGGACAGGTTCGATGCACGCAGAAGCTGGCCGAAGGTCAGGATCGGGATCAAGTCCCAGGGTTCCACGCCAAAAATCTCACGGAACGGGGAACCTTCCTCGGAGACCGGACCGCGGTAAAGTCCACCCGTCTGTTCCAGCAGGACACTCATCCGGTCGTCCAGGACGGTCAAGTCAAAGATATTGACATTGGGTGGGCGATAACCCCTGAGACGCAGTCGGGAAGCATCCGAGGCCAACAGGGCAAAATGGAAATGTTCCTTGCCGATCCATCCCTTGTTCCGTGCAACAAGTTTACCCACGAAATGAACCTTGGGGAGTTCGGGAAATACCCGCCGGTAGCCCTCCATACGGGTCGCCTCCGTGTCCATCAGCATGGCCTCCGGCGTTGTATAGAATTCACACGGAACCCCCGGACCACGAACACAACCGGTTGATACCATGATATTGATCACCAGAACGGCTAACAATCTGCAATCGGCCAGATGGCAGAATGAAATGAGAACCATGAATGAATCCCAGGCGAAACCAGGCTAGAAACCGGCCGGGAAAGGGGCCGGGTTGCTGGGCAACGCCCAATATTATTAACAACCCCGCCGTTAAATACCAAAATTATTTTAGGGCTAAAAGCGGGAGTCCACCACGGCCAATCCAGAAAAACAGGAGGGGAAATCGTTCAAACATAACCCATCATACAAGCAACCTCGGAGCATGTGGTTCCCATGGCTTTCAGGAAACATGCTCCGATCATGAGGGCAAACCCACCGAGACTCAGAACCCCAACTCGAGACGGGCGGCGTCAGACATCATATCCTTCGTCCATGGCGGCTCCCAGACAAGGTCCAGATCGACATCCACGACACCGTCCACCGACTGTGCCTTCCTCTGCACCTCGGCGGGGAGTTCCTCCGCCGCCGGACAATTCGGAGCGGTTAAAGTCATCTGAATGTCCACATGGCCATTCTCGGAGACGTCCACATTGTAGATCAGCCCCAGGTCATAGATATTGACGGGAATTTCCGGGTCATAGACCGTGCGCATCATCAGGATGATCTCATCATGGATCTGTTGGGGGGCTTGTTTCCCTGAAGCCCCGGGGACGGGCATTCCCGGGGTGGCACTCCCATCCAAACCGGCTGATTCCGATTCGCCGGCGGACTCATCCTGTGCTCCATTTACCGGATATTTGTCATCGGGTTCACCGGGACTTATCATTCGGTAGTCACCTTTTTACTGCTGTTGTCCAGAGCTGCCTTGAACGTATGCCAAGGGAGGCTTGCACACTTGACTCGAACGGGGAATTCCCTCACCCCTGAAAAGACCTCGAGCTTTTCCAGGATTGAATCGGTCCGGTTTTTCCTGTTGTCCAGCTCCTCAACACCCGTCACAAGGGTATGGAATTCCTCGAAAATCGCCTCGGCCTCCGTCCTCTCACAACCACGCAGGCGCTCGGTCATCATCGAAGCCGAGGCCATGCAGATTGCACAACCCGCGCCCTGGAACGCGATATCCTTCACTGTGTCCCTGTCCATTGACAGGAATATGGTTATCTTGTCACCGCACAACGGGTTCTCCCCATCCGCCGAACAGTCACAGGGTTCCACCTCCCGAAAGTTGCGCGGGTTCCGGTTATGATCCAGTATGACCTGCTGGTATAATTCACGTAAGTCCATCAATAATCTGTCAATCCTGTCCCAGATATTCCCTCACCCGGGTTAGACCCGATATCAATACATCACATTCCTCGACCGTATTGTAAAAAGAAATGGAGGCACGAATCGTCGCCGGCAAACCGAAGCGGTCCATCACCGGCTGGGCGCAGTGGTGACCCGTCCTGACTGCGATGCCCTCCTGATCCAGGATTGTCCCCACATCATGAGGATGGAACTCCCCAAATACAAACGAGACGACACCTGCCCTGCAGGGGGCACTCCCCACCAACCGAACCCCCTCGACCCGTTTCAGTTTCGTGATGAAATCAGACAGCAGCTCCAACTCGTAATGCATGATCGATTCAAGCCCGATACGGTTGACATAATCCAGTGCCGTGCCCAGTCCCACCACTCCGGCAATGTTGGGCGTCCCCGCCTCAAAGCGGTATGGTAACTCATTATATGTCGTCTTCTCAAAGGTCACGGAACTGATCATGTCCCCCCCACCCTGCCAGGGCGGCATCGATTCCAGGATATCTGCCTTGCCATAAAGCACCCCGATCCCGGTCGGCCCGAAGATTTTATGACCTGAAAAACAGTAGAAATCACAGTCCAGGTCTTCGACATCAACCGGCATATGTGCAACAGCCTGTGCGCCATCAATCAAAACACGTATCCCAAGATGATGAGCCTTCTCGATGACGGCCTTGACGGGATTGATCGTTCCCAGTGCATTGGAGACATGAACCAGGCTGATCAGTCGGGTCCGGGCGTTAATCATCCGGTCCAGTTCTTCCATCACAAGCGTGCCATGATCCGTGATGGGCAAAACATGTAGCTTCGCACCGGTCTGTTCGCAAAGAATCTGCCAGGGAACGATATTCGAATGGTGTTCCATGTGCGAGATGATTATTTCATCATCGGCTGACAGGTTTGCCCGGCCCCAACTTTGGGCGACCAGATTGATGGACTCGGTCGTGCCTCGGGTGAATATAATTTCCTGCCGTGCGGATGCATTCAGAAACGCACGGACCTTTTCACGGGATTCCTCGTAGAGCCGTGTTGAGATCTGACTCAGCGCATGCACCCCACGGTGTATATTCGCATAATTTTCACGGTAGAGGCACCCAATTGCATCGATCACCGGGTTCGGACGCTGGGTACTGGCCGCGTTGTCAAGGTAGACAAGGGGATGGCCGTTTAATGTCCTGGAGAGGATGGGAAAATCACACCGGACAGCCTGTACATCCAGCTTCGCTCCACTCGCGGGCGGAATCGATGACCTGGCTGTCTCGGCAACGGTATTCACTTGTCCTGCTCACTCATGTCATCAAAACTTTCATGCTTCTCTGGTTTTCAGGCCCCAGTCCTCATCAGTGCGGAAAAGGTTTGCCAAAATCTGCTCGAGCCGGTCGCGCAGCGGGTCGATCCGGATGTGCTCGATGATCTCGTTTGCAAAAGCATAGGTCAGCATCCCCATGGCCTGCTGCTCCGGAATCCCGCGGGCCATCAGGTAGAATTTTTGTTTCTCGTCAAGCTGGCCAATCGTGGCACCGTGTGTACAACGGACATCATCCGCGAAGATCTCCAGTTGTGGCTGTGAATTCGCCTGGGCCTGGTCCGAGAGCAACAATGCCCGATTGGCCTGCACCGCATCGGTCTTTTGCGCATCCTCCCTTACCAGTATCTTCCCGGTGAACACAGCCCGTGCCCGGTCATCAAGGATCCCCTTGAACAACTCGAGGCTTGTGCAGTTCGGCTTTGCATGATCCAGTTTCGTGCTGGTATCCGTATGCTGGTCCCCCCCGATCAGGTATAACCCGTTCATTGTGCTGTGGATATACTCGCCATTGAGGACATGAACAATGTTGTTGCGTGACAACTGCGCTCCCAAAGTGATGGTGTGATCGGAAAAATTACTCTTCTCCGACTGGTTGACATACTGACTCGTGATATGAAATGCCCGGCTGCTTTCCTGCTGGATCCGATAATGATCGATCTCGGCTCCCTCACCAATGTCAGCCTCCATCAACGCATTGGTGAAATAGACTGCGCCGGGTGAACCGACGTATGTCTCGATCACCGTCGCTTTCGAACGAGCGCCCGCGATGATCAGGTTCCGGGAATGCGTGAAAATCGGAAGCTCTGATGTGGTGGTAATGTGAATGAGCTGCAGTGGTGATTCCAAGACAACGTCATCCGGAATCACGACCAGCGCACCTTCATTGAGAAAGGCGGTATTCAACATGGCGGGCGCATGATCCGGGTCGTCGAGCGGCACAGCCTTGCCGACATGTCGGCCCAGGAGTTCACGGTTCGCCCCCGATACCCGGCTGAACCCCACGACCTCGACCCCGCCCGGCAGCCTCGATATGCTCGAAAGTCGTTCATCGTAGAAACCGTTTACAAAGACAAGACGCTCCCCACCAAGCTCACTGAAGCTGACGGAATCGGCAAGCTGCGATGCCACGGCAGATCCCGCCTCGAACCCGGCCGCAGCCTGGAATGGGATTTCAAGAAGTGAGGACAAACTGGTCTGTCTCCATGCCTCCATTCTAGGGTGGGGAAATCCCGCCTGCCGAAATGACTCGATTGCCTCCCCTCGAATTTTTCCAAATTCAGGAGAAGGGGCCAGATTTTCATATTCCCTGAGAAACAGCTCTTTCCCGGTCAGGTCCTGGATGCATTCAGACATGTTCGTTCGTTTTCTCCCCTGCTCTCCATATTATCATCAGCGGAGCTTCCGTCAGGTTTATGAGCTGACGAGCTCCTCCACCCACGCATACCCCTTCTTCTCCAGTTCCAGTGCAAGCTCCTTGCCGCCTGACTTCACAATACGTCCGTCCACGAGGACATGCACGAAGTCCGGCTCGATATATTCAAGTAGGCGCTGATAGTGGGTCACCACGATAAATCCACGGTCAGGGCTGCGCAACTGGTTCACACCATCGGCCACGATCTTCAATGCATCGATGTCGAGTCCCGAATCTGTTTCGTCGAGAATAGCGACCTTCGGTTCCAGAATGGCCATCTGGAAGATCTCGTTGCGTTTCTTCTCGCCACCCGAGAACCCTTCGTTGACCGAACGGTTGAGAAGGACCTCGGGAATATGGAACATCTTGAGTTTTTCACGGACCAACTCCAAAAAATCCATGGCATCCAGTTCCTCATCACCGCGATATTTACGTATCGAGTTCAGGGCGGCCTTGAGAAAATAGGTGTTGGCAACCCCCGGTATCTCGACCGGATATTGAAATGCCATGAAGATGCCCTCGCACGCCCTCTCATCCGGTTCAAGCCCCTTCAGTTCCTTTCCGCAATAGAGCATTTCACCCTGCGTCACCTCGTAGGCCTCGTGACCCGCCAGCACGTTGGAAAGCGTACTTTTCCCCGAACCGTTCGGACCCATGATCGCATGAACCTCACCGGGCTGGATCGTTAGGCTGACCCCCTTGAGAATCGGCTGATCCCCCACGCTTGCATGTAAATCCCTGATCTCCAGCATATTCATCTTGTTATAATCTCCATATCGGTAATTGTCTGATATTGATAGGTTGTTTATACCATGTTCGGCCAGAAGAACAGGGGTTCAGCCCACACTACCCTCCAAACTGATACTGAGCAGTTTTTGTGCCTCAACTGCAAATTCCATGGGCAATTCCGCAAAAACCTCCTTGCAGAAGCCGTTGACGATCATCGAGACAGCATCCTCGGTCGTAATACCCCGCTGATTGCAGTAAAAGATCTGGTCTTCACCTATTTTCGAGGTGGAGGCCTCATGTTCCACCTGCCCGCTGGTATTCCGAACATCAATGTAGGGGAACGTATGGGCGCCACTACGGTCACCAATCAGCATCGAGTCACACTGTGAATAGTTCCGGGCGTTTTTCGCCCGGCGGTTGACCTGGACCAAGCCACGGTATGTGTTCTGGCTGCGTCCGGCTGAGATTCCCTTGCTGATGATGGTACTTCGCGTGTCACGGCCGACATGGACCATCTTGGTCCCCGTGTCAGCCTGCTGCATATTATTCGTCATTGCAACCGAGTAAAACTCACCGACAGAATTGTCACCGAGCAGCATCACGCTCGGGTATTTCCATGTGATGGCCGATCCTGTTTCCACCTGGGTCCAGGAGATCTTGGAGTTGTCTCCCCTGCAAGCCCCCCGCTTGGTGACGAAGTTGAAGATCCCACCACGACCCTCCTCATCGCCGGGGTACCAGTTCTGCACGGTCGAATATTTGATGGTCGCATCCTCAAGCGCAACGAGTTCCACAACTGCAGCATGCAACTGATTTTCATCCCGCATCGGGGCGGTGCATCCCTCAAGATAACTCACCCTGGCCCCCTCCTCGGCAATGATCAGCGTACGCTCAAACTGGCCCGTATTGGCGGCATTGATTCGAAAGTAGGTCGAGAGTTCCATGGGACAGTGGACGCCCTTTGGAATAAAGCAGAACGACCCATCGCTGAAGACGGCTGAATTTAGAGCCGCATAGAAATTATCTGCCGGCGGCACCACACTTCCGAGATATTCCCTGACCAGATCAGGGTGATTATGTACGGCCTCGGAAAAGGAACAGAAGATAACGCCCATCTCCTCGAGCTTGGACTGGAAAGTTGTCGCGACAGAGACGCTGTCGAACACGGCGTCAACCGCGACCGATGGTGTTCCTTCCTCGACCCCTGCGAGGATCTTCTGTTCACTCAACGGGATGCCCAGTTTCTCATAAGTCTCAAGTAGTGTGGGGTCAACCTCGTCCAAGCTCTTCGGGCTGGCCCCCTTCTTCTTGGTTGCTGAATAGTAACTGATCGCCTGAAAATCCGGTTTGCGGTAGTTCACGTTGGGCCACTCAGGCTCGGGCATCGTCCTCCAGTGCCGATATGCCCTCAGTCTCCACTCGGTCAGCCACTCTGGCTCTTTTTTCCGGTCCGACAGGGCACGAATTACATCCTCGTTCAAACCCGGCGGGAAGCTGTCAGCCTCAATATCGGTCACCCAGCCGTATTTATAATCACGGGTGGCCAGTTTCTCGATGGTCTCGGTTGATGTCATTCGATTGGTCTCCTGTCAGGCACTTGATGATTTCTGCTTCTCGGGCGAAATTTCGGAAATAACCGTCCGGGACAGTGTCTCGGCGGACGAAACCCTACACCCGCAGGGTTCTGTTGAACGGGCCTGCCCGTGGCAGCTAGAGGCGAGACCCTCCCCTGTCATGTCTTTCAGTGTGATCCCGCCCAAGGCATCGCGCACGACCGCGCTGATCCGATGCCAGTGCTCCCGGGTATTGCAACTCGACTCGATACAGCACTGAGGTGTGGCCCCGTCGACACATTCGGTCAGCGCAATTTCGCCTTCAAGCGCCCTGATGATTTCCAGGATTGTGATCGACTCCGGATCGGTCACAAGATAATAACCCCCATGGATCCCACGTTGTGATTCGAGCAACCCGCCCCTGACCAAGGCCTTGAGCGTCTTGCTTACCATCGGCAGCGGAACCTGAATATCCCCGGCCAAGTCACGGGCATTATGCGTCCGGCCGGGTGCATAATCCCCGGCCATCCGGGTGAGCAGGAGAATCCCATAATCTGTAAGTTTTGTAATACGTATCAAACTGCATATACTGGGCTTATATTTTTAGCAAGGCCCACTCTCCAAAACATCCCACATACGCCGAACTTTCCGGCCCTGATTGCAAAAGACTAGTCTATGCGATTCAGGTCCGGATCTTCAAGCAATAACGGGACTTTTTCGGTCCTGATTCCAGGGTGGCCCAAAGATCAAGGATAAAACAACTGTTTCCAAGCAAAAGGGCGTCCCCTTCTTGGAATGAAGGGAACGCCCTTGGCTATCTTTCCGTGGCGGCAAAGATCAGAGGATCATGCAGCCGCTTGTGTTATTTTACATTGATCCCGGTACCCGAAATCGACTCAACGCTGGGTCCAATGATGAATCCGTAGAAAGAGTCCATGTCCGGGGTCACGTTGATCATCGCGTTGGCACCGTCGCCCTTGGCTTCACGAGCCATCATCACGGCCAGTTCGTTGTATTCGACGGCCGGATAGAGTTCACGATACTCCCAGTTGAGTATCCCGAGGGAGATGCCGATTTCATTGGCATTGTATACACCCGTTGCGGTGTAGTCCTTGAAATCGCCGTCACCCGTTGTCACGTTGATCATGCCGTTAGCCGACCTCGCGGCCTCTAGGTCCACCACCGTCCGGGAACCGACACACCCCGTGAGCACGGATCCTGCAAAAAGGCAAAGGATCACAAGTGATAACTTACGCATTGAACTATTCCCCTTTCAGTAATCTGAACTTATGTGACATTCACATCTCGTCCATATCTAGCCTTTCGACCCTGCATGGTCAAGATGAAATCAGGAAAAACGGGCCAGCCAACCTCCCAGCATGACCCCGCCAATCCCGAGAAGGACCTGAAAAAGTACATTGAGTGATGCGGCCATGGCCCGACCCTCACGTATCAACTGGAAATTTTCCAGCCCGAAACTTGAAAATGTCGTGAATCCACCCAAAAGGCCAAAAACCAGCAAAATTCGCATCTCACCGGAGATCACGGACCTGACCTGCGCCAAATTCACGATCAGACCAATCAACAGGCATCCAACCAGGTTGACCACGGCGGTCCCGAGAAACATCCAGGCTTCACCGGCCATACGCTGGATCCAGCCGCCCAGAAGATAACGTGCAACTGAACCAGCGAACCCCCCGATCCCCACGAGCATAACGTTAAGCATTAGATTTTTCCTCCTGAACATCCCGATCATGCGAAACAGCAAAGCATATCGTATCCACCGGAGTGGATCATCAGCAAACTCTCCGGTCATCGAGAATCAAGGCGGGGCTCCCTCACTCAAAGATTGATAGCATGCGTGATGATTCCACCTTCAATGTAACTGGTTGAATCGGGTCATATCATTCACCGAGGATCACGGGAACCCCGGCAAACTCGCCTCCCAGTCGGGCCATGTCCCCGCTGCTGACAGTCCCGTTGGTCGGATCATAGACCGCCGAGACCACGATATCGGGTCGCCGGTTGACGATCCAGATATAGGGGTACCAACCCAGCCCGCCCTCAACCGGCCCGTGCCCGACCAATATCGTCTGCACCTGTGACAGGTCGGGTCCGCAACTGGTCATAACCCACCCCTTGGGCCGGAACCCGGCATCTACAAGAACCGACCCACCCCAGACCCCGCTATACTGGACATAGTGATAAGAGGACATCCAGGTGATATCAGCAGGCAGGGAAGCCACTAAGGCCGTCGACGACCGGTTGAACGGATCGGTGGGAGTCATTGCATTGAGATAGGCCACCGGCGTGGAGAGCCCCGGTGTAAACTGGATGTAGTTGAAGTTCCCCGTGGGCTGCCCCGTAACCGGGTCCAGCGACTCGGGAAACCGCTTCCAGTCCAGGGCGTAAGACTCAAGGGCAACGGCAATTGTCCGCATGTCGATCTTCACACGGACCACCTTTGCACGCGTCCGGGCTTCCAGGAAATTCGGCGTGGCGATTGCGGCAAGGATTACGATGATCAGCACCACGACGAGAAGTTCGATGAGCGTGAATGCCGAACAACACGATGGACCGGAAATTGACATGCATCGTGGGCGAACTGAAGGGCCCGGGGGACTGGGGGGGATCCAGGAACCGGGCAGCCCCCCGTCAGGGCCAGCAACAGGTGATGGCCGTGCTGTTCCGTTTGTGTCCGTATGCATCCGTCGTTTTTCCGGTTCCATGGATGAGGATGCGTCCGTTCACCAGCCAGCCATTTCTCAGGGGGACATGGATCGCCCCGGCCATGGTCCCGACAAGGAAATAATTATCGACGGCCAAGGTTATTGACGGCCAAGGACCGAGTGAATGAAGGAATCACCTTTTTGTTCACCATATTTACCCGCCCGACAACTGAATTCGTCATAAAACTCGACCTCATCGGGCTCAACACGCGGATCCCGAATTGCGAAAGGAATGGGATCCCGTGTATGGATGCGACTCCGGATGGGTGTTGGGTGATCAGGCAGGACAGCCATGACCGCCCGTGTTCCACACGACTCCAGCCCCTCGACAACACGCCGAATCAGCCGGCTGTCCAGCCACTGGATCGCCTGGATTTTCTGCGCAAGATTCCCGTCATGCCCGGCCTCATCGGGTCCCTCGACGTGGACATAAACAAAATCATGCCGTTTCAACGCATCCAGGCATGCATCGGCCTTGCCTTCGTAATTGGTTTCCCACAAACCCGTTGCGCCTTCCACGTTGATAACCTCCAGGCCTGCGTAAACGCCGATCCCGCGTATCAGGTCCACGGCCGAGATCACCGCGCCACTGATATTGAAACGTTCCCGAAACGTGATCATATCGGGTCGTCGCCCCGGCGACCATGCCCAGATGGAATTCGCGGGGTCTTTACCCTCCCCAACCCGTTGCCGATTCACGGGATGTTCGGAAAGGATATCCCAGGAACGTCGGGTCAGGTCGTTCAACAGCCCGGCTGTTTCCTCCGCGGATTCCGATTTAGCCCGAATCATCAGCGGCTCGACCGGCTGCCCCGGATGATCGTGTGGCTGGGCACAATCCAGATTGGGGTCCAGCCCATTCCCGACCAGCAGATGACGGTAACTCACTCCGGTATGGAGTTGAATATGCCCCGGCATCAGTTCCTGCCGCAGTGTATCCAGTATCCGGTCCGCCTCCTGACTGCTGATATGCCCGGCGGAATGATTCTTAATGCAACCTCCGTCAAGCGTGACCAGATTGAGTCGCATACCAATCTGATGTGGTGCGATATCAACACCCATCGCCGCGGCCTCAAGCACCCCCCTGCCCTGCAGAACCCGGTGGGGATCATAACCCAGCACTGCCAGGTTTGCGGTCTCACTGCCCGGGGGCAGGGCCTCGTCACTGATTGTGTGCAGGATCCCGCAACAGCCTTCACGTGCAATACGGTCGATGGCAGGTTTTTCGGCAGCCTGTAACGGAGTCCGCCCGTCCAGTTCATCCAGTGGCTCATCAGCCATTCCGTCACCGAGGAAAATGACATGCTTCATAAACACCTCTCCCCATCAATGTCGATCACGCCCATCCTCAAAATCAGCGTCATCGCCAAGGTCCCGCCTTTACAAACAGTAAAATGAACCTGCAGTTTCCACCGCTTTTTCGAACCCCTGAAATTGCCCATCTGCGGCCAGTGTCCCTGGCAGCATTCATGCCCTGATTATTCTCGGGAAATTCATGGAACCCCGATAACTAAAGATTCGTTCACCCCGCGGGCCACATGCCTCACTTCCCGTAATTCGTGGAATTGTAATCCAACAGGTAAGCTTTAAGCTGGTCGTAATCGGCGCCAAGCCGTTCGTAGTCCTCAACGCGCTGATCCAGGTCTGAAAGTGATTCCGGAACATCGGGGACACGATTGAGCAACCGTTCAATTTCCTGGGGGAATTTTGCCGGATGGGCCGTTTCACAAATCACGACCGGGCTGTTCCCCGGTGACTCACTCGCCGCGTAATCCTCGAAACCCTTCCATCCCACTGCGCCATGGGGCTCAAGCATGACGCGATGATCATTCCAGACCCTCAGCATGGTGTCCCGTGTTTCAGTATCGCTGACCGAGGTTGAAAACAGGTGCCGGCGCATTGAGCCAATATCAGGCTTTCGGCGCAGGATTCCTTTCTCATCAAGATGGCCTCCATAAAGACTAATCAGCCTGGCCAGATTACTGGGGTGGCCGACATTCATCGCGTTTGAAATGCATGCACGGGACGGCTGAACCTTCTGATATTCACCGGTTTCCAGATAAACCGGAAACTCATCGTTCTCATTGACGGGTGCCACCAGCCGCTCCAGCGGCAGTCCCATCCTGGATGCAATCATGCAGGCCATCATATTGCCCAAATTACCCGATGGCACGCTGATGATCACGGGTTCACCGGGTTCGGCAATCCGTGACGCGGCGTAAAAATAGTAGACCGCCTGTGGCAGTAGTCGGCCGATGTTGATCGAGTTGGCCGATGACAACCCCAGCTGGGCCAGGTCCTCATCCGCGAAAGCCCGCTTGACCAGGGCCTGGCAGTCATCAAACTTCCCGTCGAGCGCAACGGACCGCACATTACCGCCCAGCGTGGTCATCTGCCTGCGCTGCCTCTCGGTAACCTCTTCGGCCGGGAACAGGATCATGACCCGAATGCCTTCAATCTCGTGGAATGCATTGGCCACGGCTGACCCGGTATCCCCGCTGGTAGCTGTCATGATCAATATTTTACAGTTTTCTTCCCGCACGAAACGACCGATCAGACGCGCCATCATCCGGGCTGCGAAATCCTTGAATGACGCGGTCGGCCCACGGTCTAGACGCATGATATGAACCCGGTCATAGACATGCTCAATTGGCACATCATATGCATAGGCATCCCGACAGAGATCCATGAGTTCATTATCTGGCAGAACCCCGTCGGTGTATTCAGAAAGAATCTCCCAGGCAATCCTGAAGTAGGGCATCTCCCTAAATGAATTGATTCTGTGGGCTGATAGACGGGGGAAAGCTTCGGGCAGATACAGCCCAAGATCGGGCGCCTGACCCTGAAGCATTGCCTGCTTCAGGTCAACGCCGGGAGAACAGCCATTGGTGCTGAGGAATTGGACCGGGGACATCACGACCACCCAAAGGATCCGATAAAATGCCGGATTCTGTCTCAAAATCGGTTTCAGATAACTGGCGAGACAGCACTTGAACTCAAGGCGGCCTCAGGGCACAAACCCAGCCGTGCATCTTAACGGATGGTCTTTGAATTTCCAATCTTATCAGATAAACCCCTGGCTTGGTAAAGTTGGCGAGGAAAGGGGCGATCCAATGGTTGCCCATTGATCATTCAATCTGTTAGAATTCGTCTCGCCCCGGTGCCCGGCAAACCACCCGTAAGTTTCGACCTGCCTGGCCGGACATAAAACGAAATCCTGATGGAATCTGAATACGAACTGAAGATAAGCAACCTGGGATGAACCTGACTGCCGTGAGCGATTCACCGGCCCTGACGGGTCTGGAACACATCGGGCTGATTGCCGGCGAAGGTGATTTTCCGCGCATGCTGGCGCGTGCGGCAACCGGACGCATGATCCAGGTTACCGCAATCGGAATCAATGGGATCACATCACCCGAGCTGGCCGAGGAAGTTGACACCATGCACTGGGTTGATTTCGGGCAGTTTGGCAAGATCATCGAATATTGTCATAAGTCACAGATCCGTAAAGCGGTGATGGCAGGCCGCATACGTCACAATTCCATTTTCCAACTCCGGAAACTGGACATCCGTGGCGTAAAGCTGCTTGCAAGGACCCCGCGCAGAACCGCCGATGCACTGCTGGGCGCCGTGACCGAGGAGTTTGCACAGGAAGATATCGAGATTCTCGATTCCACGATTTTTCTCAGGGAATGCATGCCCGCACCCGGCCTGCTCACGCCGGACTGCCCGCCCGACAGCCAGGTTCTTGAAGACATTGATTTCGCCCGGCCACTCGCCGATCAACTTGCCGGCATGGACATCGGCCAGACATTGGTTGTGAGGGACGGAGCCATTGTCGCGGTCGAGGCCATGGAGGGAACCAACCTGACGATCATCCGAGCCGGTGAAATTGCCGGGGCGGGGTGTGTCGTCATCAAGACCAGCAAACCTCGGCAGGATACCCGCTTCGATGTGCCGGTGCTCGGGTTAACCACCATCAAGAAGCTGATCCAGTCAGGTTCCCGGGCAATCGCATTCCCGGGAAATGAAGTGCTTTTCTTCGAGCTTGAGGATTCTATAGAACTGGCCCAGTCCCGGGAAATCACGATTTACGCCTGGTAAACAACTTCCCTTGATTATCCAATCGCCATCGGGCAGTTCCCTATTGCATATCCCCCGGCCGGGATATTGCGGCCATTCAGGCACGGCATGGGATTGATACACCGATATCAACGATGATTCAAAACCACGGCGATCGTGACATCGTTTCGCAAAACGGATCTAGAAAGCAGGGGAAAATGAACGGGAATTCACAGGAACAGCTGCACTCCACCATCCGGGATGAACTGACACGCCGGGAGGAGGAGTTGATCGACCTGCACGGGCGAATCGTCCAAATACCCAGCGTCAACTGGGGTGACGGCAGCAGCGCACACGAGGATCGTGTCGCTGATATCATCCGCGAATATTACAAGGATGTCAAAGTCGATGTGGAGGTCGTCGAGTCCGGGCCCGGCCGCGCCAACCTGCTTGCGGTGTCGGGTCAATCAGACAGGCGTTCGATGTTGTGGATGAGTCACGCTGATGTCGTGCCGCCGGGAGACGAAAAGGCCTGGACACATCCGCCTTTCTCAGCCGCACGAGTCAACGGCAGGATACATGGTCGTGGATCAAATGACAGCAAGATGCTGGTTGCGGCAACAGTATTCAGTCAGGCGTGTCTCAGCCGGCTGGGGCTACCGGCCGGTGGCACCCTCAAAATCGCGGTGGGTGCCGACGAGGAGGTCGGGGGTGAGCTCGGTTTCGGGTGGCTGCTTGAAAACAGGGCCGAATTCCTAAGGTCGGATATGGCCATCTGTGAAGGCGGCGGGGAATGCCTCGGTGTCTTCAGCGGGAATGTGCCAACGATCGCGGTGGGTATAGGCGAAAAAGGACGTTATGAGGTGACCTTCACGGCTCATAGTGAGGGAGGTCATGCCTGTGTCCCATGGGGTGCCGACAACCCCATCCGGCGGATCATGGGATTGCTTGGAAAAATTGAGGCCTGGGAACCCGAGCTGGACACCCGTGCGCCCGTCTTCAGGTCTGCCGGTCGCTGGATCGGGATGGACAAGGCCATCACGACAGGAAATGTTGAGGACGCCATCGAGCTCATGGACAAGCGTTCTGCAATGCTGGGTTCGTCACTGCGCGGACAAAGTCGAATGACACTCACCCCGACAATGATCAACAGCGGGGAAAAGAGCAATGCCATCCCCACATCCGCGAGTCTCGTCTGTGATTCAAGGCTGCTTCCCGGGCAAGGTCTTGAGGACCTTGAAAAAATCATTCTCCAGATTCTGGACGGACAACCCGACATTGATCATGAAATCCGGGTCACCACGGGATCCAGCATCTCGGAGTTTACGGGAGAAACCCGCCGGTTGTTCAAGTCGGCCTGTGAACATGCGCTGGGCAGGGAGATCGAGATCACTCCAATCCTGTGTGTCGGTGCAACCGATGCACGGTTCGTGCGTGAAACAGACACCCCAGTATACGGCTTTCAACTGGTTCACCCGGACGCGGATCCCGACCAACTCCACATTCACTGCATTGACGAATCGATTGAGGAGCGAATGCTGCTGACCTGCGCATTGAGTCTCGCCCACCTCGCCGCTGATTACCTCGCCATACCCGGTTGATTGATTGTTCCTGCCCCGAACCTGATCGCTCCCCCCACCGGGGCCTGGAGTGTTTTGAAACACGAAAGCCCGGTCAGGAATCGACAAGGTATCCAGTTGACCCATGTAACTGGAACGGATTCTTCCCCCGGTTTACCACAAGCGTGCCCTATATCCCGTAGAGTGGAACGGACGACGCTGCCCGAACTTTCCTTTGAGCCCCTGCAAAGGACGACCGCTCTTGCGGTCAGGAAGGGCATTACTTCAGTTTGATGGGATAACTTTCACGATCCGCACGACCAGTTCCTCAACCGACAACTGGGAGTCAAGACGCAGCAGGCTCGGATGCTCGATGGAGTCAAAGATCCGGGAACACTGCTCCAGTTGCTCCCGCTTCTCGAATTCATCGGGCTTCTCACCCCGCTCCCGGATGATCCGCTCCAGGGCCTTATCCAGGGGCAGTTCAAGAATGATCAGAAGATCGGGTTCAGGTGCAAACTTGAGATGCATCCGATGAATATCGGACGGATTTAGGCCGCGGGCGCCCTGATAAGCCATTGTGGAGTAAAAATAACGGTCGAGAATGACCGTTTCACCACGGTCCAGGGCTGGAATCACTTTTTCATCGAGATGCTGTCTGCGATCGGCAACGAAAAGGTCAAGCTCCTCGGACGGACTGACGGCAAAACGGCCCCGCTGCATCAGTGCACGCAAACGGACACCGTGCGGGCCATGTGTGGGCTCGGCCGAAGCGAGCACAACACGGCCCTTCTTCCCGAGTTCAGATGCTAGTGCATGGACGAGCGTGGACTTCCCCGTACCGTCGATTCCCTCGACAACGATGAAATAACCCCGTCCGGGGGTGCGTGCAAAAACCTGCCCGCCGTTGTCGTCCAGATTTGACCCGTTCATGGCAAACCAATATGGATGAGCGGGGGCATGAAGGTCAAACCCAAATGCCGAACAGCCCATTTTTTTCAGAAGGGGTACGGCGGGTCGAGATGAACAGTTTCAGACATTCATATCTTTCCTAAACGACTTGGTTCATCATTCTGATTTCCTGACACTCATTCGATCATTGCGTGATTGAGAAGCACGTGCGTGTTGGGCATGGGCGGGAAGGTTTCGACGATGTATACTTTCTCGATCGTCCCGACGAACATCACCTCCTGGCCGCGCTCCTGCACGCTCATCCGGTCCTGCTTTATATGAAACTTGACGTTGGGCTTGACCCCCGCGACCGCGATATAGACCATGCCCATCTCATCAATGTCCTTGACGACACCGGTCCAGCGGACCCTCGTTCCCTTGAGCTCGTGTGAGTAACGCTCAGCCTCAGATTTCGTGTATCTCGAGCGGACCCTGCGATCGACTTCCTCGAAGCTGAGCGTCGAGATGGGCGCCGAGTCGTCGGCCAGCTTCTTCCAATTCGTCGAGAAGATTCCAGCGGCGATCACCAGAATGAGAAGGATAATGATCGTCTTTGCCTTCACTTTGGCTTATCGCTTTGTGTGAGGGCGAAAACGGCCCGGTTTGTCTTTGATCAATCGGTCTCGAACCTTCTCGTGGACCTTCCTGGCGTAGAGCGCGTTGCCCGCCGCACTCGGATGTTGATCGAAGGGGAGATTATACCATTGATCAATCTCCTCCTTGCCGGCAGCGGGCGGCATGGCATCAACCATGGCGATGATTTCCAAGCCGCCGCTCTGAGCGATCATTTCCCGGATCACCGGTTGGGGCTGCCTGTCATGGCATTCCGCGACCAGGGGATGGTTCAGGATCAGGACCGATGGATGCTGCTCCGTGAGCTCGCGAAGGACACTCAGGCTGTTTGAAACCGCCTCTTCCATCGTGTCGTAATTGTTCACGGTTCTGTTCCAATTGAAATCGAGCCGGGGAGTCAGGCCGAACCGGCCGCCGAGTGCGCTTGCAAACGCCTCGGGATACAAAGAGAACCAGGGCAGCCTCCCGATCATCTTCTCATGGATCTCCCGCTTGATCTGGCCGATCATCTCCTTGTCTTCCAGGATCGCCGGGGCTCCAACGATGACCTTGGAATAGAGACAGTCATCATTACCCAGCGTGACCGGAAGCGTAGGGCTCGCCAGCGTGATCGCGTATTTTGCGATTGAGGATTCGACGGCGATGGTGTCCCGATAAATAAACTTATAATAGGGTGAATTTGAAGTGAAATTGATAATCACCATATCGGGATGGTAACGCCGCACCTTGCTCTCAAATATGCGGAGGCACTGATCCAAACCCGTACCGTCGAGTGCGAAGTTCAGCACTTCAAATTCCGGCTGGCCCGTCATCTCCTTGAGCACCTCGTCTTCGTTCAGGATGTCTTCGAGCGCCATCGGCCAGGTGATGGAATGGAAGGTATTGGCCGAGAAGGAGTCCCCCAGGACGGCGATCCGAAAAGCCGAGGCCGGGTTCTCGACCGACACGTCGCAGGACGCAATCTGACCGGCGTTGTTGACGCCCACCCCCTGCTCCCACTGCAGTCGATCCTCCACATCATAGAACCTCCAGGTCAACCGCGCATCAGGGGCATAGCGAAAACCCACCTCCTCATCAAGAACGTAGAGGGGCACATCCGAGTTCGAGAAGGCGAAGTTATGGAAGCCAGACTTCGCAAGATCGTACTTGTAAAGACGAACAGCCGATTCCACAGCGACATAGACGAGTAGCGCCGCAAGAAGGAATATAGTCGCCTTATTCCGCTGTCTGGTCATTCCGATGACTCAATCTTTCCGATGTAATACATCGTTGGCCGGAAGACAATTCGCGCGGAAAAAACCCTGAGGATAAAAGAATACAAAAATTTCCCACTGGGCCGTTCAGAACAGCACATTATCAGCTGCGCAAACACAATCACGGGCACACAACCGCCATCAAAAAAACGGCAATAACTCAGCTCACCATCTTCAGCAAGTCGTTTACTTCACCCCGCAGTTGCTTGAGTGTCTGGCCAACCCGCTTCATGCCCTTTTTATCCAGCTTGGCTGTCGAAGAACTGAACATTTCAGTCTGGACAGGTGTGGCCTTGATCGGTTTTGAGCCGGCATTTTTGGCCTTCGCCGGATCGCTTTTTCCATGATTACGCACCCGGCGGATTTCATCCCTGAGACGCTTGCGCGCACCCTCAATCGTGAACCGGTCCTCATAGAGCAGCTTCTGAATAGCCAGCACCACCTGGATATCGCTGACGCGGTAACGCCTCTGGTCAGCATCATCCTTGTCCGGATTCAGTTCCTTGAATTCAGACTCCCAGTAACGCAGCACATGGGGCTTGAGGTCGGTCATGCGGCCGACCTCCTGGATCTTATAAAACAACTTCTTGCGCGGAACTTCCTTGAGTCCGGGCAGACTGGTAATCGCTTCCATCGTTTTACCTCCTGCGGGTAGAGAGCTTCTGCGGTCAAGTGGTTTTGACGGCTGTAACCGGAACTTTGCAGTCCTTGATGGACAACAAACGATCAAGCGAAAAATAACTGAATATGATAAGTGGGAAGGCGGGAAATACCTCCATCGGAAAGGTCGACCGGACCGGGAAAAGCCATGCGGCCCATGGCATACCCAACACGGCTGTTCTCAACCATTCGACCAGATGTTAAAGTCATTGACAAGCGGAAATTGAGCACGCCTGCACATTCGCTTTTTTTTCGCATGTTTCCCAATGACAAGGGGCCGGGATTGTGTTACTTTATGGAACCTATCCCGTGCCAGCCCCGGGCACAGGGCACCCTGACACCGCCATCCCGCTCCTGACTTCCACACACAGAGGACTGTATTGAATTCATGTCGCAGGACGACAACAGCAGCACTCTCACCCGGACTGAACCGCTCGACCCGCCCGTTGACAGCCTTATCCATCCCGACTGTCAGGAGCAGATGCGCCAACGTATCGACGCATCGAATGGCGCAGAAGTCTTTTTCATCGGACGACTCAACGACCGCATGCAGGTAACCGAGGTCGATTATTATGCCGTTGGCAACCAGGCTGCCGTGCCCGCGCTTATTCATCACGTCCGGCCCGGTGAAGTCGCGATTCACAATCATCCGTCCGGCCAACTTGAACCCTCCAACGCCGACATCGGCGTCAGCAGTGAACTTGGCAGTCGCGGGGCGGGTTCCTGGATCATAAACAACGAGGTGACCGAGGTTCGCATTGTCGTCCGGGTTTTCACTCCGCCAAAACGCAGGCGTATCGATGCCGAGAAGCTGACAAACTGGCTGAAGCCCGGCGGACGGGTCGCAGAACGGATGGATGCCTACGAGAACCGCCCCGAGCAGATCGAGATGTTGAAGGCCGTGGCCCGGGCGTTCAACGAGGATGGAGTTGCCGTCATCGAAGCAGGTACGGGCACCGGAAAATCCATGGCATACCTGCTGCCGGCGCTGGCCTGGGCGGTGCGCAATGAGGAGCGCGTCGTGATCTCGACGGGGACAATCAACCTCCAGGAGCAGATTCTCGAAAAGGACCTGCCTCTGCTGCAGAACATTTCCGATATCCGCTTCAGCGCCGCCCTGTTGAAGGGACGGGGCAATTACCTTTCCCGTCGCAGGGCGGAATATATCCGCAGTCACCCGAACTTCCTCGACATGGGCGAAAAGCAGGAGCAACTCGACCAGATCCAGACCTGGACAGGCCCGACCGGCACAGGCAGTCTCGAGGATCTGGGCTTCAGTCCCGATCCGGACGTATGGGAAAAGGTCATGTCCGAGGCGGACAACTGTCTGCGTGCACGATGCCCGACCTACCAACAGTGTTTCTTCTACAATGCACGGCGCCGTGCAGCACGTGCCCAGATTCTGATCGTCAACCACCACCTGCTGCTTGCCGACCTGGCTGTCCGGGCCCAAACAGACAACTACAAACACACGGCCGTGCTGCCGCCTTACTCCCGGATCATCATTGACGAGGCACATAATCTGGAGGAGGCCGCGACCGGGCATTTTGGCCTGCGGTTCAGCCGCAATGAATTTTTCTTCACGATGCGGCGTATGCGGCATACCCGCACGGGGGCCGGCCTGCTGGATTTCCTGACAACGGGCGTCCAGGAGGACAAATATTCCCTTTCGCCGGCAAAAAAGGATGAACTGTTAAGGAAATTGGCGCTGGAATTGCCGGAAAGACATGCCAGGCTCAGGCATCTGGTCGATGAAGCTGCTGAAATGCTCAGTGAAGCCCTCGAGTCGGAAACCAGCACTCCCCTGCAGGAACCCCTGGAATTGAAGAAACGGATCACGAGTGAAATCCAGAATTCGCCGCTCTGGGAGGACAAGGTCGTCATCCCCCTGCGCAAGGTGCTTGCAGCCTCTCGCGATTATCTCGAGGGTCTTTACAGCGTGGTCCGGCAACTCGGGTTCTTGCTCGAAGACAACGACAGCGAGATAGCCAGCCCCATCCTCGAATTCCGCTCGGTCACCCACAAGATCGACCAGATCACCCAGAAACTGATTCGTTTCATGGGAAGCAGCGAGGACCACTGCCGCTGGATCGAGTACCGCCGGAGGCCCAATGGCAGGCAGGCATTCCTGAGTTACTGCTCGGCACCGATCGATATATCCGAACACATCCGTGACCAGATCCTGCGCCGGTTCAAAAGTGTTGTCCTGACCTCCGCAACGTTAACGGTCGAGCAGAAATTCGGTTACTTCCTGAGGCAGATCGGCGCATCGGATCCATTGCAACTTGGCATCATCGGCTATACCGACCCGGACAGCCCCGTTGGGATCCCCGAACCCGGGGACATTGAAGACCCCGATCCGATCAGCCCCAAAGATCCGCCTGTTCAAGATGAACTGGGAAAACCACTGTCCGCCACAAACCTTGAGGAATCGCCCGACCCCAAGCCTATTGCACGCGTGCTGACAACCCTGCGGCTCGAGACTTCCTTCAACTACAACCGTCAGGTCTATGTCGGCATCCCGATGGACCTGCCCGAGCCAACCGATCAATCATTTGAAGGACAACTGACACCGTTCCTCGCGGACTCCCTGGATTTATCGCGGGGCAGAGCCTTCATCCTTTTCACGGCATATTCACGCCTGAACCGGGTCTTCGATCACCTTGCGCCCCTTCTGGAGAAAAAAGGATACCCCTGCCTGAAACAGGGCCAGGCCAGTCGCAGCATGCTGACCGAGGCTTTTCGCCGGGATATCGGGTCGGTCCTATTTGCCACCTCGAGCTTCTGGGAGGGGGTTGATGTACAGGGTGAATCACTGAGTTGCCTGGCAATCACTCGACTGCCGTTCCGGGTGCCGGGTGAGCCGCTTGCCGAGGCCAGGATCGAGGCCCTGAGCAAGCAGGGCCTCGACCCCTTCTACAACCTGATCGTCCCGCAGGCCGTGATTCGTTTCCGCCAGGGGTTCGGCCGGTTGATCCGCAGCAAAACCGACCGTGGGGCGATCCTGATCTGTGACCGGCGGGTTGCCACCAAACGATATGGAAGAATGTTCCTGAACAGTCTGCCCTCCAGTGAATTTCACCAGGCTCCAACGCGTAATATCCTGGAAGTCCTGGAAGCCTTCTATACCAGCGCTGACAGGCAACCGGAACCCGAGCCTGTTACCTGAATACCGATCAGCAACGACCTGAACTGTAAAAGAACAGAAGAAGCCATGTCACCATCAACCATTCTCCTGCCCCGTCCCCGTTCACTCGTGACCCTTGGGGGGAGTCACGTCTTTCACTCCGGTCGGTTCATCCACCTGGCGAATACCATTCACCCCTCTATGCTGAAGGCAGCCAGGCTGATCCAGCACGAAATCGGCAAGGTCGGCATCCACCTCGGACTCACGGCCTCCCCTGTGATACCGGATGACGATATTGCACTGAAGATTTTCCTTTCACCACAAATCGTCACCCAACCAGAAGGGTATCGTATTAACATTTCACCCGAACAAATTGACATCGCTTGTCATGATCCCGCCGGGGCGCACCATGCCGCCATGACCCTGCGCCAGATTGCGCGCCAGTGCATCGACACGGAACAGGTCCCGTGCCTGAAAATCGAGGATTGGCCCGATTTTCGGCATCGGGGTGTCATGATTGACATCAGCCGTGACAAGGTGCCCACGATGGAGACACTTTTCGCAACGGTTGATCTGCTGTCTGAACTTAAGATCAACCAGTTGCAGCTTTATACGGAACACACATTTGCCTACTACCGGCACCCGGACATCTGGTGTGATGCATCGCCGATGACCGGACAGCAGATCCTGGATCTGGATGCCTACTGCGCGGAAAGGTTCATCGAACTCGTTCCAAACCAGAACTCGTTCGGACACATGGAAAGATGGCTGCAACACAAGGCATATGCCGCCCTTGCAGAAACACCCGAGCGGTCGGGAACACCACGAAATCTGAACGAATGGTGCTGCCGGGAATCCAGGCCGGCAGGCACCCTGTGCCCCCTTGAACCGGGCAGTCTCAACCTCCTGCGTGGGTTGTATGCTGATCTGCTCCCGCATTTTCACAGCCGCCTGCTGAATGTCGGTTGTGATGAAACATTTGAACTGGGCGAAGGGAAAAGCAGACAGGTCGCAGGCGGCGACGGGACCGGGCGTGTTTATCTGGATTTCCTCAAGCAGATCCATAAACTGGTCAGGTCACACGATCATACCATGATGTTCTGGGGTGACATCATCCTGAATCATCCCGATTTGATTGCGGAACTGCCCCGCGAACACCTGTTGGCCCTGGACTGGGGTTACGAGGCGGATTCCCCGTTCGACCTTACCACGGGACGCTTCGCGGAAGCCGGTGTGCCCTTTTATGTCTGTCCGGGAACCTCAACATGGAACTCCCTGTCAGGCCGTTGGGATAACTGCAGGATGAACCTTGTCTCGGCGGCACGTTCCGGCCGGACCAACGGGGCCTGTGGCTACATGGTCACCGACTGGGGTGATCACGGCCACTGGCAGACCCCCCCCTTTTCATGGCCGGGTTTTGCATTTGGCGCGGCGATGGCCTGGGCCGGCGAGGCGAACGAGGACATTGACATGGCTCCTGCCCTCAACACCCACGTCTTCCATGACGAGTCGGGTAAAACGGGACCTGTCGTCCTGGGACTCGCCAACGCATACCTCAACGCGAAAATAACCGTTCCCAACCAGTCGTGGATATGGAGGATGCTTTACGAAACGGGTCGACCCATGGAAACGGGAAATGACGGGAGACTGGATGAAAGGACCCTTGAGGAAACCCAGGAACTGATTGACGGCCTGACAGGCAGCCTGTCCGGATCAAGGATGATCTGCCCGGACTCCATGCAGGTTAAGGATGAAATCATGCACGTGGCAGCGCTGATGAAACACGCCTGCTATCTTGGCCGCTCACGTCTCCGTTCGGGGTGTATCGGGCAAACCGCGGCAGAGCTCCCGGAAGATGACCGGACATGGCTTGCAGGAAACATGACTCGCCTGATCGAGGACCACAAGCGGATCTGGCTGGAGCGCAACCGCTCTGGCGGCCTGCCGGACAGCATCGCGCGCCTGCAATCCATATTGAATGTTTATCTTCATCATTCGCAGGCCAAGTCCCCGCTGACATAATCGTCGTCGAAAACCCGCAGCCAACAACATGGATGAACACGGGCCGTCAAGGACACAGCGGGTTGTGCGAATGACCGCGGGGCGATGGGCTGTCACTCGTCCATCATCCGGGGTCCTGACCGCCGTTGCCGGACGGAAAGACCAGAGTTTACTGGACAAAAGCAATGCATTGTAATTGATTGGAGGCGGTGAAGCGGGTGG
>CAYYNQ010000070.1:0-13338 GCA_964473105.1 uncultured Candidatus Sumerlaeota bacterium | reverse complement strand
TCATCCCTGACACAGGACCCGCAGCATTGCGCAGCAGAAATCAGGAAGATCATCGGGCTTGCGGCTGGTCACAAAATGCCGGTCGATGACAACCGGCTTGTCCTCCCAGACCGCCCCGGCATTGACAAGGTCGTCACGAATCCCGGGTGAACTGGTGACGCACACATCACGATAAACACCCGCCGAGATTGGAATCCATGGCCCGTGGCATATCGCTGCAATCAGCTTGCCCGATGCATCGAAATCACGGACCAGTTGCTTGACCTTCTCATCCCGGCGCAGCTTGTCCGGCATGAACCCGCCCGGCACAAGCAACGCATCGAAACTCTTCTCCTCCATGTCCCGGATCGCGGCATCGGAAGTGCAGGGGTAACCATTCTTGCCCTGGTAGATCACGGCTGCCTCAGGTCCGGCAATGACCACCTCCATGCCGGCCTCGCGCATCCTCAGGACTGGATACCACAACTCGAGGTCTTCATAAATCTCGCCGACAAAAGTCAGCATCTTTTTTCCAGCAAGGGGCTTTTCAGGCATACATGACATCCTTTCATGGATCAGGGTTGATATACCCCATATATTTCCCGGAATCCACACTTATTAAAACCCGGTTCGATATTATCCCGGGCCGTGACAGGGACATGCCGAATCCACTCCCATGCGGTCAAGGACAACAGAAATGCCGACAGACCTCCAGTCCATCGCATGTCCCGACAATGCTCCTGCAGGTCGATTATCCACAGGTTCCGCTTCACACACATGGTGATCACAAGACTGTCCCTGTGTTGCCATGGTCCCATCTCCTCCACCCCGAGGAACCCCTGCCCGGGAACGACACAAGCATGGCACTCGACCCAGCCCGGTGGATCAGTTCAGGTGATTGTGCATTTGATGATCCGTTGGGGGGGGATATGAGCCGGCATCGCCTTCATCGGCGCGTGTGATGCCCTCATATGCTCACGCCTGAACAATCGATACCAGTCAAGGTTCTCCGAATAGGGTTCACCCGGATCCCGGCCGGCCCGGATTCGCACGGCACTGATTGCCGTGTGCCCATGAAACTCACACGTGTATTGTTCCTTTGATTCATGTGGGGCATGAAGATTGACCAACGTGTAGGATCCCCTGTCACGCGTGACCTCTGTCTCCAGTTCGATAATCTCATTCCCCCGCAGTTGGGTCAGTAGCATGCGGTTTCCCGACCATGCCGGCACTGCATCCACCCCGTTGACCCGGCAACGGATCCGTGAGGGCCTTGCCCAGGCCGGCTTGCGGATGGTTATCCTCGTCATACCCTTGTTGTAAAGCATGAGCCGCCCCTCGTAAGGCAGCCAGCTCCAGATATCGAGCCATGGAGAGCGGCGGTTTAGCCACATGTTGACATCAACGGCATCCCGCCCGCTTTTTCGAAGAATACCCTCCCAGGCGTGGTAGAGTCCCTGGCTGCAGTTTGCCGTGCAGCAGGCCATCATCAGCGGAAACTGGAATCGCGCCCCCTGGAGGTGACCGAATGCCCCGATCGCACGTTTCAGGACATGATCGTGGAGTTCCTGTTTGGGCAGCACGCCCCTGTTGTTTCCACCAAACCGGGAATCGGCGAAACCACCCCAATTTGATTCGGGTGGTCGATATTTTCCCGCCTCCGAGACACGCTTCAATTCATCGAGATCAGTCGCCTGCAGGCAGATCAGGCCGTTGCGCGAATACATCTCAACATCGTCCCAGTAATCGCCCAGACCGGCATCGGTCAACGCAACTGACAGGCAGGTCATGTCACCCAGCGTGCAGCCTTCGGTATATTCATAGGTATGGGGAAACACGCCCAACCGGTGGATCCCGCGCTGGCGTGCCCATTCATAACTGTCGCGTACCATCAACTGAACCCTGGCGTCACCGGCCAGGACGGCATAATCAAGCATGCCCCGCAATGCCGCCAGTCTCCCATGAAAGTGACCGGTAAAATGACCGCGTTCCGCACCTGAAGGGGGCTTCATATCATTCACCGCACCCCAGAATTTTGGCTGGGTTCCAAACCTGACAAACTTCCTGGAAACATCGAGAAAGCGTTCATCACCACTGAGCTGGTAATAACGCATGAACCCCCTCACAGGCTGAAGCAGATAAAAAAGGGTTGCGCCCTCGAAACCCTCATTGGAACGTTCCGGCGGATCACGCGTGATCCATCCTGATTCCCGCGGATAACTGAAGTCATTCCCCAGACCGGGATTGGGATAGTATGCATAGTCCCCCTCCTCGATCACCAGGTCCAGCATGCGCTCGGCACTACGCCGCGCCAGACGTTTCCAAATGTCATCACCGGTCAACTGGTGCCAGAACGTGAAACCGGATATCAGGCGCCCGTTACCGGCCATGTTCGCATAATCCTCATTCCAGTCGGGACGGCCATAATACACGCCGACATTCCAGGGCCGGGTCTCGTCGGCCCGGTCATAGACCAAACCATCGTCCTCGGCATTCCTCAGCATCGCCTGAAGAAAGCCTTCCTGGATATCAAGATCCTGCCTGCTGCCCGACATCGTGCGCAACATCGGCAGGGCCTCGATATACTTGGGCATCACCCCGCTGACCATCGTGCTCCAGTGCAGCATATAGGGGGGATGCACATCAAGGATGTGATAAAAGACCGACTCGAACTCCACGTCCGGGTTCAGTGATCCAAGTATTCCGTTGATGGCCATCCTGCCATGATCGGCAAGATCGAGTGTTGCCGGAATGTTCGGGGAATTCGAATACACCCGGCCATCGGGGTTTTCCGGGAAGAACACACGGCTGCAACCAGGGACCACGCCTGCGCCTGCAAGCATCACGGATATTTTCAGGAACTCTCTCCGGTTTTCAGGCATCAGCACATCCGTTGCGGGTCAGGACTACAAATCATCCAGGGCGATCACTCTGTCAGGCACAAACCTGCTGATCTTCCGTAATGGGGCCTCGGATACATCTTTATATTTGGGATCATATATCATGTAATGATCGCTGTAGGAGGCAACAAGCTCAGGATGCGGATTACGCGGCCACAGCCTGATCACCGATCCACCACGCATCTTGAGATGATAAACAACCCCGCCGATTGTGTATTGACTGACTGTCTCCTCAAGCGGGAACTCAATCAAGATTGCATCACCGGGCTGCAGGCCCCGAAAAATCAGGTGGCGTCCTGCCAGGACAGGATCTGCCATTTTCCCGTTGATGGATGACCTGATGCTGACGGGGTCGACATAATAGGGTATCCTCACCATTGCCGTGTGGGCTTTCTTGTTTCTCAGGACGAGTTTTCCCTCGTAGGGCAGGTAGCTGTCGACATCCATCCATGTCGAGGCCCTGTTCAGGAACATGTTCACGGTCGCCACGCCCTGGCTGAAACGCGTGATCCCTTCCCAGGCATAATAAAGTGCGATGGAACCATTGGCTGAACAACAGCCGGTTGTCTGGTAAATACGTGACGCCAGGCCGCCATTCCCGAATCCGCCCACGAAACGCCTGACCAGCGCATCCGACTCGGGACTGCCCCCGGCCTTGCGAAGCATCTCGTCCTCCTCGATCCACTGCAACACGGCCAGGCGGCGCGCAATCGAGTCCACGTCATCCCAGTAGTCCCCCATCCCGGCATCGGTCAGCTTGACGGCCAGGATCAACGTGTCCGCTGTCCCGCATGCCTCGTAGAGTTGCTTGAGCATTCCGCCGCGCTTGTATTTCTCGGGTGAACTCCAGCAGGGAAACCATCCCAAGCGGATGTTACCCATGCGCCGGGCATGGTCATAACCCTCCCGGACAATCTGCTTGATACGGTTGTCATGCTCAACCCTTCCCACGTCGAGCAGGGCCTGAAGGAAACCCGTCCCGCCGTGAAAATGTCCGCCCCAGATCCCGTGTTCATTCCCGGGATTCCCCCAGTCCGGGGTTTGTTCCCAGAGTTCAGGACGCATGCAGAAACGGGTAAACTTGAGCAGTTGTTCATGCGTGACACGATCATTTGAAAACTGCCGGCAACCGACCAGGTCACGCAATGACCAGATCTGGTGCCATTTGACACAGCCTTCCGTGCCGACATGGTCGGCCTGGGGTTCCTCAGGCGGATTATATGGGATGACTTGGTTGCCACCGATGAATTTCCACGTACCATCCGGGAGGATGGTGCTTTCAGGGGGGTGAAATGCACGATCTTCAACATGGACAATATTGGATGAATTCGGATTATAGCCGTCGATGAAAGTATCGATTCTGTCCCGCCAGGCCGGATTCGGGTCACGCTTGTACCAATGCTTGACCATGAACGGGCTGTTGCTGAACAGGACCTTCATCATCCCGGACTCTATTTCCAGGTTCTGTTCACTGCCGCACATGGTCCTGAGCAACGCTAGGGCACGGGAATTCTTGGAATGCAGTCCACTGGGCTGGCGGGCAACGGGCGGCTTCTCCCAGAAATCAAACGCCTGGAACACCAGGTAATTATTACCGGGATCGACATTGGCGGTCATGCAGTTCACGGCCAGTCGGCCATGCTCTGCAAGCCTCAGGGTGTCCGGGACCTCGGCATCGATCCATTCACCCCTCGGGCGAATAGCATCAATGCTTGTCAGTTCATCCTTCAGGGAATCGGAGGCTGACAACAGTGACAACCAGGACGGGATGATGGACAGGATAAAAACAGGAAGCCCGGGGCGTCTTGACATCAGTAAGCCCCCAGCGGAACAAGCTTGTCAGCGGCAAACCTTTCGACCCTGCGCATCGAGGCCCTTTTGCCCGTGAGGTGACCACGGTTGAACAGTGAAATAGCATGGGGATGATCCTCACGCGGTTCAACATCGACAACGGTACTGCCCCTGAATTCAAACCTGTATTTGACATCACCCACGGTATATTCATCGATGCTTTCAACAACGGGGAACTGGACCCGGATGACATCTCCCCCCCCGAGGCCCTGGATCATCATCCGGCTACCCACCATCACGCCCTTGACTTCATGATCATTGACGAAACACTGAAGGCTGTCCTTTTCAACCCAGGAGGGGATCCGCACCAGGACAGTGTGTGCCTGCTTGTTCTTCATCACAACCTTCCCCTCATAGGGCAGATGGCTGTCTATATCCATCCAGGCCGAGGCCCTGTTCAGGAACATGTTCACGGTTGCCACGCCCCGGCTGTAACGCGTGATGCCATGCCATGCATAATAGATCCCCTGTGCTCCATTCACTGAACAACAACCGGGCAGGGTGTTCCCGACGTATGACATTGTGCATTTTGAGTTGATAAATCCACCGACAAAACGTTCACGCATGTCATCATGCGAGTCATCGGCATCAAGGGTCCTGACCGCCTCACGCAGCTGTTCAAGGCTTGTCACCTGCTCGCCAACTAGGTGGTTTCGCACGATATAATCCACATCATCCCAATAGTCGCCCAAGCCCGCATCCGACAGTCGCACACCCAGGACAACCATGTCGGCTATACCGCAGGGCTCACTCATCTGGTGGAGGCTCCTCGGGCGCTCATACTTCCAGGGTGTCACCCAGGCCGGGAACCAGCCAATGCGGAGCACCCCGGTACGGACCCCATGGTCATAGCCCTCGCGGACGAACTGTTTCAGCCAGTCGTTCCTGTCGACCATGGACAGATCAAGGAATGCATTCAGGCACTCCATGTTGTTGTGGACATGACCCCCCCAGATTCCATGTTCATTCCCGGGATAACCCTCGTCGCTTGTATCAACCCACATCTCGGGCTTGATGCAGAACTTGTGGACCTTGCGGGCCATTTCCAGGGACGCCTCGTCCCCGGTCAGTTCATAATGTTTCAACAATGCACTGATATGTCGCGCCTGGTCACTCTTGGCGGCCCCCTCATGACCCTGTTGATCCGATGTCGGTTCATCAGGGGGCTTATAGGCAATGACCGGGTCAACACCCAGCATGAAATGCCATGAACCGTCGGGAGCGATACCGCTTTGCATTGGATAATAGGCCCGGTCTTCAACCTCGATGGCGGCGCTCCTCAGGCCCCTGCACATCAGGTCGATCCATTTCAGCCAAGCACGGTTTCCGCTCTGCTGGTAGTGGTGAAGCATGGCAAAAACAACGATGGCGTTGGTCTGGGGGTAGGAAGTACCACTTGGAGGCGATGAACCGTCGAAAGGATAGTACATCTGCCCATCCTCACGGATCTCACTCATCAGGGCCTTCATCATCCCGTAGTCAACGTCAAGGTTGAAGTCACTGCCGTTCATGACTCGCAGCATGGAAAGGGTCCTGGCGTTTTTGGGCGTAATATTCCAGGTCAGTGCCCATAGTTCGGGCGGCTCGGAATCATACTTGAATCCCTGGTATACACCGTAGAACTTCGTGGGCTCGACATTCCGGGTCAGCACATTGATGGAAAGCCGGGCACGTTCAGCCAGGTCCAGGGTATCGGGAACCGTGGCTTTCCAGCTTTTCCCACGCGGCTGCATCGTGTCGAGGCTGAGAACCTCATCGATCTCGAATGGGGGCGACCCTGATGTGCTACGGGCGGTCGTGTCCGGAGAATACACAAAGCATGCCAGGCAAAGACATACCGACACGATGGAACCGGAATATAACTTCATTTCGACATGCCTTTTCCCGCTCTCAGATGGTCTTTAAGTATTCCGCAACCCGGTCCCTGACATGTTGCCCATAAACCTCACACCCATAGTTTCCGGGATGTTCATCATGAGGCAGGTTGTACCAGCTTTCAATTTCATCCTCTCCCCTGTCCAGGGGAAGATAATCGAGCATCATGATGATCGGGACCTCACTCAGCTCCTTCTGGAATTTTGCGATGATCGGTGAAGGCTTCCCGCTTTTGCATTCCTGGATCGAGGGGTGGGACAAGACAATCACATGCGGGTGAAGGCGTTTCATTTCACGAACAGCCTCGGCACTTGCCTGGATGGCCTCTTCCTCCGTCGGGAACATCGGGACCGGGCTCATTATCGACTCCAGTCGTGATTGATTCCCAAAAACACGTGACAAACAGTGCAGGCCAAATCCCTCCCAGGGCAACCCGTCGATACGTGCCTTATAAATCTCACGCTTGATATCCGCGGCACGATCGGGATCATCGAGGGTGCTCGGGGCCGTCACGATTGAGCAACCGTAACGCACGTCATAGTTGCCGAAGTCGACCGGTTCCGTGTTACTGGCCACCATGACCGAGTATTCTCCGAGATCCGACTTGATCGGCAGCGTTGCACGGTAAATAAAATCCCTCAGTATATCGTTCCAGAAGAAATTAACGATCACCAAGTCCGGCTGATACTGCCTTGCTTTGCCTTCATAAACCCCGGGCCACTGGACAAACCCGGTCCCATCAAGGCCAAAATTATAGGTACGAATAAGCGGCTTACCGGCCAGTTGTTTCATTTCATCATCGGCGTTGCAGACATCCATCAGGGCCGATGACCACTGGACTTCGTTCTGCGGCGTCCCGGTGAACGAATCCCCGATACATGCGATTCGGTACTCATTCGCGGGTTTTTCAACCGTGTAATCGCGAGGGTCAAGGTGACCCATGTTGTTCACCTTGCATGTGGTCTCCCGGAGAAACCGGTTGTCCGAACTGTAGAATCTGAATTTGACATCCGCATCCGGGACATAACTGTAGCCGGCCACCGGGTCGTACTGGTAAAGCGGGCTTGTGGTCGTTGTGAACGCATAGACCGTTCGGGCGTCTTTTTTGCTGACCAGATCCTCATACAGGTTCGAGCGGTAAACCTTCTCGATGATCGCGAGTGTCACGACATCAATGATGAGGATCACAATGACAATCGCGAGGATGATGCGTGGTCTCTTCTTCATGGAAATCGGTTTCCTTCCCAAAATTTCGGGTGAGTCAGTATGTACCCAACGGGATCAGTCTGTCTGCAACGAATCGCCCGACTTTTCGCATGGGGGCCGCCCTCCCGGCTTTCATGTGGTCGCGCTGGTACAGATGGTATTTGTCCGTTCCGGCCGGCCGGGGCCCGATATCGACAACGGTACTGCCCCTGAAATCGATGTCGTATGTCCCGCCGGCCAGCTGGTAGGAATCCCTTGCCTCCAGGATCCCGAACTCCAAACGAATTTCATCACCCGGCTCGAGGTCCCGGACCATCAGGTAACGGCCTGCCTTCGGCGGTTTCACCGGCAGGTTGTTGACATATGTGGCGACAGGCTCATTCCCCAGCCACCCCGGAACACGGATCATTGCGGTCTGTGCCTGCTTGTTTCGCATCACGACCTTGCCCTCGTAGGGCAGGTAACTGTCGATATCCATCCAGGCCGACGCCCTGTTCAGGAAAAGGTTGATGGTTGCAACACCGGCATCGAACCGGGTGATGCCGTGCCAGGCATAATAAATCCCCTGGGCACCGTTGACGGTACAGCAGGCCGGCATATACCACTCAAAATGGGTCGGGGCGCCGATGGCGAACCCGCCCATGTAGTCCCTGATCATATCGGCATGCCCTGAACCGGGTTTTGCCCCCGTGAACTCCATGCAGCGGTCCAGGTCGACAACCTGCTGCGCGATCAGGTGGTTCCGGATGATCGAGTCCACATCATCCCAATAGTCACCCAGTCCGGCATCGCTGAGTTTGACCGACACCAGGATCATGTCTGCCAGCGCACAGGGTTCTGTCACATTCAGCAGCATCTCCGGGCGGTTGTACTTCATCGGGCGGGTCCACATGGGCATCCAGCCCATGCGAATCACCCCATAACGCCTGCCATGATCGTAGGCTTCACGCACGAACTGCCGAAGCCAGTTGTTCCCTGAGATCGAGGCAAGGTCCAGGAAGGCCATCATGCACTGGCAGTTGTTATGGATGTGCCCACCCCAATGGCCATGTTCATTCCCCGGGTATCCCTGATTGGACGTATTCATCCACATCCCCGGCTTCATGCAAAAATTGTAGAGCCTTCCGGCCAGCTCCAGTGAATCATGGTTGCCCATCAACTCGTAATGTTTCACAAGAGCGCTGATGGCACGCACCTGGTCGCTCTTGGCAGCGCCCTCAAGCCCCTGCTGATCAGACTCGGGCTCATCGGGTGGCGTATAGGGAATCGCTATTTCACCATCATGGTTCATGAAGTGCCATTCGCCCTCGCGATTGATACCGCTCTGCATGGGGTAAAAGGCACGGTCCTCCACGCGAATAACGCTGTCATGCAGGCCCAAGGCAACCCGGTCAATCCACCTGAGCCAATGCTGATTTCCGTCGCGTGCATGGTTGTTGAGCATCGTGAAGATCAACTGGGCATTGGTCTGGGGGTAGGATGTCCCCATGGGCGGGGCCTCCCCGTCAAAGGGGTAATACATCTGTCCATTTTCGTCGACGTGGTTGAGCATGGCCCCCAGCATGCTCAACTCCACCCCGAGGTTGTCACGACTGCCATTCATGGCGCGCAGCATGGGCAGCGTCCGGGTGTGCTTGGGCAGGATGTTCCACGTGAGGGACTTGCGCTCAAATTTTTCCTGCAGCAGATAAACGCTCTGGTAGACACCGTAAAATGTGGCTGGATCCACGTTGCGCGTGAGTACGTTGATCGAGAGTCTGCCTCTTTCCGCAAGATCGAGCGTATCCGGTACAACAGCATCATAAAATTCACCGCGGGGTTCCATGGCCCCCAGATCAAGCACCCGGTCGACATCCAGTGGTTCCCTCCAGGACATGCAACCGGTGAGGAATAGACAGATCACAACCAGGACCGATATCGGCGTGAGCGCCCCGGGACAGGGCAGATGAGTTCTATCACCGCGGACGCCGGGACGAAACGGACGGTTTTCGATACTGGTCATGGGTAGGACTTCCGTGCCGCCAAATGCGGATATCTACTGAATATTGACCCGATATGCCGGGATACTATTTTTTATCCCGCAGCCAGCCTTTTGGCTTCGGGGGGATTCCGTCCTGCAGTCGAATGTCGGTTGATGCCGATTGCCCGACTATCGCGGGGGTCCGGGATTTCGGCACGGACCTTTTCGGAATTCCCGCAAAGTCGATCAAGGAGAACGTGACCAATGTCCCCCCATCCGACAGGCTCTTAACAAAGAAGGTGGCCTGGAGAACCTTGCCGCTTCCATTCGTCCGGTCCCAGGAATCGTCCGAGGTTACATAGAGGGAATTCCAGGAATTGGTCATGGAGAGGTAGAGGGAATCGCTGTTGACGCCCAGGAGACCTTCCGTTGCATTTGGGTCAAATGCTGAATGGGGAAAACTGATGCTCGAGAATTCCTCATCAAGAAGTTGCCCCCGGGCTGTCTGAACGGTCAAACCCGACAACAGGGGAAGGATGATGAAGGCATATGCTGGGAAGATCTTCATGACTTTACAACTCCGTTGACAAAATAACCCGAACTAAACATCTTCGGGTTCATTCAGAACAAACTTTCCTCTCACGGGCTCGGGGTGTTTTGCGACCCGATGTTCCAGGTGCCCCTGACTCCTCCGGTAAATCCAAACGGTCCGAAATAAAAGATGTCTCCGGGGCTGACCGTGCCATTGGTCGGGTCATAGACATTGGAATTGGTTGATGAACCCTGGCTGATCTGGTGATCAGGGCCGATGCTCTGCATGACATAATCCACGTTGAAGACAGCGGTTGACGGAATATTGAACGCCCACTGCGCCTGTCGGTTGTTCGTGCCCCAGTAAAGCCAGGATGCAACCTTGACATCAACCGTTGCCAATTCACCGTAGGTTATGGAATCGTCCGGAAGCAGACCCTGAAGGAAAACCGTCCAGAACAGGTCGGTAGGCAATGCCGTCATGTATTCAACCGGTGAGGTCAGTTGGGACCCGACATTCTGGTGGTCCAGTGCCCAACGGTTCAGGGTCCCTGCAGTGGCCCCTTCCAGGCTCATGAACGCCCCGTTCATGTGCATGGGCTCCGGATACGGGTCCGAGGGCCACCATGGGTTCAGATACGCGTTGTTATCCACCTGATAGGAGGCAATCGCCGTGACCGTGCTGCGCATGTCGGCCAGCAGCCGCGCGACTCTCGACCGGGTCTGGGCCTCGAGAAAATTGGGGACGGCAATCGCCGCCAGGATCGCGATGATCGCGACCACAATCAACAGTTCAATCAGCGTGAATCCCCGAAGGAAACGGCCTGGAAAGGTATCGGGATAATAATTCTTCATCATGGAACCCATTTTGCGACAAATATGAAACTTTTGACAGACTGACTTTACCGGAAATATCTCATGTTAAGATACCATGATCCATGGATTCCCGACCCCATGGAACATCATCCTCTAATCTATCAACGGAAGGGCCGGGACAAGCCCAAAGAAAGTGGCCAGGATGATGGCGGCAAGCATGGCAATGCCAAAACGTACCCGATTCCTGGATTGACTACTGGTCAACATGGTTCCTGAACAAAACCTGCCTGAAAAATGGGGGAGTCATTTAAATCGTATTGCCGACCGGACGTAAAGAAAAATATCCATGCAACTTCCCCTTGGTTAATCCTGTTGTCGAAATCTCTACCATCAGGTTTTCCTGTCCCCCGGCTGGATCACGCCCGGGAACTCTGACGCATCAGGCATCAATCCAGCCGGTTCCATGCCGTGGCGGCCGACTGCTTCAACCGGGATGAGCCGTCCAGGAAATCCCATATCAGGTCGATCAGGCCGCCCTCCAGATCCTGTGGGATGGAATGGCCGGCTCCGGTCACGCCATAATGTACGACCCGGACCTGACCCGAACAACCGGAATATTCCAGACGAATGTTCCCGTCATCGGTCAGGATGGAGTCGGGCTGCGGATGACACCCGTTATGCAGCGCCCATATCCCCGCACTCTCCTCGCCTCCATGGAAAACATGACCCAGCACACCCGATCCGCCATCGTAGGGAATCAGTGGATCAAGCATACCCAGAATCTGCAGGATACTGACCGCAGGGGTGTCCTCTTGCGGTTCATGACCCACCAGCAGGGGCGTAACAACGGCTGCGATGGCCAGGAAGTGGTCCGTATGGACAGCGATATGGTGCGCCATCCCCGCTCCATTTGAAAACCCGATGGCGAAAACACGTCCCATGTCCAGTTGTCCATACCCCGCCAGTTGCGCCATGATCAGGTTGATGAAGAGCAGGTCGTCGGCGGTCGATAACTCGGGCCCAAGGTTCCACGTATTGCGATGACCCTGCGGATAAACACCCACAAATTCACCCGCATTGACCCAATGGCCGAGTTGACCGGTGAATGTTTGGGCAGAACCACCGCTTCCATGCAACGCAAAGACGACCGGGTAATATTTTTCAGCCTCCAGGGGGTCGGGAACCTGGATCAGGACCCGACGATCCTCCATCACTCCATCGATCTCCTGATGAATCATCACCTCAGATACGCCGGGGGTCAGACTTCCCGCAGCCGCCCCATTTTTGGCAATCAACCCCAGGAAACAGGTCAGGAACAGGACCATTGGGTGAAATCCTGAAACAGGGAATTTACATGTCAGGGCATTGGGAACAATTTCAACCTGGAAGAACTTCTGGGGCAACATCATGCGGGAATGCCTCCTGCAGGAACAATATCCCTGACTCGCGGACATCATGCATCAACGAAGTATCGAGTCATGTCGGGCCAATCACAACATGTAATTTCATCCATCCGACGACAACAGAAGTTTTTTCACAGTGATTTCCAGGCCGCTGTCGATCCGATAATCTGCCTGATCTCTTCTGGAATATTTCATTGATTCTTTTTCACGATTCAGTATCATAACGTCATACACTAGTTTGTCATCTTGTCCAAGAAAGCGTTAGTTTCATGAAAATCTCATACCGTATCGTTCTGCTCATTCTGGGGGTGTTCCCCCTGATGTCGACTCTGGCGTTCAGTGTCCCGGGCCTGATCAGCTACAAGGGCCAGCTCACAGATGCTTCGGGAGGGCCCATAACGACATCGGTGGACGTGACCTTCACGCTTTGGGATGCAGAGACCGGCGGCAACCAGCTGGGGGGGGCGGGCTTCAGTGACACGGACTCGGTGACGCCGAACGCCGATGGCATCTATGACACGCTGATCGGTGATGATAATAACCAGATTCCGGGATCGGTTTTCGGGAACGACTCGGTGTTGCTGAATGTGAACGTCGATGGGGAGGACCTGTCACCGCGCACGCGCCTGACACCGGTCGGGGCAGCTTTGAAGGCAGGAGATGCCGATACGGTGGACGGTGTTGAGGGTGCTGACATCATCAGCAATACAAATGCCATCGCAACGGAGGCAACAACGGCAAGAGCTGCGGAATCTGCCAATGCCAATGCCATCGCAGCAGAGGCAACGACAGCAAGAGCTGCAGAACAGGCCAATGC
>CAYYNQ010000069.1:0-40377 GCA_964473105.1 uncultured Candidatus Sumerlaeota bacterium | reverse complement strand
TCAACACCCCGGTACGCAGCAAATTCCTCAAGAGTGCGGCGGCGGAATGGGGCCACATGCTGAAGACTATCATTCGGCAGAGTCTGCCCCGGCCAGATATCGGATTTTCGGTACGATGGGGCAACAAACCCTACTTGAACCTGCCTGAGAACCAGGGGTTGATCAACCGATTGGCCGAGGTGCTTCCGTCTGGATACGGATCGGAACTGATATCGGTGGACCACACACTCCATTATGTTCGGGTCCTCGGGGCCGTAACCTGCCCAAGCAAGACACGACGCGACCGCAGACACCAGTATTTTTTTGTCAATGGACGTCCGGTTATCTTTAAACCCGTGACCTTCGCCATGGAAGAAGCGTTCCGCGGACTGCTGATGACCCAGCAATACCCGCAGTGCGCTCTGTTAGTCGAATTGCCGGGGGAATTAGTTGATGTTAATGTCCACCCGACTAAGGAGGAAGTCCGGTTTCATAATGAGTCCCTCATTCGCGGTTCAGTGCACAGGGCTGTTAAGGAGGCTCTCCTGGAGGCGGAGATTGTACCAACACTCAGTATTCCTGCCCCGGATGGAAATATCCAGGGAGTTCAGCCCGGAATGGGGCATCCAAAATATCAGGCCCGGGATCACCCCGAGGACATATCACCCGAAATGCAACCTGTGGATAGTCAGCCGGATTTTCGACGGCGCTTCGGGTTCCAGACCAAGATCCCCCAACCGGAGAGTGCAACAAAAACACCCCTATCGTCGGGTGGATCAGAACAGGCCAAAACTGCTGAGCTGGATGAGTCAACACTGATTCAGAGGCTGCGTGAATTACCCAACAAACCGGAGGCCGTGGCTCAGGTTGCACTGACGTATGTCATTGCCAACGCCAGTCATGAAGGAATGATCGTGATAGACCAACACGCCGCCCATGAAAAGATCATGTATATGAAAATGATGAACCAGTTCAACGCAAAGAACTCGGCCGTCGAACTGCAGACGCAGCTTGTACCCCACCAAATAGAGGTTGCCCCGGAGGAAAAGGCCGTCATGGAAAACCTGATCCCCCCGCTAGGCCGTACGGGGTTTGAGATTGAGCCCTTCGGAAACAGGACATTTATTGTTCAATCCATTCCGATGATTTTCGAGAATCTGGATGTTGAGTCCTTCATGCGGGACTTGCTTGACGATATCGGCCAGGGTGACCTTGAGGGAGAATTGGAAAGAACCCGGAAGAAAATCTGTGCAAGGGCATCCTGCCACAGCGCCGTCAAATCGGGAGACTACTTGGCGCCACAGGAACAGCAGAAACTGGTTGATGAACTGCTGACAACGTCGGAACTGTTGCGATGCCCCCACGGTCGACCGACAACCCTGATTCTCACGCGCGAACACCTGGACCGTCAATTCGGAAGACTGGGATGAATCAGAAAACAAAAGGGTGATATGACCAGATCCTGCCAACAAAATGAGTCCATTTCAATCAAGGTTGACCCCTCCGGTCCACTGGGTGGATATGTTGCGTTACCGCCATCCAAGAACTACACACTACGGTTGGTTCTCGGCGCCACACTTGCAGAAGGGAAATCAATAATTGGAAACGTGGCCGCGAATGATGACGCGAAGGCGCTGATCCGCTGCTGTCGCGCGTTGGGTGCAGGCATCGAGGAAAAAGCAAATCGTCTGGAAATCACAGGCGTGGCTGGTGAACCGGTCCGGCCCCGTGAAGCCCTGAACCCAGGCAATGCAGGTGCCGTCCTGCGATTCCTGCTTGGTACGGCCTGCCTGGTTGATGGCGAAGTCGAATTTGTGACCGAACATATGGAATCACTGGGCAGCAGGCCGAACAAGGATCTCCTGGATGCTTTGCGGCAAATTGGCGCTGAGGCCGAGGGCACCGGACCCGATGGTTGCCTCCCAATCCGGGTCAAGGGCGGAAAGCAACGGGTCAAGGGCGGAGAGGTTGTCGTTGACGCATCTCGGAGTTCACAGTTTCTCAGTTCCCTTCTCTATCTTACACCTTGCCTTGAAGATGACACAATTATCCGCATCAAGAGGGATTCTTCCGGACGTCCCACCCAACTCGTATCACGTCCGCTGATCGATCAGACACTTGAGTCAACGGCCCGGTTCGGAATCAGAATTGAAGCTGATTTCCAAGCCATGAATTTTCGTGTACCGGGTTCCCAGCAGGGCCGATCAATCCGGGCGGATATCAACGCGGACTGGCCATCGACCGTGGCGTTGATGACCGCCGTGGCGGTATGTGGAGGCATGGCCACGCTCTATGGCCCGGTCAGCGATGCACAGGGAGAACGTCGTGCGGCCTCATGCCTTGAGGCAATGGGCTGCAGCTTCCCCTCAAAGCAGGATCATGAATGGATCATCCACAGCAATGGCACTCTCAGTCCATTTCATTTTAATGGGGACCTTGCCACTGATGCCGTTCCCGTGTTGCTCGGCGCAGCATGCATTGCCGGAGGGACAAGCCGACTTGAAAATATTTCCAACCTGAGGCTGAAGGAATGCAATCGGATCGAGGAACCCCTTGAGGAACTTTCCAAACTGGGCGTGAAAGGCAGATCGGGAACGGATTGGATCGAAATCACGGGCCAGCCAAACGGGTTTGAGGGCGGCATCGAGGTGGATTCAAGGGGTGATCATCGTGTCGCCCAGCTTCTGGCAATCGTCGGGACACGCTGCAGGCAGGGCCTGACGATCAAAGGGGCCGAGCATGTTGCAAAATCTTATCCAAAATTCTTCGAGGATCTGCGTCAACTGGGTGTCAGGACCTCACGCACCAATTCGGCAACCTGAGTCAGAAAATCATCCTGATGTTAACCGAATGGTTTAATCCCCAGATTTTTTGCTCTCAAGATCGTTCTTGTCGGCAATGACAGCATCGATGACACCGTATTCCCTCGCCTCATCCGCGCGCAGAAAGAAATCACGATCCGTATCCGTCTCAATCCGACCGATTGGCTGGCCGGTGCAATCTGCCAAGATACCGTTCAACTCCTCCTTGATCTTCAAAATCTCGCGCGCATGGATATCGATATCGGAAGCCTGGCCGCGAAACCCGCCAAGGGGCTGATGCAACATCACACGACTGTGGGGCAGTGCGAACCTTTTCCTCCGGGTCCCTGCAGTCAACAATACCGCACCCATAGATGCTGCCTGTCCTACACAGGTTGTTGCCACATCAGGTTTGATAAACTGCATCGTATCGTAGATAGCCATGCCTGAAGATACCGAACCGCCAGGGCTATTGATATAGACATTAATGTCCTTGTCCGGATCCTCGCTTTCAAGGAACAGCATCTGGGCAATGACGACATTCGCAACCGCGTCATTGATTTCCGTCCCGAGGAAAATAATTCGATCCTTCAGGAGTCTTGAATAAATATCGTACGACCGTTCACCACGTTCATTCTGTTCAATCACGTAAGGGACGTAATAGTTAGCCTCTACAACCATTTGATTGACTCCATATTCTCCGTGGGCCGGATAAGACAAAACTCCCCCGGTCCGGATTACAATCGGGACCTTCTCAGTCCCCGCCGGAGGCTTCCCCCCCAGCCTTGTCCTGCTTCTTGGGAGCGACATACTTCACGCTGTTGTTCTCGATCAGAAAATCGCCGACCTTGCGGCTCACCAGGCTGCTCCGTAACTCATCCAGTTCATTATCAGCCTCCAACCGGGCACGCACTGCAAGCACCTTTCTTCCCGTTTCCTCAGCAATCCGCTCGATCTCGGACTCGACCTCCTCCTCAGTTACCGCAAGTTTCTCGATTTCCATGAGTCGACTGTTCAACAAGCCGATTCTGACGCTCTGCTCGGCGCCACTCTGCTGATCTGTCAGATAACGTTCGGGATCCTGGACGACCCGGTCTAGGCTTAACCCCATACGCTGCAACTGGTAATTGTCCTGCATGATCATGCTATACTGCTGCTGGGCCATCAGCGTTCGAGGAACATCGACCGGATTCAACTCACTAATTTTCTTCCAGATTTCAGCAACGGCAGACGTCCGGCGGTTTTTATCGGAATTCTCACTCAATTCACCCCGGATCGCATCACGAAGATCCTCCAGAGTTTCATGATCGCCAAGATCCTTTGCGAAATCATCATCCAACTTCGGCAATTTGTCCCTCTTGATTTCCTTGACGGTTACCGTGTGATGATCGGTATGGATAATTTCATCACCTTTACGATTAGTTGATTTATTTTCGATATCAGCCTCGATACTCTCGCCGATTTTTGTGCCGGTCAGTTTATCCGAGATGGGCGATGGCATCTGGCTCATGTAATTCCATAGCTCCTGATCTGACTGGCAGAGATGAGCCAGCCGTTCACCCTTGGCACTCGTGACCTCCACGTCTATTACGATACGATCACCCTCGCTGATCTTCGCGTTTTTACCCGCATTTTCCACAACGGAATTATGACGCCGAAGCTCTTCAAGCCGCTCATCAATACTGCTTTCACTAAATTCATCTGTCTCGACATCAACCTCAATCCCCCTGTATTCCTTCAGTTCAACAGTGGGTTCAAGCTCGATTTCAATTTCCAGCCTGACTCTCACTCCCTCCTGGTATTCAAGATCATAGTCGGTCACCTTGGGCTTCGAGAGAAGCTTCAGCTTCTCGCCGGTGACGACCTGACGCAGGACATTAGTGGAGACCGACGATATTGATTCCTTCACAACTTCATCACCGAGCCGTCGGCGCAGAAGATTCAGGGGGGCCTTCCCCCTGCGGAATCCAGGCAAGGTGATCTCCTGGTTGAGATCTGATAGCATCCGCTCCTCTTCCCTCTTGTAAACATCATTCTCGAGCACAAAGCTCATCACGCGCAGCGATCCGGGACGTTCCTCCTCATTTTCCAGTGCATAGGAAAGATCCTCGATCTTGCGTTTTAATTCCTTCTCGGCCTTTTCACGGCCTTCCTGTGTCAGTGCCTCTAGATCCAGGCTTATTTGATTCTGGCCAACTTCATCCGTGGAAGCGGGTTCTTCCCGCTCATCCTCGACAGTGGTCGCCTCATTACTTTGCTCACTCATCTCTCGACTCCTGATTGCACCCAATGTATTCTGATGGACCGGTCGCTCAGGGAAGGACACTGAGGGGTTTATACGGGATATTCTATCTTTCAGGTCCTGTTTTGCAACCCCTTTCGGATTTCCTCCCGCCCCAGATCAGCCGGATATTTATTATGCCGATCAGAATTGATTTTCATATTCTGCCGGCTTCGATATATTCTCGACGAGGGAGATCCCGGAATACCGGCCTGACAGCAGCCCGCATCAGGGGCCGGTGCTGAAAAAACGCGAGCCGGCCAACTTAATATAATCCATGACCACACCACGCTTTGAAAATCTCGTTATCCACGGAGTCGGCCTGCTGGGCGGAAGCGTGGGTTTGGCCGTCAAAAAGGCCGGGATTGCGGAACGGGTCACAGGTCTGGGCCGTTCGACGGAAAGGCTCGAACGGGCAAGGATCCTTGAGGCCATCGACGAACTGTCGACGGATCCGGAACAGGTACTTGGCCAAGCTGATGCACTACTGTTAGCCGTGCCTCCCCGGGAAATCCGCAGGACATTCCGAATCTTTGGACCACTATTGAATCCGGGGACCTTTGTGACAGATGTAGGAAGCGTCAAGCACCGGCTGGTCAACGAGGCTGAGTCGACTCTTCGCGAAGACATTCAGTTCATCGGATCACATCCAATGGCAGGTTCCGAAAACTCGGGTGTTGAACACGCTACGGGGGACTTCTTCACTGGATCGACAAGTATCCTCACCCCAACATCCCGCACAAAACAGGAGGCACTGAAAACCGGGAGGGAATTTTGGCGGGCGCTCGGCGCCAATGTCCTTGTCCTGTCGCCGGAGGAACATGACGAGATGCTGGCCGGGATCAGCCATCTGCCCCACCTGATCGCCGCGGCCCTGATCCAGTCAATCTGCAGGGAAACGAACTCGATGGATCTCATACGCAGTCTTGCCGGAGGCGGGTTGCGTGATACCACCCGTATCGCAGCAGCCGAAACAGAAACTTGGAAACAAATTTTCTCTGAAAACAAGGATTTGATTCTCCGGCGTCTGGACGCCTGTGAGGTAGTGCTCCGAGAATGGAGGTCTGCCCTGGAGATGAAGGATCCGGCCGAACTCGATGCTGAACTGGAAAGATTGTGGCTTGAGGGCCGCAACGCAAGACGGGCCCTGAACCCAGACAGTTCCTGACGGGTCACGGGGGATTCCTGAGGAAAACATTGCCCCCATATTCAACCCAGCGGGATTTTTTTCTCAAGCAGCCGACGGATCTTATTTTTTAGCCGCGCTTTAACATCATCATCCACACCCGGCACTCGCATCGCAGCCTGATAACTGAAAACCGCGTAGGGATAAACCCCCACCTCTTCGAAACCCTCTCCGGCCTCGGTGAAATTCCAAACACTGATCTCACCCTCCTGAAGACGGGAGAATGACGGCTGCAGATTGATTCGGAAGCTGAGGCTCCGGCTTGACATCCACTGCGTCTGTTCGATGAACCCAGCTTCATCGTGAAGTATATCCCGGATACGTCCGAGGTAATAATAGGCGCGGTCATATAGAGGATCAAGGGCAAGGGTCAACATGAGTTGCTCATAGCAAATCCTGAAGATCTTGATTCTAAGGTCACGATCCATCAGGTCAACCCTGGTATTTTCACGGGACACATACTGTTCATAATGGTAGCGGGCCAGATAAAAATGAGGTTTTTCAAGACGGGGATGTTCCCTGCTGATTTTTTTCAGGTCTGTGATCGCCTCCTGTCTCCGACCGGCTCCCCACAACTGTTCGATACTGTCCAGTTCCTCATCAAGAGCCTGGCTCTCTTTGACTAAGTCATTCATCTTGACCATCATCGTATTGAACTTTTTGGGGGCGGGTGTCAGCCTAATGGCAAACCACAACAACTCGGCGGATGCGTAGTATGCACCCATGCTCTCAAATTCGATGGCAACCTTGCGAAATGCCTCATGATTACCCCCCTGATGCGCCAGCCAAACCCTTCGATGAGTCATGCTCGCGACTTCGGGGTCTGCAGACAACGGATCCACGAGCAGTGCTTCGACCTGCTTCCGTGTCAAGGAATGATATTGGGCCGCCTCCTCCTCGGCAGATACCCGCCCCTGCAGCATGAAACTATGCGGAAGAATAAGGAACGCCCATGCAAACCACCTCAAAAACCGGATAAGGCCGGGAAAAATATGCAGCATTATCTCCACCACCCCAGTCCGCGTCAGATTCAAGTTATGACGGGTCCCTGCTCATTCACCGGAACATGAAGGGGGAAATCGGCCGTGAATTCACGGATTTCTTCGGAAGTCGAATCCTTTAGGGACTGATTGTCCGGATCACGAAGAACACCCGCAATCCAGCGTGCGATGGTCCTCATCTGGCTACCGCTCATGCCTCGGGTCGTCAGGGCCGGCGTTCCAAGCCGAATACCACTAGTCACCGTCGGCTTGCGAGAATCAAACGGGATCATGTTCTTATTACACGTGATGCCAGCATCATCTAAACATTGTTCGGCAGTCTTCCCGGTAATCCCAAAGCCGGACACATCAACCAACATGAGATGATTATCGGTACCTCCCGAGACGATCCTGAAACCTTCGGACTGGAGGGCTTCGGACAAAATACGTGCATTGATGCGGGTCTGTTTCTGATAATCTCTGAAACCCGGTGTTAAGGCCTCTGCAAAGGCCACTGCCTTGGCCGCGATGATATGCATCAGTGGCCCCCCCTGAAATCCGGGGAACGTGGCTCTGTCTACGGCGCTCTTGAAATCCCCGCCGGTCAGGATGATCCCGCTCCGGGGCCCTCTAAGTGTCTTGTGCGTCGTAGAGGTCACAACATCTGAAAAAGGGACTGGGTTGGGATATTCCCCCACGGCTGCTAGACCAGAAAAATGGGCCATGTCGGTCAGCAGAAGAGCCCCAACCCTATCGGCGATTTCACGAAACCTTGGAAAATCCATCACCCTGGGATAGGCACTGTATCCGGCCACAATAAGGGCCGGGCGGCACTCCAAAGCTGATCTTTCAAGTGCATCATAATCAATCAATTCTGTCTCCTGATTCAGGCCATAACTGACGATGCGGTATTTGAATCCCGAGAAATTGACCTTGAGCCCATGCGTCATATGGCCGCCGTGAGCCAAGTCTAGGCCCATCATCGTGTCACCAGGTTTTATAAGGGCATGATAGGCTATCAGGTTGGCCGTGGATCCTGAATGCGGCTGAACATTTGCATGATCGGCCCCGAAGAGCTCCATGGCACGTTCAATAGCGAGTTGTTCGACCAAATCAACATGCTCGCAACCTCCATAATAACGCCGGCCAGGATAACCCTCGGCATACTTGTGTGTGAGCACTGATCCCGCCGCCTCCAGAACAGCGGGTGACACGAAATTTTCCGATGCAATGAGTTCCAGTTTGTTCAACTGGCGCTTATGTTCAGCGCACATGGCCTGCGCAAGCCGGTCATCCTGGGCATGGATATGATCAAACATTGATATATTAAAGATTCCTCGAGCCAAGCGGGCTTGGCACAGCCGACATCTCCCACCTGAAATCGGCAAGTCCACAACAAACGACCCGTCAGCCGTTGCCATGAAATCCAGAGATTACCTACTCCTCCAGACTCCTGATTTTTCCAATTCTCCGTGTGTGCCTACCCTCGGCATCCTCGAACTGGGCATCCAGCCATGCATTCAGGATCCGGACGTTTTGTTCCGGGTCAAACTCCCTTCCCCGCAAGGCTAGTGCATTCGCATCATTATGTTTTCGTGACATCACGGCGTCATATTCATCATGACAAAGCGCACATCGTATCCCCTTGATTTTGTTGGCCGCTATGGAAATTCCAATACCGGACCCACAAACCAGGATTGCGCGCTCGGACCGCCCATTAACGATCGATTCGCAGGCTTGCCTTGCGACATCCGGATAATCAATGCTGGTCTCATCGGTCGCACCGAAATCGTCCACCTGAACGCCCCTTCTTTCCAAAGCCGCCAAAATCGCCCGGCGCATTTCAAATCCACCATGATCATTTGCAAAGGCAATCTTCACGGCCTATCTTTTCTTTCCCCGAATAAGTTCCTTTTTTACTGCCCGCCCTGATTTCACCGCCTCTTTCTTGCTGGCGCCCTTCTTGCCAGCCTTTTTCACGGGCGCCTTCCTGACAGCCTTTTTCGCGACTGCCTTTTGTACCGATTTCCCAATCGTTTTCTTCTGGGAAACGTTTTTATTTGTCCCAACAGCAGCGCTTTTTTTTCGGGCCGCCGCCTTCTTTGCTACTTTTGAGGGCTTTGATGGCCTGGTCTTGCCAGATTTCCCGGATGAATCTGGTCCAACTACCTTTATGGGCTTGTTTTTCCGGGCCGATTTTTTTAATTGATCTGTTTTTACAGATTGAGATTCCTGCTTTTTCTTCGCCCTCCGGGCCGTTTCAACTGCGGTATTCCCCGACACATACTCATGCCTGATTAGCTTGACACAGGCAGACTTGATTTCTCTGAAACACCTCTTGAAAACCTCCAAAGTGCAGCCCATCGGATCGGCAATCTGGACATTGTTCAGATCACTCCGCGTAAATTCCTTGAACAAATGGGTCTTGCTTCGTGCTTCGGGCGACATTCGCAACGCCATCTGCCGATGGTAGGGAGTCATGGCAAGAATCAGGTCCGACTTACGGATCAAATCCTCGGTCATCTTGGTGGAGCGGTGTCTCCTCAGGTCCACTTGCTCCCCATCCATCACTTGAACTGCTTCGGAGCTGGCAAGCAGACCGCTGATCGTCATGACCCCGGCCGATCTAACCTCGATTTCAGAAATCCGGTTTTGTTCAAGTAACAGCCGGAAATGCCCTGAGGCCATAGGGGAACGACAGGTGTCAGCGGTGCTGATGAAAAGGATCAACTTCTTCCTTTTCTTCAGCCGCTCACGAAACGGGATGATGCGAGTAGGCACACGATCCACCCTAATGCTGTGATTTCTGCCGGATAACCGGGGCCTCATTAGGCTAAGTCCATGGACTTCAAAGAGACCGACTTATACTAAAGAAGGGGGGATAATTTGTAAAGATTATTGATCCTGTTACAGTTCACACTCGTAATACATCCATCCGGGACCCGCTAACTGAATCAGCATTAAGTGCTGCGGGCAGGTTCTTAAACATTGAAATATAAAGACTTGAGTGCTTTCATGTCCTATGTATGAACTCCCGGGGTCTGCAATGGCTGGATTCCATCCATGCCCTTGGGCCCAATAACTGGATCATTCGGAAAGCTTTCATGGCCGATTTTGGATACGCAATCCTTATCATTCTCTTTTTTGAGTTGATCAGCCTTCCGCTGCGTTTCCTTCTAGTTTGGAATGGACTGGAAGGTAACGTCTGCCGCGTGCTCTCCAGACTAGCCGGCTCCCTCCTTATCCTGTTTCCAATCTGGGCGCTGGCTCACTTGGACGGAATATTCCTGTCACGCGCATTTGGCTGGGCCTGGATCAGCCTCGCAATCGCAAGCATCTGGTGGTTCCTGTTGCGCGGCCGCAATTACGGCATCCTACGATGGCTAGGTTATGAACAAACCGGAAACTATCGTGGAATTCATGTCCGTGATGTCTGTATCGACTTGACGACCATGGCCCTGTTTCTGGGTTTCATCTGTTTCCGACGCATGGTTCCTGAAATGACTTTTCAGGTCAGTGCATCGGGCGCAGAGAAATTTGCCAATGCAATGTTCTTCTGGTCAACATGGCATGCTGAACAACTGCCACCCGATGATTACTGGTTTTCAGGTCATGCGCTGCACTATTACTATTGGGGGCATTTTCACTGGAGCTGGGTCACCCGCATCGGTTTCATTCCGGCAGACCTGTCCATAAACCTGGCATTCGCAAGAATGGTCACACTGATCTGGGAGGCCTGCTGGCTGCTGGCGCATTCACTGAGGGTCAGGAACAGTTGGTCCTACATTGGCGCCTTTGCCATCTGCTGGGGTGGCAACCCACATGCAATGACTGATCTCTTCAAGACGCTCCAGTCCCCCGGTCAATTTTCTTGGACCCATTATCCCTTCTGGGGGCCTTCGCGGGCCATTTCTGACATCGTGGATGAATTCCCGGCATTCAGTGCAATCCTCGGTGATTTTCATGCTCATCATCTCGCACTGCCCTGGTTCATCGCTTGGCTGGCTGTCACGACAGCCGGTTACCGATGGCTGATTCACGGGAAACTGCTCCGGATCGAGAGGATTTACCCTTTACTTCTGCTTTTTGCAACTTGGGTCGGACTGGGACTGGCTGCCTGCCTTTCCAACATGTGGAATCTCCCCTTGACCCTGTTTGTGCTGCTGCTTTTTCTTATGGTCCAGTTCATGCTGAATCCACGCAGAGGCCCTGTCGCGCTCGGTGCCGTTTTCGTGTTTGTTCTTGTGCTGGGCGGCTCAATCCATTTGATGATGAGTGAAGCGACTTCGGCCCTGTCCAGATCCCCCGGGGTCGGAATCGCCTCAGTTCCGCTAAAGGTATTAGATTCGCAATTCCGGACCCAGTCTCGGGAACTCTTCATGATGTGGGGATTTCCCATCGTATGGGGGATGCTGTTCTCGACATGTCTCATGTTGGCAAAAAGATCATGGGCAACCATCGTCCCATGGATCGCGGGTCAAGTGATGATAATGACGGGATGGCATGCGGGGACAGGACTTGCGGCTACATTGACTTGGTCGGGATGCGGCATGCTCATGTGCATGATATTAATTTCCACCTCCCGGCACAAAAGAATCATGATTCTTGCATACATCGGCGGAATCCTGGCCGTGCTGATCGGTGTTGAATGGCTGTATATCACCGACCGTTTTGACAACAGCACATTAAGACGATACAATTCCTACTTTAAGTTAACCTATCCGGCCTGGCCGGTCCTGATTATTCTCATGATACTTGCCGCACAGTCTTCAGTACGATCCGTGCAGCATCGTCCCTTCGCCATGATGATGGCCATGATTCCTGCTACTTGTTTTTTATGTGTGATGATGATCTATCCGGTCCGGGCAATCCCTGCAAGGATCGGTCAGGCCCGTATCGGCGATCTGCAGGAGCGAAAACCGACCCTGAACTCATGGGACTTTATTAAACACCGCACAGACAAAGGAAATCTCGATTACCGGTCAGAGCTGCCGCTTCTCAAATACGTTCGGGCCCATGTTCCGCCAGGGGATCCTGTCCTCGAGGCAGCAATACCGGCAAGGGGGGGCTCCAAGGCCTGGCCGGGCGGATACGACTACGGCGGTCGTGTCGCCAGTCTCGCAGGGCGTCCAACACTCATGGGCTGGCAGCACCATGAACATCAGTGGCGTGGCCAAACCGCATACAATTCAACTCGCCGTCGGACCAGTGAAATCGACGCTTTCTATCGGGCAGATGATGTTGACAGTATGCGCATGCGGGCGCATCGCCTGGGCGTGCCCTGGGTATTGTTCGGCGTAATTGAGTTTGAACGCTACGGTTCCGGGTCTGTGGAAATCATGAAAAAGGCCGCCACCAAAGCTGTTTTTTCAACCCCTGGAATCCGGGGAAAGAACTATTATTTGTTTGATTTTAGACCCGCAGAGTTTGACAAATAGCTGACATGAAAAAAAAGACCTCACCAGCCGCACGATTGTCCCAGGTTATCCTACTGGTCGCCCTGCTGGCCATCCCCCGCCTCATTAATCTCGACAGCAAACCACTCATGCATGATGAAAGCATGTTCGCCTGGTATGCCTTCCAGCACCACAAAAAACTCGAGAAGAAACGGGAACGCAAAAACCGTATTCGCAACAATGAACTTCTTGAAGAAGGTCTTGAGAATATCAGATCCGAGGCCAACGCTGCCCAAAGCCCGCTTCGTGACCGAAAAGAGGCCGTAATTCGCGTTGAGGATCTGAAACATAAATTCCCGGATGCCGCCAAATTCCATGAAGTCACGATTAACGAAGTGGAGGACCCCAATCAACCGGGCGAGACACGCCTTACCATACACATCAACACCACCAGTACCCTGAAGTCCTGGATCGAGCCGTTTGTCCCCCCGGGTTACACCCACAAACCCATCCTGCACGGACCGTTAATGATCCTGGGAATGGGATACACCTATTGCCTGATGGGCGACTCGACTGGAAGTGCGCGCACATTCATTGCAATCTGTTCCATCGTTGCCATGGCAGCCTGTCTTGGCCTTTGGCCTTCAAGATACCGCTGGTGGTTCGCATCAATCCTGTTTACATCACCCATCCTCCTCTATTACAGCCGGTTTATCCGCAATGAGATGGTATTTTGTATGGTCATGATGATCGGCATGCTAGGGATGAGCCGTGCGCTGACACGGTCCAGGACCAGTCCACTCTGGGCCATCATGGGCATGGCGGGCATGCTGGCCATGCTGGCTGTCAAGGAAAACGCTCTATTTGTCTACGCAAGCGGAATGACTTTCGGCATCGTTTGCCTCGGAATTCGCCTGTTCTGGAGAAAACCGGTCCTCCCTTGGCGGCCGATACCCTCTCAAAACAAGTATTCAAAGCCCTCTGTCAGGAATTCCCTGAAAGGCGCGTCTTCGGACACGCCATATGTTCGCCCGAGTTTTGGAAAAATCACCGGGGAGTCCGAGCCGACTCCGCCGAACATTCAACCCGAGCCTGAGCCCGTGACGTCATACACCTCAATCGAACAGAAGAAAAGCCTGGCTCATATTCCCCTGAAAATCGGTGGTTACACCCTCGGTATTCTTATGGGAATCATGATTCTGGCCGTGATATATGGCTCAACCGCCCCCCAGTTCAAAGAGGGTTGGCTCGACAACATGAAGGGCAGCTGGGATTACTGGCTCGGCCAACACAAGGAACACCGCATCGAGGGCCCCCTTCACTATCATATACCGATCCTGATGACTTATGAACTCCCAGTCCTGTTGCTGCTTTATGCCGGCCTCCTATTTGACGCCATGCTCCGCCCCGCCCGTCTCCGGTTCTATGGATATTCCCTGCTCGCAGGTTTCATCCTCTGGATGGCCTGGATCGGCATTGTCGACCACCCAACACCCACCTGGTTGATCTACCCGGTCCTGATCCTGATCCTCCATCTGCTGTTCATAACGCTTCTCAAGATATGCAATAAATCGATAAGGCCCGGAACCTGGGTGACAATCAGCCTCCTGACCTGGGGTTTCCTTCCGTTTTACATACTGTACACGCATGACGGGCTGCCACCGTCTCTGGCGAAACTGGGAAATGGTATCAATGACTTCACAACCTGGCCAACACTCACGATTCTCACGGCCCTTCTGGCCGGAGGATTGCTGATAACCCTGTTTACATTAAATTTTTTCGGGCATGGACCAAAGCGGACCGTGACTATGATAACCTCATGGTCCTTCATCCTGTTACTGCTGGTTCTCATGATCCTGGACAAGCCACCCCAACTGCTGATGAAGATCTCGGAATTTCTTCACATTGAACCTTCGGGAAGCATGCTGGCCCTGGGATTGATGTTCACCCCGCTGCTGACTTGGTCGATTATCGCATTGAAGGAACACCGTCTTCTCGCTGCATGGACAGGCTGGTGGGCTGCCTGTTCATTGTTTCAATACTCATCTGCCGGGGAGAAGGTCCCGTGGCTTGCGGTGCATATGATACTCCCGATTTACATGGCCGTCGGCTGGATCTGGTCCCCCCTGATTCGGCGCCTCTCATTTCGGGGCCAACTCACGATATTCGTCTCAATCATACTGATCAACCTGGTCGCATGGCGCGCCGACCTTCCGCTGATCCTGGACCGCGCAGCCGACCCGCGTGAAAGGCTTGTCTATAATCACACTCCAACCGTGTTTGACCGCACATGCAAGCAGAAACTCAAAGACTGGGGAAAACCATACCAATCCCTGTTCACCGAGAACATGGCCGGGTGGAAAATTCACTCGGGGACGCCCGAACATGTCCCGGATGGGAACGGCACAATGAGGCTGAATAATGCCGCTGCCTATAATATCCTGCCAACACTGGCAAAGAGGAAATATGAACTCGAGCTCATCATGATCGACGCTTCTCGCTGCGGGTCAAGCCTGAAGATTCATGCTGGAACATCGGTATCTGATTCGAGTCTGTTAACTGACACCCTGTCCGTAAAACACTCAGGAAAAAGTGTCACCTACAAGGGATCATTCACTGCAGCGGGCAAGGAAACATTCCTGACCCTGATCAATGAGGATGCAAGCAACCTTGACATCGATCAAGTCCAGATCAGGCTGCCGCTGTCATCGCGGAGAGTGGTCCTGGTTGAGGAGACCGGCTGGCCTGGATACTGGTATTTTCGCAACTGCAGGCCCATCCAGCAAAAAGGGGACCTCACACGGGTGTCGCCCGGCACTGACCTGATCATCAGCAGGCAGGTATTTATCGATCCAATCCTCGACAAGTATCAATTCAGAAACCGGAAACTATTGGACATGCGCCGGCACTGGTTTGCCCACCCCCCGGACGGCCGATTCACAAAACGGCTGAACGCCCTGACGGACTACTGGTGGAACCGCAATGTATGGCATGCAACGGGAAGTTTCCCCATCGTGTTCATCGAACCCGCAATCAACTCTGAATCACTGTGAGGTCGGCCCAACGTCCCGGGCACGGGCACACATTGGGGGGGATTCCTGTATCTGTCCCCGATCGTATTCCCGGCATCAATGATCAATACATTATGTGTTCGCCCGGACTTTAGAAACCAAAAGATCTCTGATAAAACCCGAAACACCCAGTTGAATGCCATGATAGATGATCAACGGAAGGCTCACGAACCCCAGCCACGCCGGCTTGAACTCCAAGCACGCACTAATCAGCGGCAACCCGAGTGTAAGGGTCTTCTGCGAACAGCAAAACAAGGCCGTTATTCTGATCTCGCGTGCGAACCCCAAGACGGAAGCCCATCCCCAGGATAGCAACAACATCATAAAATGGAGGAATACGAGATAAATAACCAGAAATATGATGGCCATCGGCCTCAAAACCGGTTCATCCGCCGCGAATGTTCTGCAGAACGAAAAGAAGACAATCAGGATGATTCCCACACTGTTTGCATGTTTTACCCAGGGCTGTCTTCCCACACTCCAAAACGTCCTGCACATTTGGCCGACAAGGAATGGCAGGATGGTCAAGCTGACCACTCTCGTGATAATTGACAATATATCAATCTCAATGCTCGAAATACTGGCCCCCAGAAACATTATAAACAGGAGTGGCGTGAGGAATATCCCGAGCAAATTCCCAAATATGGCATTGAATAAGGCGACCGAGGTGTCCCCGCCGGATAATTCCGTGAAAACAACGCATGAGGTGACCGTCGTTGGCAGGATAATCAACAGGATATACCCCATCAGTAGTTCATTCCCAAACATCTCCCTGAAAGGCTGGATAAGAATCCAGGACACCAGCGGGAAAATTCCATAGATAAACAACTGGACAGCAAGATGTACTCTCCAACAAGCTACCCCCCCCAACACTTCCGTGGTCTGGAGATTCAAGCCTGTGAGGAAAAATATCATGAGGATCACCAGGATACGCGTCATACCATCCGGGTTGAGGTGACTGCCCGATTCGGGAGCCCAGGCGGCCAGCCCGATTGCAGCCAGCGTCGCGACACTGAACCAATGGTTGAAGATAATATTTTTTAGGTTCTGGATTGAAATCAGCATGGCCGAATTGTACCGCGGACCGAAAACCACAAGTAAATCACAGGAACTCCACAGATGACCCGGGAACAAAACCGACCCTGCCACCGGCAAAGGATATTTTCAGCCATTTTTTGTCCCCAAGGACCTCATCAACCTCAACAATGGTCCCCGCAGGAAGCGCGAATGTTTCGATCTGGTCCTCATCAGGACCCGTTCGGGCAACCGTTTCCTCCTCGACCACCACACCCTTGACGATGACTTCCTCATGATAATAACGTGTCAGGCCTAAGGGATAAATCACCAAGGTCATCACGCCTAGGAATATCACCACCACCCTGATTTTCACACGCAACAGGTGGTTGGGGGGTATTATGAAGTAAAGGGTCCATAAAAGTGCGAATAGGCCCCCAGAGACCACCATCAGGCTACCCCACTCATTCATTGTCAGGGACTCATACAAACGGTTCAGCGGGGGAATCGGCGTGATAGCCATCTGGTCAAACAGATCCGTTGATATGTTCCGTATACGATGGTGAATCTGTTTGTCACGGGGACTGACTTGATACCCCTGCAGGTATCTCCATATCGCACGACCCCTTTGCCCGGCCTGCATGTATACCATTCCCAGATTAAACAGGACAACGGGATCTTCAGGCACCTGTGCAGTAAGTTTTTCGAATGCTGCGATTGATCGATTGTAATCCCCCTCAATGTATGCCTGTTCCGCCTCCTGGATCAGATCCCTCTGCTGTACCCCCGGCGCTGCAGCACTGGCACCCGGCACGCAGAACTGAAAAACCAAGAAACAAGTCGCAAGCGCCATGTATCGGCCAATCTGAACGGATCGCAGTGATACGATCTTTGTCAATTTCATGATTTTACCTCGCGTAAAATTCTGGTCATTTCCCTGCGGCACTGTTGCAAGTCGAAGGACCGGACCATGGATTGTGGTGCATACTTCAGGGATATACATCGATCCATCAACTCGCAAAGTCGGTTGACTTGGTCGAAACCCATGGCGGATTCAAAAAGCCGCTCCTCAATCATCGGACGGGTCAGCCCGTCAGCAGCGAGGTTGAAATGATCGGCAATAAATTTTCGGGTGGCCGATTCCAGTTCACCAGCGGCGTTCGCAAGATTGGCGGAGTCGGGAACACCCTTGCCAACATGCTGGATCCGTTTTTCAAACTGACGCCAGGCCTTCCTCCGGCGTTCACGCTCAGGATCCCGTTTTGAACGCCGGTTATCAATCGCCCACCCCACAACAAGCATGCCGATTGCAGCCAGATGAAAAATCCAGAACAAGGGCTTGTTGACGATCGTGCCGGATCGGCCAGTCCTCAAGTCCAGCATCGGGCGGAGGTAGACCTCCCCTGCCACAGGACCGTGCATTGCCCCATCTGGTGACATGGATGGGTCGGGAATATCGAGAAACGGCTCAGGGCCGGGAGCAATATTGAACTGCAATGGATCACTTTTCAAGGTTCGGAATTCAGCAGCATAAGGGTCGAACAGGATATATGAGAGTTCGGGCAGTTCCAATCTTCCCGACCTGCCCGGCCTCAGGACATACTCGAATATTTTATGACCACGCAGATCATCCACTGATTCCGCCAACCGGACATCCACCGATTCACCAGCCAGCGAGAAATGGTCTCCCAGATCCAGAGTGGGCGGATTGGCTAGATCAATTGCCCCCCGACCCGACAACTGGACCTTCATCGTGATCAAATCATCAAGTCCCACATCGTTCCGGTCGACCCCTACAGCCAGTATGAAATCACCGACCGTGCCAGTAAATTTATCCGGCATTTCTTCATGAGGTACAGGCTTTACTGAAAGGTTGATCGGCGGTGTCGGCAACTCGACACGCACCCCTCGTTCAAACAAGTCGTCAAACATTGAACGCGTACGCCGACGCTGCGAACCGACAACGGAAGTCCGCAAACCGAAACCCGTTACCCGCAGATCACCCGGTCGGGTCGGCGTCACGACATGCCGGTAAAGTGTTATAACCTTGAATGTTTTTCCATTATCATACGTAAATTCATCGCCTTCAAAACTCTGGGCCTGGTAAAGTTGCTTGTCCAAAGCGCCTTCTACTTCCGGCAATATGAACTCCGCACGATCGCCCAGTGTTATTCCATCGATATAGAGCGCATAAGCAAGAACAACCGGCTCACCGACAAATGGAGATTCGTTTGAAACCTGGGGCCTGATGAAAAGCCGGTTTCGCAGCCTGCGGTTTTCAGCATGATCGCCCGTCTGGCCAAATATGAGACCCTCACCATGCAATTCCCGCGGCAATCCATCCTCGGACTGGGGCTCTACAACCAGATTGGTCTTCTCCGTCCGGTATGTCCGGTCATCGGATTCCAGAACGGACGGCCCTATGACATACCGGCCCGGCTCAGAAGCGCTTAAAATCCATTCGAATGACTGATAGAACCTGACTCGCCCATTCCGATTGATGATCTGGGTGGCAGCTGTCGGCCCCGAGACGATGGTTAGCCCCCCGAAATCGGGAACGGAAGGATTCAGGCTTGACTGTCGTGAAGGTGAAACGATGTCCAGACGATAGCTCATGCGTTCCCCTGGAAATACATGGTCAGGCTCGATCATGGCCCTGAAACTCAAATCGGCATGTGCAATCGAACCCAATCCCAAAAAGACCAGCCAATATGTCAGCCTTATGAACATAGTTTTAGGATCTTTCTGGCATCCCAGAAACAAACCGTTGCATCCAAATTCGGCAGGATCCACTGGAGAGATGAATCTTCATGTTTTGAGAGAATCACCAGTCTTTTACAGGTTGCTGCTGGCGCATCTGGCCCTGGAAACGAAATAACTTCTTGAACTGATCTGGCCGTGCTTCCTCAAGAAGATTCAGGAGCCGCTGGCCGTCCATTTGTTCCGGGGAAAGAGGCTCATGCACCTTGCCGGGACTCATTCCCTGCGTATCAGGATTCCCAGGAGTATCGGATTCGCCATGATTTCCCCGATTCTGTTCTATATCCTCGCGAGCTCCTGACTCCTCCCGTCCACGTTGTGGCTGATCATCCTGACCCTGCCTGTCAGATTCCTTCTCAAGTCCCCCGCTCTGCTGTTGTGTCTCACCCGATTCTTGTTGTTGAGTATCTTGTCCATCCCGTTGCTCGGACTGCCCGGACTGTTCATTCTGGCCGGATGGATCCCCATTTTCCGGGTTCTGACCCTGTTGTTGATTCTCCCCGGAAGACTCATCCCCATCCGACTCACCTTGCGGATCCTTCTCCTCCTCCAGTCGGCTTCTCAGGTTTTCCAACGTCACTTCATAATTGTGTTTTGCCTCCATATCATCTGGATCGGCGAGGATCACCTTGCGGAACGCCCGGAGGCTACGCTTCAACTGCCCGGCCAGATCACCGCCCTCACCGGGTATAGGAGGAGGTGTGTTCTCCCAAACAGAGGTCATGGGCATCCTCATATCCTGGGACGAACCTGTATGGGACGGCATACTTCCTTGTTCCCCCGCAAGTGAAACACCCAAGTTGAAAAGGGAATCACGACGAATCCTTCCCGAGGACAGATCTGCAGCCTGGTTGAGAATCCTTTCAGACTCCTCTGTTTGGCCCAACTCCGCAAGCGCGGTCCCCAGATTATACTGGATAAGGGGCGAGGTGGGCTCCAACTCAAGAGCCTCGCGATATTTCTCGATCGAGTCATCCATCTGGTTCTTCTGGAACAATTCATTCGCCATACGCGTGAGCCCCGATGCCGATTCAGCCCGGGCATTTAGCTGAAGCATCGAACAAACCACCCCAAACAACCCAATCAGGCTCAAATAACTGTACATGCAGGGCTTGTGAAAATGATATTTCATCAGAAGATTCCTGTTGCCAAACAACTGTCCCGTTCCTTTTCGCCAGATCCCGATCAGGTTACCGGATATTAAGCATGAATCGAACCAGATTTTAAACTCAAAATCACCCCATGCATACCTAAGGCATGAATCCATCAGGGGCGGCCCTTTGTATGATTTTATCCGTTTTCAAGCTGTCTTCCAGCGTAACCAAGCCTGTTCGATATAATAATACCGGGTGTCATAGAAAAAATCCTGAAGTGCCGTCCGAATGGCCCGACTGGCTGTCTTGTCATGCCCCCTGCCGGCATGAAGCAATGCAAGGTGATAATGTCGACCAAAATCATAGGGTCCCTCAATGGTCAGGCTTCGCCACAACAACTCTGCCAGTTCATCCCAGCCAAGACGCCAATATACCTTACCTAACATGGCCCGAAAATGTGGCAAGGCGGAATCGTGAACGGCACTAAGCAGCAGGTGATCCCTGGCACGGCCCAAATCATCCAGAATTTCCGAAGCCACCCCCGCTGCCATATGAAGGCTCCCTGTATCATGACCATGGCCCATGACCTCATAAACCGATCTTAAACCTGCGCCGGGATCCTGGCTGATCATTGCCTTTTCAAACCTGCACAGGACCCGATAAATTCGCCAACGCCAATAAAATCTTGTTAATCGGCTTCCGCGGGTCTTTTTGCATGAGTGTGTCATTTTGTCACCAGACAGTTCAACTTGTTCACAATTAAAAGCCTCACCGGTTTCGGGATTGGCCGATGGGTTGTGAGCAGAACCCAATTTTCCGGGGTTGGAGTCCGGGATTGCCGGAGGGTCGACCGGAACCCGTGACTGCAATTCGAAAGTGATGGCAGCCTGACCGAGCAGGTCAAGGTCGTGGGGTAGATTTTTCTTCTCCCAAAACCGTATGGCCGATCTTGCTTGCCCGGGTTCACCAGTCCGGGCCATGGCAAGCGCATGAGCGTGGGGAACCATGGGATTTGCCGGATCCAATTGTCGAGCCTCATCAAGGTATGCAATCGCCCGCTCGAGTTCCCGCCCGGTTTCTGCAAGTGCCCTGCCCATAAAGTATATTCCAGGCATGGTGTGGCCGCCCGACTCGAACAATTGATTGATCAAGCCGAAATCACCATCACGCGCACAGCATAGGGCTTGAGACCAATCTGACTTGAAATTATTGATCATGGGAATTCACAATCCTGTCCGCCCCCGGGGTCAACCTGAATAACAATAAAAATAAATTCCAAGCATGAAAATACAGATTCTCTCCCCGGGTGCGGCCATAAACACCAAGTGGACCCACAAACTATGCTGGGTTCTGGAAGCCCGCCTGAAACCCGACAAAAGGCGGCCCATACCTTCCAAGTCTTCTGTTAATGCATGATGGGTTTGAATCCATCGACCCAATACTCCCCCCACCTTATAGTGCTCTCGTCATCTTCCAAAATAAGGGCCCGATCCGGGCACCAGACAAGTTGTGGTAAAACGCAACGGGACCCACCCACCCGATCTCACATCGTTGCCGACCCAGCATCTTCAAGTCATCTAGGCAGGCGACAAGCAGTTCCCTACCCAAGCCATGCCCCTGATGTCCCGGATCGACACCTGTTGGGCCAAAACTTCCTTCGACCTGGTTAACCTCATATGCGGAGAATCCTACAATTGCTGCATGCTCCCTCGCGCTACACAATGCAATAAACACGGACACTGGATCATTCTCAAGACCGTTCATGGTCTCGCGACACCAGTTATCGGTCCAATGAGACAATAGGTACTCTTCAAGCATGGAAGAGTCCTCAGGGATCACCCTCCGTATCCGATATTGACCGAAATCCATGACGGGTTGCTTCATCTCCCACGAATCCAGTTCCAGCGTCATGTTCATGATCGTCTGATCAGGTTTCCATCCCGCGGTCAACAGCGCCGAAACGACAGCCGTTTCACGCAGATCGATACCGGGCCTGATATAATGCGGAGGGGTCGCGTGCAGCACAGCCTTATCGGCGCCTTTCTCGATAAGAAAGCTGCAGATCTCATCAATGAGCCTAAGGTGCTCATCTGAACCCACCAATCCCGGTCGAACTCCGAGCCAGCGCACCCCGCCCTCACCCGACTGCAGTGGGTAAATGCCAACGGCCATGCCATCCACTGTCCCGTCAGCTCGTTTCAAGGCTAGGACCTTGAGCTCCTGACCGTCCTCATATCCATAAATCCTGTGCCGAAACTGGGCTGGTCTGAGGGGGTGATTGGGGTGGGCTTCCCCCCAATACCGATACATATCACAACTATCCCCAAGAGTGGCTGAATGAATGGAGTAACCCATAGGAGGGCTAATTTATCCTATCACCCGGCATCCGGCAAAAGATATCTGTCTAAAAAGATGGGGCTGGTGGTTATCCCGGATCAATGGTTTGCCGATAAGATATATCGGAGCCGGAAACTCATGGCCAAAAAAAATTAATGATTACATCCGGCTAGCCTTCTTTGAGGTATTTTCCAAGCCGGAGGGACCCTTATCCTCATGCGCGAACATTTCCCGACGCATCTCGTGAAAATCAATACTCGAGGAACTCTTACCCTCTCGATGCCGGAGATGACCGATCGATATGTCCTGATCGAACACCATGATGGGCATGTTGTCATCAGTCCCTATGATCTGGAAGTTTCTGAACTGGATAATTGTACGGTGGCCTGCCGTGACGGGCATACTACTCTTTTGGGAACCCAGAACCAGGAAGCCCCTAAAAACTAACTTGGAATATTCATTCTATATATTTTAGATGGAATCAGTGTCAACGTATTCGGCTGAGACCCTCCTCAAGAAACCGGAATTCCTACACGCAGTATTTTGAGTCACTTTTTCTAGGCTATCCTGTTCGGTTTTAACCTCTCCGCCTAAAGTTAACCGGGGGGAATGTCGAGAAAGTCTCTGATTGACATGAAACGAGTGATAGCATCAACAAGTTATGCATAAGATTGATAAATCAGGGCACAGTCGTTGAACCCCAAGCGGAATATTTTTTAGATTGGTATCTGAAGTCCCCCTCCCGAAATCAGGAGGGGTGTAAATTATCCTGACGTCCACGTTTTCCCAGTATACACTCCCACTTGAAAGGTTTAATCCGGGTTGCTTCAACCTCACAAGACTCCGGACTGCGTTTAAAACCAAAACCAAGGGGAACTTGATGGGCAAGATCCACGAAGAAGTAGCTCGGTAAAACAAATCGACTGGATACATCAACTATCAGAATAACGACCAACAGGCATATGATGGATTCCAGATCTGGAGACAGACGCTGGAAAATAAAAGGCCGCTCATGCACAGACGTAAACGTCGCAAAACGGCTTACAAGACTGGCCAAGGTATATTATGAATATTGATCAGAGTCCCCGAAGAATTGCAGTTTTCTCTGATATACATGGGAATTTGCAGGCTCTGAACGCTGTCCTGAGCGCCATCGACCAACTCGGGATCACGGATGTTTACTGCTGCGGTGATGTCGTAGGTTACGGCGCACACCCCAACGAATGCTGCGATCATCTGATCACGAGGGATATCCCGACCCTTGCCGGAAATCACGACCATGCCTGTATCGGTCTGACAGACATTCTGTTTTTCAATGAAATCGCCAAGACCGCCGTCGAATGGACGATCGACAAGCTGACTCCAAAAAATACAAAGTGGCTGGGGGAGCTTCCCTATACCAATTCCATGGGGAAAAGTTTTTGTTTCGCACACGCCTCCCCATACGATCCTGAAAAATGGGGATACGTCCTCACTTTCCCGGATGCCTACAATGCCTTTGAATCATTCGAGCAGGATATTTGTTTCATTGGCCATTCACACCAGCCTGCGGTCATAGAAAAGACCAACGATAAACTGGCCCCCCTCTCTCCCGAAGATGTTCCGATTGAAATCCTAGACAACCGGCGTTACCTGGTCAACGTCGGCAGTGTCGGTCAGCCTCGTGACCGCAATCCTAAAGCATCCTTCGTCTCAGTCGACCTGAATGAACACAAAATCGAATTCCACCGGGTTGGTTATGACATCAACCTGGCCCAAGAGGCAATTCGAGAAGCCAAACTACCTGAGGAACTAGCGGAGAGAATCGGCTATGGCTGGTAATCCCCTACCTGACTCGAAAGCCCGGGGCAAAGCCCCTTGAATCATGAAGTCGTGATTTGAACAAGAAATAGCAGCAACCATCACTGCCTTGTCGCACCCCGAAACTTCATGGGTTTCAGTTCCAAACTGAGCCTGTGATCCCCACAATTCAGCGTGATATTTTCCTGACGGTTTTTTCGTGCGGATCCATCTCCCGATTTCTTTTCCGTTTTCATTGCGGTTTTACGGGATTTCTTTCCAGTCCGCTTCTCTTTGCCAACAGCCTTCGACCCCAAGGACTTCCTTCACGATACATCCCTTTATGCATCCCTCACCAAACCACCCTTAATTGCCGCCTGTGCGGCCGCCAGTCGCGCCACAGGCACTCGGAACGGACTACAGCTCACATAGTCCAAGCCTAGATCATGACAAAACTCTACGGTGGCCGAATCTCCGCCATGTTCACCGCAGATGCCCAGCTTGATACCCTTGCGGACACTTCTTGCGGATCGAATGGCCCAGTCCATCAGCCTGCCCGGTCCCTTTTTGTCGAGTGTCACGAATGGGTCCCCGGATATGATGTCCATCTCCTGATAACTTGGCAGGAAACTAGCGGAATCGTCCCGGCTCATGCCAAGCGTTGTCTGGGTCAGGTCATTTGTGCCAAAACTGAAAAACTCGGCATGTTCCGCAATCTCATCGGCAACCAGCGCAGCCCGGGGGATCTCGATCATTGTGCCGACCATGTAATTTATTTTTCGGCCTGCCTTCTCCTGAATCTCCTGTGCGACGCGCTTGACGACCTCCAACTGGAGTTCTAGTTCCCTGGGAAAACCAACCAACGGAATCATGATTTCGGGACGGACCTTGATTCTGTCCTCCTTCATGACGTGGACGGCGGCCTCAAAGATTGCCCGCACCTGCATTTCTGTAATCTCGGGATAAATATTACCCAAGCGACATCCACGGTGTCCTAGCATGGGGTTTGCCTCATGAAGAGTGGCCACCCTTGATTTAAGCACGGCGGGAGTCACTTTCAGCCGGGATGCAGTTTCGACAAGAGCCTCCGGTTCGTGCGGTAGAAATTCATGCAACGGAGGATCAAGCATCCTTATATTGCAGGGATAACCCTTCATTGCACGGAAAATACCTATGAAATCCTCGCGCTGATAGGGAAGCAATTCAGCGAGCGCGGCCTTTCGTTCATCATCTTCTTCGGCAAGGATCATTTTACGGATTGAATAAATCCGGTTACCCTCAAAAAACATATGTTCCGTCCGGCATAACCCGATCCCTACAGCACCGAAAGCAATGGCAATCATAGCCTGTTCAGGATGATCCGCATTGGTCCGGACATCTATCCTGCGAAACTGGTCTGTCCACCGCATCAGTCTCGAGAAATTCTGGTATTCCATGCTCTCTTCTGGCTTGAGCGATTTGTCGACGAGAACCTGAACCACTTCCGATGGGGCGGTCCGGATCCGCCCTGCATAGACTTCGCCGAGGGTCCCGTCAATGGAGAGGTAATCCCCCTGGCTCAGGATATGCCCACCGATCTTCAACGTTTTTTTCGCATAATCGATTTGCATTGCCGAGCAACCACATACACAGACTTTGCCCATCTGCCGGGCAACAAGAGCGGCATGTGAACTGACGCCCCCACGCGCGGTTAGAATACCTTCAGCAGCGATCATGCCACGCAGATCCTCCGGGCTGGTCTCTAGGCGAACAAGTATGACCGGACTCCCTTCCCCCGCAATCTCAACAGCTTCATCGGCATCGAAGATTACCATGCCCGAGGCTGCGCCGGGACCGGCGGGAAGACCGGTTGCCAGCAGAGCACCCTCCTGCTTCGCCCGGACGACATCAGTTGTATCGAAGATAGGGGCTAGGATATGCTCCAGTGAATCCGCAGGAATGCGTTTCACGGCATCCTCCCTCGAGATCAGTTTTTCCTTCACCATTTCGCACGCAATCCTGACAGCAGCCACTCCTGTGCGCTTGCCATTGCGTGTCTGCAACATGTAAAATCGGTTGTCCTCGATCGTGAACTCGAAATCCTGCATATCTCTAAAGTGCCGTTCCAGGGTTTTTCTGACTTTTTCCAGTTTACAATGTGCCTCCGGCATGTCCCTTGACATCTCGGCGATCGGCTTTGGGGTCCGTACACCGGCAACCACGTCCTCACCCTGTGCATTGATCAGGTATTCCCCGTAAAAGACCCTCTCGCCAGATGCGGGATCACGCGTGAAGGCGACACCCGTTGCCGAGGTGTCACCCATGTTTCCGTAAACCATGGCCTGAATATTGACGGCAGTACCCCACTCTGCAGGAATGTTGTATCTCCGGCGGTAGACAATTGCCCGATCATTCATCCAGGATCCAAATACTGCCCCAATGGCTCCCCAGAGCTGTTCATCGGGATCTTGTGGAAATTCATGGCCGGTTCTCTTGAGTATCAGTTGCTTGAAGCGATCAACAAGTTCACACATACCCCGGACTCCCAGATCCATATCCCGCTCCACCCCCAGTTCCTGCTTGAGACAGTCAATGACATACTCAAAGGGATCATGAGCCTCGTTTCGTTCACGCTGGACACCCATGACTACATCACCATACATCTGCACGAAGCGTCGATAGCAATCCCATGCAAATCCGGGATTTTCGGTTTTGTCGGCCAAGGTTTCCGTTGTAACATCATTGAGGCCCAGGTTCAGGATAGTGTCCATCATCCCCGGCATGGAATCCCTTGCGCCAGATCGTACGGACACCAAAAGTGGATTGTGCCCGTCTCCAAATTTCTTCTGCTCTTCATTTTCAACACGTTTCAATGCACCTGATACCTGTCTCTTCAGGCCATCGGGATACTTGTTGCTATTCCTGTAATAATAAGTGCAGACATCCGTACTGATTGTAAACCCGGGTGGCACCGGAAGATTGATCCGGGTCATCTCTGCCAGGTTTGCACCCTTCCCCCCCAACAAGTTGCGGTCACTTCCCCGCCCTTCAGTAAGCGTTGATCCAAACGAATAAACATATTTTTTGGCCATGGCTTTACAATCCAACTTTCTCCTCTGTCATGCCACCTGGCAACGACCGTTCTCGACCACCCACCAACAGCCACCTAGGCGTTTGATCGGTTTTGAGAATGACTACGGTTCCCGGGGTTTCCCGAATTTAGGACCCGACCGATATCATGAGTGGTGGCTCACGGACGGCATCATCTCTACCAAGACCTTTAAAGTCAATGTCTGATCCCGGATGTAAACCCGTAGAAATCCAAGACCAATAACACGATGACGATCACAGGCGGGTTCTTGTTGAATCAACACTTGAATCTATCCGGTTGATTGACGATGATCGGCTTGGAGGACTATTACCCGCAAAGGTTTTCAAGGTCAAATGAAACCAATCCAGATTTCCGGCGGATGGGTCCTCCTGTTAATGACCGGCCTGGAACCCGGTGGATTTCGAGACGAAATATCCCTCAAGATCTGACCCTGAATTCGCCCAGTCCCGACTGAACCCGGCAGAAATCATAAAAACAGAAGTCTCTATATCAACCATGCAACTGCTTCGAACAATCCCCATTCTGCTATTCTCACTGGTCGGGCTGGGTTGTGCCGAGTTGCAAATATTGAGGGCGCGCACAGTCGAACAGGATAAGGCCCTATCCGAACTCAAGGAGGAAAATCGCGGTTTTCGCGAGGCATATTATGAGATCAAGCAGTCCTTGGAGGATGAAGTTGCGGACCATGACAAAGATCTCAAACTCAAGGAACATGAACTGCAGCAGACTAGAACCCTCAAGACTGAACAGGAAAAACAACTCGGGGATGACCTGAGATCCATCCGGCTTGAATATCAGGCTTTTCAGGAAGACACACATGAGCTCAAGCTAAACTTGGAACTAAAGATCAGCAAACTGGAACGCAGCCTGCAGCAGATGATTGCCGAACGGGATGCTGCACGCAGCAAAATGGCCGAGATCCAAAGAAAACTGGGGGCTGAAAAAGATTACAACGCGGAATTGACCCATGAAAATGCGGAAATGAAAATTGACATCCAGAACCGTGATGATCGAATCGCCAGCCTTCAGAACGATATCGCGGACCTGAAACAGGAAAAGGACGAGTCATCCATCAACCTGCAGGCCGCAACCGGGGAAATCCAGGACCTCAAGGATAACCTTTCCGGTGTAAAGGGCCATGTTCATGAAATGGAGGGCCTGCTGGCTGCAACCGACGAGGAGTTGGAGCTCGCCCGTGATGAGATCAAAAAACTGGCCGCAGCCAGCAGCGGGACAGTGTCACTTGAAAATTATCACAAGCTGCAATCTGAACTGGACCAGTCAATGGATACAATTACGGGTCTCAAATCCAGCCTCACCGAGTCTGCGGCACAACTTGAGGCCTCTGAGGACAAATTGAGCGCGATGGAGTCGAACAGCCACGATCTGCAGAGGGACCGGGACTTAATGGGGCTTGGCAATGAAATCACCCGGCGTCTGGAGTCCAGAAACCTCAAGCTCCCCTGCCGGGTCATTCACGATCACCGTGGAGTCAGGCTGGTTCTTGCCAGTGATGACCTGTTTGACCGGGGCACGACAGTGCTGGCGACAAATTCCGGGGACACCTTGGCAGAGGTCGGGAAGATCCTGTCGAATATCAGGAATAGAATAGTCATCATCGAGGGACATACGGATAATGAACCGGTAAAGGACATGCCGTTTCCGGACAACTGGCGTTTGGGTTACGCAAGGGCCGACAGCTTAAGACGTTACCTGATGGAAAATACGGCGACCCCCGGGAAACACATCCGGGTAGTCAGCCGGGCCGATCAAGACCCGGTCAAAGATCACTCGACCAAAACAAACCGTAAAATGAACAGGCGGGTTGAGATTGTGATTGCACACCGGACAAATGAAAAATGAACCTTGGATATACGAGTGAAGACATGAATGAATGAGACATCGGATCACGAATGAGATGCGTGACAAAGGCCAATCCCACCAGTGGTGGGCGTGATTTTCCTAGAATAATATGGAATGCAATCCTCATAAATAAGGACCATCTTCATATTCAAACAAACCATTTTTCAGAAATGCACCCCTGTTTTTTGTATTGGGTGGCCGGGCCCTATAACTTACCGTTGAAATCCCGTATTAAAGGTGAGTCAATATGATCGGGAAACAGAAACGTCGTCCAGGTTTCGGACAGAAAATCCGGATTCCCGGCCTGTTGATTCTCATTGCGGCCCTCACCGCTTATGGGTGGAATACTTATTCCAAGTTTACCCGCGGGTTACCCAAACACGACCCTGGCCCCGGGACTCAGGCTCCAGTCGGATTCGGCCAAAAGGATCCCAAGCCTGAAGGACCGCCACGAAATCGGCGAGACCGTCGCAAGGGAATGCAAAAAATCATGGATGAATTGAATCTCACTGAGGACCAACAACAGGAGATTCGAGAAATCTGGGAGCAGGGCCGACCCAAAAGCCGCGATGAGGGAAGAACACGAATGCAAATGATGCTTTCAGTCTTAAAACCCGAGCAACAGCGTCAGGCGCGTGAAATGATGAGATCACGCATACAGAAACGGATACAAAAGATGCAGGAAAAAGGCGTATCAGACGATGAAATCCGTGAAGTAAAGGGGCGAATTGAAGAAAGAATGAACAAATTCATGGGGCCACCGCCCAATTCCTCCAATCGTTAGACCCCCAGATATCTCCCAATGTCCGCTGGAGAAAACCGGAATATGCATGCCGATTGGAAGAAGAACGGCTTAACACTGATCGAACTCCTCATGGTCATTGCGATAGTCGCAACCCTAGCCGTCATCGCCATGCCCAACTTTCTGGAAGCACAAATCCGCTCCAAGATATCGGTGGCAAAGTCGGACCTGCGTGTTCTCGCAACCGCGCTGGAGGCATATGCAACGGATAACAACCATTATCCGCCCACACCAATCGCCGTGGCCTTGCGTTTCAGGGCTTTCAGGCCACTGACATCCCCCATTGCATATCTGGAAACTATTCCGCGGGACCCGTTCAAGACTATCAACATGATCTGGAGCATCGGAACCTATGATTATGGGGCCCGGCCGGTTGGCAAAGAATCACGTTGGGCGATGGCCAGCGACGGACCAGACCGTCAGGACGACACCAACCCACTCAGACTATATCCGGGCTATTCCGCCGGTCTTTTTTACGGCAAGGTAGAAGGATTCAATTACATACTTTACGACCCCACCAACGGGACAATCAGCCGCGGCGATATCTTCCGCGCAAGTGACTTTATTCCGTAACTGGGGCCGCTCATTCCTGACATTCCCAATCGGTGACTTGATTGACAATAACCCCTGCCATAAAAATTCACCCCATACGCTTTGTGAGTGGATCTAGTTCAGATGCACGGGGATATGCCAAAAGATACCCGAGATACGCAGCAACCCCACCCGCAAGCACAGCCCATTTTTCCCCTGAGATCATAAAGTAGATCAGTCCCAGCACGCCCATTACATCGGATATTGCCGCCATCAGGAAAAAGTTCCGTGTCCAGCGAGTCAACACAACCATACGATTATCCAGATTCATTCGAATTTGAGAAACGCGCGCAATCCTGAGCCAGACAAGCATGGCTCCTATCAGGCACAAGAGGACGATGAGGGCGCCCTGGATGACAGATGTGTCCCAAGGGTGTATCGAATCCGGACTTGTATCGACAATCTCATTCCACTCCAGAATCCAGGCGATCATCAGATACAGCAACGGTGAAAACATCGCGATATTCCATAACCTTCGCGCCTTTTTCGTGGCATAAGATACTTCGTCGTCATGAGTTTCCGAATCATTGTAATTCAGGTTCATCTCATCTCCCATGGCCTGAGAATATCACGCCAACCCTTGTCGTATCTGAGACGGCGCCGGCTCTCCCTTTCACCCAGTTCCTTCAGGATTGAGCCGGGCTGAGTACCTTGCTTCTGGATTTCCTGCCTCAACTTCCTGTCCTCCCTCTCCTCGTAATACTCCAGAACCGCGCCAACATGGCTGACCGCCAGAATAGAGCCCAGAGCAGGCAAAAGGAGGGGGATGCCCACAATTGACACAAGAACAATGAGGAATAAAAGGATTCCGTTCATGAACAGATACAGGCTGATGAATGGATGCATGCAGGTCAGAACCATCCCACGGCCGAGGACCTTCGGAATGTTTTCATCCTGGTAAATCATGAATGTCCAAGTCGTTGCCAGTATGATCAACCCGAAAATTCCGATCCAGCCGAGAATCCCGGCAAGCGCTATCCGTAGTATTGGATGGAATCCCTCCATGACATCCGAACTAAGGTAGAACGAGATGTCTGCGATGATAAGAACCACTAGGAAGACCAGAGAAAAACCGAGAATCGAGGATCTCAGTCCAAAATGCCAGAAGCCATACCAGAAGTCACGCAAAGCCACATCCTTATCTTGGTCTGTGCGGGCAGCACAGTAAAGGATCCCCCCCAGAGCGGCAGGCATTAAAACAACCGACAGGCAGAGCAAGCTACAAAGAAGACTAGATAGGATCCAAAAACCGATTGATTCCCATGTCAGCCAAAAAAAACGATGGTAAATACGGCTGATAAGACTCACTCAAAGATCCTTGTTAAAGACGATGGAGAGGGTCGATACCCAAGAGTTTCAACCCATTGGCCAGCGTCTGTCTCAGGCTCGTGATCAACGCTAGACGACCGGCGGCCAGATTCCTGTCATCATCCCGAATGATCCTCAAGTCGGGGTCCTTGCTTCCCGACGAATAATAACTGTGGAACGATGTGGCCAGATCTCGCAGATATACCGTCATCGGCATTGGATCGATCTCATGAACTGCCTGAATAATCACATGGGGCAAACGGTCCATCTGGCGAACAATTGCCTTTTCCTCGGGCCTGTCCAGCCCTAACAGGTCAGTTTCACTAAACGAATCAGGATCCAAGCCGGATTCCCTTGCCTTTGAACGAATACTTGAACAGCGGGCGTGCGCATACTGCACATAATATAACGGGTTATCCATAGAAGTGTCGCGTGCCACATCGAAATCAAACGTCATTTGGCTATCAGGTGATCGGGTCAGGAAAAGAAAACGCGTTACGTCCGGACCGATATCCTCAATGACTTCCTTAAGTGTGATGTAGATCCCACCGCGGGTTGTCATCTTGTCTTTCCGTCCATCCCTCTGAATTGACACCATCTGTACAAGCGGGCATTCCAGCTGGCCCGACTGGTAACCAAGTGCCTGAATGGCGGCCCTGAGACGTGGGATATAACCATGATGGTCCGCACCCATGACGTTGATCAACCTGTCGAAGCCGCGACTGAACTTGAACTCATGGTATGCGATATCGGGGGTCAGGTAGGTATAATTTCCATTCGATTTGATGATAACCCGGTCTTTCTCATCGCCGTAATCAACAGTCCTCAACCACCATGCCCCTTCTTTCTCATAGATATGCTCCTTACCCTTGAGGCGCTCTATCACATCATCGACCTGTCCGGATCGGTGCAGGCTTGTCTCGGAAAACCAAGTGTCAAAATGGATCTTCAGTGATCTCAGGTCTTCCTCAATCATCCCCAAAATAGGTCCGGTGGCAAGATTTGTAAAAACCCCTGGATCATGCTCGTCCCTCAGGCTTGCGCCGTGGGCATCCTTGACCTTCCGGGCAATCTCCCTGATATAATCCCCCTGATAGCCATCTTCAGGGACAGGAACATCCTCACCAAGGGCATTCAGGTAACGGGCCCTCAGGGAAAGTCCCAGTTTCTCCATCTGAACACCTGCATCATTATAATAATACTCGCGTGAGACCTCATGACCAGTCGCGCCGAAAAGTCGTGCCAGCACATCTCCGATCACTGCTCCCCTGCAGTGGCCTATATGCAGGGGACCGGTGGGATTGGCGCTCACAAACTCAATCAAAACCTTTTTCCCGCCGCCTTCATGACTCGTCCCGTAACTTGGACCCGCGCCAAGGATTCCCGAGATAAGACGGGAAACCGCCTGCCCCGACATTCGAATGTTAATAAAACCCGGCGGGGCGATCACGGGCGGATCAATCAGGTTGTTATCGGGAATCAGGTCGACTATGCCTTCAGCAATGCCCATGGGACTGGCCTTCAACGGCTTTGCCAGCTTCATGGCGACATTACAGGCCCAGTCCCCATGATCCGGATTGCGAGGCTGTTCAAGAAGGCACTCCTCTTCGGGTAATATTGCACCCGTCGGCTTGATAAAACGGCCGATCGCCTGACGGATCAGCGAGGTCACCTGAGATTCAATGGAATTCATGCTTTTTTCCTTTAGACATTTGCTCACTGCCCACAACCGAACAAGCCGAAATCCACCATAACGGACACCCCGCAGAGAATAAACACTTTATGACTTGCCAAGCAGACTTAGCCCCATCATCAAATACAACCCCAATTATATAACGAGCAAATAATAACCCGGTGAATTTTCGGACGGATCTTTAAGGTCCCTTCAGATCCAGGGTTTATGGCCAATTAAGATTACAAGCGCGAGCAAAATATATCGAACCGGACACGGGGATATATTCCCTGTTTACTTGCCAGTCGACCCAAATTAGTCTAAATTGGATTCTGGAGAGAGACCGAAGTCGGCGAGTAACCCTGCCCAGACTAACCGGAGTCCGTGCTGGCCCCTAGAAAAACGACACCCATGCAAAATGTGATCATCGGAAGTTGGATCAATACCATCAGCCCCGTTTGTGCTGAAATCATGAGCAGCGCAGGATTCGATTACCTTGTGGTCGATGCCGAGCATTCATCCGCCGATTTCACCCAAACGCAAGCTATATTCCAGGCGATCAAGGCCGCAAATCCCAACTGTTCACCGATGGTCAGGATGCCAGGGAATCGCTATGCAGAGACCAAACGCTATCTTGATGCCGGGGCGGCTGGCGTTATCGCGCCGTTCGTCAATACCAAGGAAGACGCCCATGAGCTGATCCGATCCGTCAAGTATCCTCCGCAGGGTGATCGGGGGCTTGGGTTCGGCCGCAGTTTGGGCTATGGCTTCGCGGTTGAGGAATACTTGGCCGAAGCAAACAAGCGCTCCTTCATCGCTGTCCAAATCGAACACATCCAAGGTGTCGAAAACCTAGATTCGATCCTTTCTGTTGAGGGCATCGATGCAGCCATCATTGGTCCTTATGATCTCTCAGCGTCCATGGGCCTGACAGCACAGTTTGACCATCCCGAATACCTGAAGGCAAGGAACCGGGTTCTCAAAGGTTGCCGGAATAACGGAGTCCGGGCGGGGATCCACGTAGTCCAACCCGAGCCCGGCGAGGCGCTTGAACGGATCAGGGAGGGCTACTCGATGATTGCATACAGCCTGGACATTACCATGCTGGGGGTGAGCTGCAGACGAGGACTTCACGCCATCCGGGATGGGATGGGTCAATGATACAGGACTTGAAAGTCACGGCACTTGTCCCAATCAAGGAAAACAGTGAGCGCGTTCAGGGGAAGAATTTCCGTAAATTCTGTGGGAAACCCCTTTATCACCATATCGTGCATACCCTAAACAACACCTACACTGTAGACGATATCCTGATAGATACAGATAGCACACAGGTGTTGAATGAAGCAGAAAATCTTTCATCAAAGGTTCGGGTGATTGAGCGTCCCGAGAACATCCGGGGAGACTATGTCAGCATGAACCGGATAATCGAACATGATTTGGGGAATTCCGAGGCTGACATATTCCTCCAGACCCATGCCACCAACCCCATGATCAGCTCCGAGACGATCACGCACGGACTACGCGAGTTCGTCGAAAACATGAATGAATTTGACTCACTCTTTAGCGTGACTCATCACCAATCCCGCTTTTATGAAGAAAATGGGGAACCAGTCAATCACAACCCCGGGGAACTGATCAGAACCCAGGACCTGCCGCCATTGTATGAGGAAAATTCCTGTCTTTACCTGTTCACAAAGGAATCTTTTGCGCTAAAGGGAAAACGAATCGGCGAGAAACCGATGATGTTTGCTACGCCCCCGGTTGAATCCACGGACATCGATGATGAATTCAAGTTCAACCTTGCAGAACTGCTGGCCTTATCCCGTCAGGATCACGAGGATTGATCATGCCTGACTTCAGGATTCTGGTCACGGCTTCCCCCTTCGGGAAAACCGGGCGAAAACCGATGGACCTACTTGAATCAACCGGCTGGGAACTGGTTTTCAATCCCTACAACCGACGACTCAGGCCGGGTGAAGTTAGCGGCATGATCCACGATGTGGATGCCATCATCGCTGGTACCGAAGTCTACAACCACGACATGCTGAATCTAGCCAAGCGCCTTAAACTGATTTCAAGGGTCGGAATTGGGCTGGATAGTATCGATCTGGAATATTGTCGCCTGAACCAAATTCAGGTTGCCTATACGCCCGATGCGCCCTCCCAGGGTGTTGCGGAATTGACCGTCTCACATATTATCAGCTTGGCACGTCACGTGCATGTCTCCGACACCTTGGTCAGGGAGGGTACATGGATCCGGATGATGGGGAAACTGGTTAGCGAACTCAAAGTGGGGGTGATCGGTGTCGGTAGAATAGGACGTATCGTGATCGACCTGCTTCGACCATTTCAACCTGATATCCTGGCTCATGACATCAATCCAGACATCGAAAAATCGAACCTAGTGGGTGTCAATTGGTGCGATATTGAAACATTGTTGAGCAAGTCCGATATCATCACGCTGCATATCCCAATGAATGAGTCGAACCGATATTATATCGGTCAGCGGGAGATCGCGATGATGAAAACTGGCGCGATGCTGATCAATACGTCTCGGGGGGCGGTCCTGAACGAAAGGGCACTGGTAGATGGACTAAGCCGGAAGCACCTCGCCGGCGCTGCCATAGATGTATTCGAGCACGAACCTTATGAGGGAATGTTGACAAAGATGGACAATGTCATCCTGACAGCCCATATGGGTGCCTCGGCACGACGCAGCCGTTACCTTATGGAATTGGGGGCTGCAGAGCAATGTGTCAGGGTCCTGAACGGTGAAAAACCGGTACACGACGCAATAGCTGATCAATTTGGAGCGGGGCTACTCAGGCATCCGTCCTGATTTATATGCGACCTGTGGTCACCCCATCACAGTTTCTGTAGGCGGAAGATCCGTCATGCATCAAGGGATACCGTTTCAACAGCAACCCTCGTGTTTTGAAATTCAAATAGACCAGCCTTTCATGGACCTATGCGATTGAGGCTGAGAAATCAAAAGGCTCACTGGGATCAATCCCGCGTCAAAACCCCGTCTTTTTCTACATGGGAGCCAATTTCCCCAAGATCATTTTCAAAATCTTTTAAATCGTTAATCCAACCAAGCCCATTTCCAGGAAATTATTTTAGTTCTTTAATTCAGCATTTTGTTCATGTTATGAACATACAGGGTTTTCTCGCCCAGGAATTCGAACCTGTCAACTCAATGGATTTATGACTCCATCATCAGAAAAAAAAGTTGCTATCCAGACGGAGGTCCATCGGGAACTCTCTGTCCTTGAGGCCATCGATAAATCCCCCAATATCAACCAACGTAATCTTGCCAAGGAAACGCGCATGGCGTTAGGTCTGGTCAACTCCTACCTGAAACGACTCATCCGCATGGGGCTGATTAAAATTAAGGATGCCCCGGGAAGACGCTATCTGTATTACCTGACCCCCAAGGGTTTGACCGAAAAATCCCGATTGACCTATGAATACATGTATCATTCGATCCAGTTTTACGGGAAGGCTCGCCTGCAATGTCGAAAATGTTTCCACGAATGCCTTGAGAATGAATTTCGTTTTATTGCCTTTCTGGGCTGCAGCGAACTGGCCGAAATTGCCTATCTGACACTTCAGGAATATGATCTCCAGTTTGCCGGAATCTATGACTCAGTGGACCCGGGGAGACTGTTTTTTAGCCATCGGGTCAATACTATCAACGATATCCATCCTACAAGGAAACCATATGACCTACTCCTGTATACAGGACTCAAAACTCCAGAAAATCGTGAATCATTGAAAGGGATTGTTTTCCGTGAATTATTTTGATCGGCCATCTCCGATGGAACTGCTTTGATCAATTCGACCTCATCCGGGCTTGACCCGCTTTGTTCATTATGTGAACATATACTGTTCATACAATGAACAAAGGTGCCCCATTGTCCAAAACCCCGGCCACCATCATTGAACCTCCCGGTCATTGGTTTTCGATCGATTTCGGCGAATTGTGGCGATTTAGGGAATTGTTTCTGTTCCTTGTCTGGCGGGACATCAAAGTCCGTTACAAACAAACATTTTTAGGTATCTCTTGGGCCGTCCTTGGCCCTCTGGCCACTGCTTTCATATTTACTTTTCTGTTCGGTAATGTGGGTGACCTGCCTGACGATGGCCTACCAAAACCCCTGTTCTATATGGCTGGCCTGGTTATATGGCGATATTTCGCAACTTCATTGACATCTGCCGGCAACAGTCTCGTTGGAAACGAGACGCTGCTGACCCGAATCTACATGCCCCGGCTGATTATCCCCTCATCCTCGATCATCACCAGGCTGATTGATTTTTCCGTAGGTCTTATCTGCCTACTGCTATTAATGGCTTGTTTCCGGATAAATGAACAGATGATCGTACCTGCGGCGACGGTCATCCTCATCCCGATCCTGCTGATTATCACGATGATGACGGCATTGGGTCTCGGCCTGATTCTTTGTTCGCTGAATGTGAAGTACCGTGATATTCGCCATGTCATTCCATTGTTGGTCCAACTCTGGATGTATTGCACGGTGATTGTGCCATTCAGTAAATTGCCGATATGGCTTGGGAATTGGAAATGGCTTTACGGATTGAATCCAATGGCCGGTGTTGTGGAGGGTTTTCGCTGGTGTCTGCTGCATCCCCATATGAAAAATCACCATGATATGAAACGTGTTATCCGGCCCGATGAGATCGAAAAACACATCGCATCGGGCCATGATGTGACAACATCAATGGAAGCGGGGAACATCGTCTACCAGATCACAGAAATGGTAATGCTCAAACCTGTTTCTCCCTGGCCACTGGTCGGAATCGGCTTCGTTGTCTCATGCATCCTGCTCATCTGGGGGCTTGTCCATTTCCATAAAAATGAGAGGCTGTTTGCCGACATTATCTGAAGGAAACCATCCATGTCCAAAACGACTTCTCAAGACATAATGATTCGTGCTGACAATCTCGGCAAGCAATACCGTCTGGGTGAAACAGTCGACCTAAAACGGACATTCCGGGAACTCTTGGGCAACCTGCCAGGCCATCTCGCACGCCGTCTGACTCTTGATCGCGACCGGGGAGCCGACTGGTTCTGGGCTCTGAAGGACATTAATCTTGAAATTCGTAAAGGAGAAGCCATTGGGATCATCGGCCGTAATGGTTCGGGTAAATCGACGTTGCTGAAGATTATGTCGAGAATCACGGCCCCCACCACAGGCCGGATTGAAATCCACGGTCGTGTTGGAAGCCTGCTTGAAATCGGCACGGGGTTTCATCCCGAACTGACTGGAAGTGAGAACATCTATCTGAATGGTTCTATCCTAGGCATGCGTAAACATGAAATTTCAAAGAAATTCGACGAGATCGTTGATTTTGCCGGCACCGAGATGTTTCTCGACACACCTGTTAAACGATATTCGAGCGGCATGCGCATTAGGCTGGGATTTGCAGTGGCTGCCCACCTGGAACCCGAGGTCCTGATCGTCGATGAGGTTCTATCGGTTGGCGATTCAGAATTCAGGAGGAAGTGTCTGGACAAGATGGGTGATCTGACGGGTGATGGCAGGACCATACTGTTTGTCAGCCATAATATGTCCACAATTCACAGCCTCTGCGATTCTTGCATTGTAATGGAGAAAGGTGCCATCCGATATCATGGTCCTCAGGATGAGGCGATTTCGTGCTATCAATCCATGGTGCATCCACTCCTCGAAGGAGTCTCGCACCTGTCCAACCATTCAGGTCGGTCTCAGGATGCGTATCCAATCCTGAAAAAAGTGAGCCTGCTGGATGACAATATGGATCCTTTGGACAAGGGGTGCCTGAGATGCGGGAGTAATTTGAATGTCGAGGTTCAATATCATTGCCCTAACCAAGAACTTGATTATGCTGCAATAGGCATTAACTCGCCTCAGAATGAACGCATACTCACGGTAACCACACACAATCACAAGGAGCACGAGATATTGTTCAAAGGCCACGGAAAGTTCATCTGTCGAATACCATCATGTCCACTGGCGCCGGGCGGTTATGATATGATGGTCGCGATTGGAACCATTAATCCGGTAAACAATGTTGATATTGTCAACAATGCCATGTCATTCGTGGTCGAGCCTTCTGGCATACCCGGGCTGGGACCCCGCGTATTACCTGGGCAAGGTTATATTATCCAACCCTCTGAATGGTTCCTACCTTGATCGTGATAAATCAGGGGCAAAGGCGATTCATGCGGTCAATCCGGATCGTATTCCCCAGCGCAAACAACATGCGATATTACCATACACATCCCAATCCGAGCACAAACCAGCCTGTGTACGAAATTGCCCAAAACACCCATCAAGAAACTAGGGGGGGGGTTAAAAAGAACGTCCG
>CAYYNQ010000068.1:0-38088 GCA_964473105.1 uncultured Candidatus Sumerlaeota bacterium | reverse complement strand
TGTCCATCCTTCAACTTCCAAGGTTAATGTTCCGATAATCCGAACTCTGAAAGTCTGCGTTCAATTGCCTTTTCGACTTAGGCCTGCATGGGCCCGACAGCGTGATGACAGCGGGGGGTGTGGGCATGATAATCGGTGAGTCTTGTCATGATTTGATGATCCAATCCTTCAGGATTCCCCTGAACAGGCAGGCCTCGTTGATTTGGCAGTCTGGATATCCATCGTCAATCTGACCAGGGCCTCGAAAATATCCTCAGTCCGGATCAGAAGGACCTCATGATTGATTGGTAACCCGGATTTTTCGGACGTTGTCAGAAAAGGTGTACATCCGCGTATTGTCCGGTGGATTGGCCGGTTGAAATAATCGCTCCAGCGCCGTTCATCCATCGGGCCAAATAGAGTCAGGCTGGGGATGTTCAATGCATGTGCAATGTGTTGGGGGCCGGCATCAACCGTGACGAGCACATCGCAGAATGACATCCAGGAGCACAATTCATCAAGCGTGCACCCGTCCAGGCTGTGGATCCGATCCGGTTTTGAGAAGCATTCCGGTTTGAATGCCCCTGCGGAATGACTGTTATTGATCACAATTCGCATTTTGGTCTGGCTTGTGATTTTCTCAATGAGCCGAGTCCAGCCCGCCTCACTCCATGCCTTGTAGGGTTTTCCGGCATCCGGGTTCAACATGACCAGGGGAGATGTTTCGGAATCGGGAAGGCAGGAAAACGGGTTCGTGATTTTTGATTTCGGCCTGAGGATTGGCGGGAGGGCTTTCGCGGGAAGGCCGGCGGCTGCCATCATTCCGAGGATATTCTCGACTTCATGGAACCGGAGATCCTTGCGTATTTTCCACTCGATCCTGTCCAGATAGCGTTTATGTGCCAGTTCATGGTCCTGGTCAAATGTGATGGCCGGGCAGGGGAGCCGTGAAATACACGCCAGTGTGTCTCCCCAGTCCCCATGCAGGTATGGGGCGATAATAAGGTCGGGGTTGATTGAGTCGATTTGAGCACTCAACCAGCGGACGGACCGGCGGGTCCGGCCATGCATCTCATCTTCAGGGCGGACGGGGATGTGATGAATTCCTGGTAGATTCCCGAAAACCAGCCGTCCGTAAACCGGTGTTAAAATATGAATATCAATTGCAGGGTATGAGTTTTGCAGGCCCCGTACACACGATTGAAGGATGATCAGATCCCCGAGGTAGCCGAAACCGACAACCAGAAGTTTATTGATACACCCGGAACTGCAATTTTCAGGCCTCGAGGCACCGGCCATGATGCCTGCAGGGAACTTTTTGAGTGATTTTTGCCCATTGAAGGGCTCGATGATGGTTCGTATCAGATCCTTCGATCGGTGGAATAAGTAGCGGGTGCCTTGAAACAACAGGTTTGACAGGACCCCCAAGCATATGCCAGCTCGGCCCGCCTTGCTGGGAAATTTACTGATCAGCCCTCGTAGGGCTGCTGCGTGTCTTTGCCACATCAGGTAACCGTATGACAGTCGTGGCAGGAATGACTGGCGAAAACGAATCGCATCTGCCAGTGAGAAGAAGACGGAGTGCCAGCACTGGTAGGCTATCTCCTGAATGTCCTCTTGTGTTCCTTCACGGGCCGACCATGCCAACCCGTCAAGTTGTGCCCTTTTGTTCACGTAGGAGAATCTCATCCTTAGTCCGGCGTCAAAATGATGATAAACCCGCAGTTGCTTGTTGAACCTTGTGCAGTAACCACCGGTTCGGAGACGGCGCCAGAATTGTGCATCCTCGCGGCCGGTCAAATATTTCCCGGACTCCTGGCCCCCTAGGTCACCTCCGAGCTCCTGGAACGGTTGCTTGATGCAAACCGATCTCCTGACCCACAGGTTTGCGGTAAACGGATAGGTTGTAATGCCTGCTCGGTCGCTCATGTGTTCAGGTTCACAGAGTCCGGCCATCCATCCCATTGCAGGATGCCACCAGGCTGGAAATTCCGTCACATGCCACGGGGATACAATTCCGCCAACGGCGTGCGCATGGGAAATGGCTTCTTTCCCCGTGTTAACCCAGGCGTCATCGGGAAGACAGTCGTCATCAAGGAATGCGACGACAGGGTTAACTGAACACCGGATTCCATGATTTCTCATTTCGGCCCAGCTTCCATCACGCGTCGTCCACTCGATTAAGCGGATTTTGGAATGATCACAGGTCTTTATATATTCGACGGTTCCGTCCGTGGAACCCGTATCCAGCAGGACAATTTCATCCCCGTCCCCCAGTTGAGAGAGGAGTTTTTCGAGGCAGTTTAGAAGCTTTTGCCGACGGTTGCAGGTGAGGATAATGACGGACAGGTTTAACATCGATGGAATCATATACTGAAGCACCCGAGTTGTCGCCCCGATTCGGGCAAAGGGCAGCATGGTGATCTCTATATAATTGAAATAATAGTGTTTATATTGGAATTATCAGTCAATCCAGATAGGAAGGCAGCCTCCCGGAACGGTATGAGGAATATGTATCAGTTGATGTCTTTGCATACAATTCTTGGCAGGAGCCCGCTTATTTTCCAGAAAGGAATTCAGATTTAGGTTACGATCCGGACAGGATAAAAGACAGCGCCCAGCAAACTTCCTTTTAAGTGGAATTTCATCCCATTTCAGTCATTCACGTGTTTTTGGGTGAAAAAATCGTCCAAGTTTCTGATATTAGGCGGGGCGCGCAGGCCGGAAGGAAGAAGGAAAATGCCCGGGAGACGATCAGTAAGTTCACCCTGCCGGTGCCTCAATCCATATTTCCTGAAAATATCGGTGGCTTGTATCCTTTTTTCATGTCTCAAGAATTCAGGGTCCATTATTGAAACGGGAGGGTTCGAGATGAAGGAGGAATCAATCGAAAAAGTCATGTATTCAGATGATGAATGGCGTAAGTTGCTCACGCCCGAGCAGTTTCATATTGCCCGCGAGAAAGGAACGGAGGCTCCATTTACTGGAAAATACTGGGACACGAAGTCGAGTGGAATATACCAGTGTGTCGCGTGTGGACTTGAATTATTCTCATCGGAACACAAGTATGACTCGGGTACGGGATGGCCAAGTTATTGGAAGCCGGTCAGTGAGGATCATGTCAGCACGAGGTTTGACAAGAGTATGCTTGTGGTGCGAACCGAGGTCTTGTGTGGTCGTTGTGGAGCCCACTTGGGGCATGTATTCAAGGATGGCCCCAGGCCGACCGGCCTTCGTTACTGTATCAACTCGAGTGTACTCCGCCTCAATGATCGCGAGCCGAGGGAGTGACCAGAAAACACACGGCGAGGATGGACCGGATGGAATTTCTGGCTGTGTGGTCCGCCACAATTACGGATTGATGATGATCCCTCAGTCGCGGGTGTTCGGGATGCCATCCGTGACAAATTGTTTGAGACTCCCGTGGAAACGGATCGGGTAGGTCACCTCGAACCACCCGCCATTCTGGTCGTGGTGTTCAGTATGGACGATACCTTCCCGGTGGACGAGGTCAACCATGTCGAAGTGGTTGTGGGGGATATGGAGTGTCTTCCTGGTCATAGGTGGCATGAATTCTCGACCCATCATCTCGAGGCATGCGTCGATTCCTTTTCCGGTAAGGGTCGAGACAGTTTGGCATAGCGGATGTTCGTTCCGAAACCATGCCTGTATCCCCGGGTCATGCGGTTTGTCGATTTTGTTCAGCAGCAGGATCATCCGGCTATTTCCGGCTCCCAGTTCCTTCAGGATCCTATTGGTGACCTTATACTGCTCGATGACTTTGGGATGGGATATATCAACCACCTGGATCAGGTAATCGGACTGGACCGCCTCCTCAAGCGTCGCCCTGAAAGCTTCAACGAGGTCGTGGGGAAGCCTGCGTACAAATCCGACTGTATCGGTCAGGAGAAGAGGCTGGTTGTTGGGTAGGTTGATTCGACGTGTGGTGGTATCCAGGGTGGCAAACAACTTGTTTTCGATTAGCACGTTCGCACCGGTCAGCCTGCGCAGCAGTGAACTCTTGCCTGCGTTCGTGTAACCGACTATCGCGGCCACGGGTATGGGACGGTTCCCGCGGCTTTTTCTTTGGATTTTCCTGCGTTGACGGACTGCTTTGAGTTCCTTCTTCAAGCGTGAAATTCGGTTGCGCACGATGCGCTGGTCAATTTCAAGCTGCATCTCGCCCATGCCTCCGCGTTGTCCGTGGCCGCCTCTCTGGCGTTCGAGGTGGGTCCAGGCACGGCGGAGGCGGGGGAGACTGTATTCGGACCGGGCCAGTGCAACCTGGATCACTGCTTCCCGGGTCTGGGCTCGCTGCGCGAATATATCCAGAATGACTTCCTGGCGGTCGATAACACAAATGCCGGAGCACTTTTCCCAGTTTCTCTGCTGCGATGGTGACAGGTCATGGTCAAAAATCAGGACGTCCGCCTCCTGTTCCCCCACGGCGTCAACAATTTCACGGGCCTTGCCTGGGCCGATGTAATAATGCGGATGAGGTTTGGAGATGTTGACCATCACCTGACCAACGATGCCGACGCCCATGGTGTGGACCAGACTGGCCAGTTCATCGAGATGGTCCCCGGCGTTCTCGGAACTCATCCCCGGTTCCCTTACACCGACCAGGAGTCCACGCTCCACCATGAGTGGGTCGCCTTTGATGTCTTTCATGGGGTTGCCCTGTTCTGCCGGGTCCAGGCCGGCCAAGTGGCCCTTATCCCATCGTGAACATCGATGCCCGAGCCTGAAACTCCCCACTTAATCATGGCGGAACAGGTTTTCGGGATTGACCTTGAATGATCCTTTATCGGTGTGAGATGATGACCGGATTCGGGGCTGTAAGTCATGACCAATGCTCCGATACTAGCATAACATCCAGGTAAAAACAGGCATGAAGTTATCCGATAAGGGCAGGCTGATCCTGCACCGGGCAAAACGGGCTGGGTTTTCAGACATTCAGATTGCCGAGATACTCGGTCGTAATGGGGGGGATCCGCTTCGTGAAGCGGACATTCGCGAATTGCGAAATTCATTGCAAATCAGGCCTGTTTTCAAGTCTGTCGATACTTGTGCCGGTGAATTTGAGGCCTATACCCCATATTTTTATTCCACCTATGAGCGGATCAGCGAATCAACTCGTTCCAGCAAGAAAAAAATCATTATCCTCGGGGGCGGCCCGAATCGTATTGGCCAGGGTATTGAGTTTGACTACTGTTGTGTCCAGGCCGTCTTTGCCCTTAAGGATGAGGGTTGCGAAGCGATCATGATCAACTCCAACCCGGAGACTGTCTCGACCGACTACGACACGGCGGACAAGTTATATTTTGAGCCGTTGACCATCGAGGATGTGCTTGCCGTCTGTGATCTTGAGCAGCCCGATGGAGTGATCGTCCAGCTTGGCGGGCAGACGCCCCTTAAGCTTGCGAAGGAGCTTAATCGCGAGGGGGTTCCGATCATAGGGACCTCACCAGACTCGATAGACCTGGCCGAGGATCGAAATCGGTTCGGCAGTTTGTTATCGAAGATGAAGATACTTCAACCCGCAAACGGGACCGGCCTTACACTCGAAGAGGTTGGAGAAGTCGCGCACTCGATTGGTTATCCGGTCATGGTCAGGCCTTCTTATGTTCTCGGTGGCAGGGCCATGCAGATTGTCTTTGATGAGGGCCAGCTCGTGGAGTTCACGGAGGAGGCAATCCGGGTTGCCGATGGGCATCCGATCCTGATCGATAAATATCTTGAGAACGCCATTGAAGTGGATGTGGATGCCCTGGCGGATGGTCAAAGGGTGGTGGTTGCCGGAATTATGCAGCATATCGAGGAGGCCGGGATTCATTCGGGAGATTCCGCCTGTGTTATCCCCCCGACTTCCATATCCAAGAAAGTGCTGGATATAATTCGCGAAACAACGGGTCGGCTCGGTCGAGAACTGAATGTCAGGGGCCTGATGAACATTCAGTATGCCGTCAAGGATGAAAGCGTATATGTGCTCGAGGTCAATCCCCGGGCCTCGAGAACAGTCCCTTTCGTGAGCAAGACAATCGGTGTTTCACTTGCAAAAATCGCCACGAGGCTCATGGTTGGCCGAACGCTGGAGGAACTGGGGTTCACGGAGGAACCCTCGATCCACTATTACTCGGTCAAGGAGGCGGTGTTGCCCTTCAACAAATTTCCGGGATGCACCATCCAACTGGGTCCTGAGATGAGATCCACCGGCGAGGTAATGGGAATCGATCGCGACTACGCAACCGCATTTGCCAAGAGTCAGAGTGCTGCGTCGGGAGATCTTCCGCTGAAGGGCACTGTATTTGTCAGCATCGCCGACAAGGATAAGGCGGACTTTCTTTCGGTCGCAAAAAAACTGAGCGATCTTGGTTTCCACATCGTCGCGACTTCTGGAACATCGAGCTTCCTGCAGGACCAAAATGTAACCAACGAGTTCATCCATAAGATATCGGAGGGTCGTCCCAACGTCCTCGACCGGGCGATGAACCGTGACATTGCCTTGATCATCAACACGTTCAGCCACGATAGGGCCCGTGAAGATGAAAACCGGATCAGGTCCATTGCGGTTCAAACTGAAATTCCACTTATTACGACAATATCCGCGGCACGATCCGTTCTTGAGGGTATTATGGCAATGAAAGCCCGCCCATTCAATGTAAAGCCGATCCAGGATTATCATGCCGAGTTAATTTCCCGTTCCTGTTCATGATTACCGATGGCCGTGTCTTGTCAGTTCCCCGATTTATTGTTCTCGCTACCCGATGTGCCGGGGGGGGGTGAAATGAATATGGTATTCCGTATAGCCCTGTATTAGACTGCCCCCCAACGGTTTGGGGCATCCGCACAGGTTTCCATGGTGGGGTTTGCGTGATGGGCACCTGGTTTCCGGCTTTGTCGGGCAGGTCCCGGTTTGACTGCCGCCCCTTTCGGCACGGTTGTCCGGAGCAACTGGGAAAAGGACAACAAGGACCGGAGCGCCACATGATACGACTTTCAGTTCAATTGAAAGATGCTTCCGTGAGGTTGATTGAGTGGAGTGAGGATGTTCTTTCCCTCGGAAGGGCAAGCGATAATCATATTGTCACGAATGCCGACAATGTCTCGGGACACCATGCAGCAATTGTGCTTGCAGGTGACCACTACCTGTTCAGGGACCTCAAGAGTACCAACGGATCCCTGATTGTGCGTGATGACCAGACCATTCCCCTTAACAATAACCAGCTCGAGGCGCCCATCCAGAAAGGCGACAAGTTATGCCTTGCAAGTCTGGAAAACATGATTGTCATTGAGGATATCCGGATCGAGAACACCGGCCTGAGCGAGATTGATAGCAGCGCCTTCGAACAGACGATTCTGGCCGAAACCCATGCGCAACAGGAAACATCACTTTATGATGAATTGGGTGATGACTTCCATGGGCTGCGTCAGACCGTCTGGTTGACCCGTGAACTAGTTGGGTTGCAGAATCCCAAGGAAATTAGTGAGCTGGCCTGCAAGGCAGGGCTGGAGGCTTTTTCGAATGCAGCCCGTGTGATCTACCTGATTCCGCGTGGCGAAGGATTTTGTGTGGATTGTGTCCATACCCGTGACGGGGACACGACCCATGACAGTTCAAGCATGGTGCATCCCCGGGAACTCCTTGATCGCTGCCTTCGGGAGCGCAAGGGTTTCCTGTTTATGATCCAAAAGAACCAGATGCAGGCTGTGGCGACGATGATCATGCCTGTAGAGCAGATAGATCCCATGGGCATGGGCCAGGATCGTGTCATCATGTGCTGTCCGATGTTTTATAGGGACCGTTGTTATGGGTTTCTGAATGTTGAGGCACCCATCGCTCGAGGGGGCAAACAGAACCTGACCCGGAGTGATTTGTCTCTCGCATCTCTCATGTGCCATATCTTGGCGGCAAGGTTGTTTGAACTGGAAAATCAAAATGAGAGGTTGAAACTTGCACGGAAGGCGACAGCAGGGTTTATGTCCGCTACCGTTGGACACTGTTTCAAGAACCTTCTCTTTGTCCCGATGTCGATCAGTCGCATGCTTCCTGTTTGCCTCCAGCAGAACCAGATGGATCAGGTTGAATGGATGCTCGCTCGAAATGCCGTGATGATTCGTTATCTGGACATACTCTCAAACGAGTTCGCTGCAGCCAGCAAGGATCCCTCCGAGGGTTTTGGAAACTATGATATGAAGCAATTACTTGAGGGCGTCAAGGACCTCCTCGGCGGGATTGCTCCGGACAAGTTAGAGGTAAAGCTCGAGCTGCAGGCGGATATCCCCGAGGTCCACTGTCATGGGGCAGCCTTTACCCGATTACTGATGAACTTGACCTTGAATGCGGTCGATGCCTGCTTCGGCGAAGCGGACAGGGACGAGAGGGGAGTTATCGAACTAAATGCCTTTCAGGAGGATGGATGGTTTTGCTGTATCGTGAAGGACAACGGACCGGGTATGCCCGATGCCATCCTTGAAAATCTCAAACAGATTTACCACCGGGTCATGTCAAGTGCCGATGCTTTGGGTGAGCTTCAGTCAATTGCCGAGCAGGTCCAAAGTACAAAGCAGCAGGGGCTGAAGGAACATTACGGTCTAGGATTTCTTTTTGTCTGTCAAACGCTTCGGCACCATGGCGGCCGCATGCACATCCAGTCCGCACCGGGCAAGGGGGCCCGCTTTGATATTTCCATCCCGATCAGCAAGGCCGTACTTGAAGCGGACTCGACGGATGGGAGTGGATCCCGGGACTGAAACCCCGATCTGGAGCCGGTTTTTCAGGCGGCGAACCTCGTGTGTCAATCGTTGCATCACGGCCACGATTATCTTTAAACAGTGAAAAGAGACCCTATGACTGAATATACCCATGATTGCTCGAGGGATTTCACCCGGGAGGCGATTGAGGCGATTCACGATCCGTTCGCACGACTTCGGGTTCTGATGAAAAGATTGCTCGATCCTGGGGGATGCCCGTGGGACCGCGAGCAGACCCATGGCTCATTGGCTCGTTACATGCTCGAGGAGGCCTATGAAGTTGTGGAAGCGATCGAGGAAGGCGACGACCGTGCCTTGTGCGAGGAACTGGGTGATGTGGCCCTTCAGGTTGTGTTTCATTCTGAATTGGCCAGAAGGGCGGGGAGTTTTGACAGCGACCATGTTCTTGCGGGGGTCTGCGAGAAGCTTCTTGACAGGCATCCGCACGTGTTTGGCGATGTTGTTGCCGATGATGCCGGCGAAGTTCTTGAGAACTGGGAAAAGATCAAGAAGAAGGAAAAACAGGAAAAGGCCAGGGCAGAGGGAAAATCCTTTGCCAGTGTCCTGTCGGGTGTTCCGGGGGCACTGCCGGCCCTTCAGCAGGCCGCCCGACTTCAGGAAAAAGCATCGCGTGTGGGCTTCGATTGGAATCGGGTGGAAGATGTCTGTGCAAAGGTATGTGAAGAAGTCGGGGAGTTTCTGGAAGCGGTATCCAGTGATGAGATGGTGTCCGAAAATGATCTGTCATCCGCCCGGGATCGGATGAATGAGGAATTCGGGGACTTACTTTTTTCACTGGTGAACCTGTCAAGATTCCTGGATATTCCCGCGGAGGACTCCCTCCGTCAGGCATGCAGAAAATTCAAGCGCCGGTTCGAACAGGTTGAACTTGATGTTGAGAATTCCGGGAAAAATCTGGAGACAATGCCACTCAAGGAGATGGACCAGTTGTGGAATGAAGTAAAGGAAATCGAGGAAAAGAGCGATGCCCGTATTTGAGGAAAATATCACTCATGGCCTTGATATGGACCTGCGGCGATGGTTCATCCAGAGGTCCACATGTGCCAGTCTCTCCTGACGGACGGGACCTGCTTCGGGGGGGATCCAGAACCGTTCATGAAATTCCGATCGGATCGCGCTGGCTTCCTCATCCCGTCCCAGTGCAACCAGCGCGCGATACTCCCGGAGCCAGATCTCGTTTGCATGCAGGCGTTTCCGGACTATCTTGAGCTGTTCCAGAGCCTCGCCGTATCTGTCGTGTTGAATCAACCATTCACTGTAACGGCTTCTGCAGTCACTTGCATTGGTGTGTATATCCAGTGCTTCCCGATACAACCTGTCCGTGACCTGGAGATTCAGGTTTTCGGTTATTCTCGCCCGCCGGTACAGGCGCTGGGCCCGGACCGGTTGAAACTCACCCAGCGCCATTACAGTAGTCAGAAGGATCACGATGATGCCCATCATCTTGCCGGTTAACGGGGACAGAATCAGGGACAGGCCCAACTCAGAGGGCCTGTTCATTTTCTCCCAGCCCACATGGATTACAAGTGGCGGGGCCTCCCAGCGTAATGCGGGGACATGATATGACCTTGAACGGGTGTCTTTTTCAATCATTACCGACATCAGGATCCCGAAAAAACAAAGGGCTCCGGTTGGGTGCTGCAAACAGAAATTCATCATTGAATGTCCGGTCCATGCCGCAAGCATCCCGGCGATGATCACCCTTGAGTAGAAGTTTTCGGACTTATTTGCGAGGATTCCAGATAGCAATGAATGAAATGCGAATATCAAGGTGGAGATGAAAAGGAAAAGGCCGATGATTCCGAGTTCGGCCCATGTTTGAAGAAGCTCGTTGTGAGCAGCGTTTGTCCATTTGCCCTGCCAGATTCTGAGGTGAGGATGGTCGATCAGGAGAGGGGAATCCTGTTCGGGAAACAGATAGCTAAAGTTTCCCGCCCCGGATCCGGCAAGACTGTTGTGGCGCACTATCTCGAGTCCCTGGGCCCAGATCGCCAGTCGGGTATCCAATCCCTCCTTCCAGCGGTCTGAGTCAAAACCTTTGCTGAATATTCCGGGACGGTGGGGATTCAAAGGCTGATCTGTCGTGAAAAACAGGATAACCCCGGCCCAGGCCACGGTTATGAGGACCCAGCGTCGTGGATGCCTTAGCAGCCACCCAAACCCTTCCTTTGTTATGATCAGGGCGGCCGTCAGGAGTAGCGCTAGAATTAGACCCAGTGTGGAGCCGACTGAATAGCAGACGACCATGGCTGCAGGGATGATCACAAGAGCCAGGCTATTGAGCGCCAGAACCTTGCGGTTCGTGATGTTTCCGTGCATCACAAGTGACGGGACGATGGCGAGCCCAAGGAAATCCCCGATGTGATTCGTGTTACCCAGCCCGGCTGAGATATAGCCCCGCCAATCGGGCAAATTTGGACTGATCCAGACTCTTTCAGGCATCCATGCGCGCACTGCGTCCTCAACGAGGACCCAGAGTGAGGTCAGAAACGCCAGTCCGACGACAAGGGTCGCGGTTCGTCTCAACCACACCTCATCTCGGAGAAAATGGAGTCCCAGTCCTCCCGCGACGAGGATCCAGCTGATACGTGTAGCCCTTTCGAGGGCGAGGTTGGGGCTGGAACTCCATACGATCGAGATCCAATGTAATATAACCAGGGCGATGATTGAAAAACCTGTGGGGCTGATCCCGATTTTCAAGGGATAACCGGTCAGCAGGAGCGTAAGCGATAGCCCCGAGGCAAATATGGACCATCCACATATCCATGCCCATTTGGGAGTCATGAATCCATCATCGAGTGCCAATGAATCAAAAACGAGGGGTGTCAGCGCCAGGGCTGCAAATGCCACCATGACGAGACGAATCAGGACTGTCTGGGAAAGGGTCTGATTATTCGAATCCATGTGATTATTCAACCTTAAAATGGCCACTCGTTTTCTCTCGGGGGATTCAAGGGAATATTGGTGGATTCTTTTTCGGTTGATGACAATGGATCCTCCTCCGTGACGCGGATTTTCAGTTTTGCTGGGACGCCGACTGCCATGTGGTTGCAGGGGACATCCTTGAACACGACTGCATTTGCCCCGATGACGACATTATTCCCGATGGTGATACCGCCCATGATTTTTGCGCCGACACCGATCCTGACATTGTCACCAATCCGTGGAACACCATCCCCGCGATTATTGGCCTTGCTCACAATACAGACGCTGTTGTTAATCGTACAATCATTTCCAATAATCACATCATCGGCAATCAACACTCCCCTTGAAGTGTGCATGATGAAACGTCTACCGATGACAGCCCTTGAATAGATGTCTGATGAACACCATGTGGACATTAACAATTTGAACGGGTGATGAATCAGCAGGAGAAGAGAACGATTGAATGGATTGGAAGCCCGGGATGCTGCTTGTCCAAATCGATGGGATGCAAGCAGAAGAAAGTGCTTATGAAGCAATGACCGAGCCCGACTTCGCAATCCCAGTTCCCTGCTGTAAATTTTCATGTCTTCAATCAGGTATTGCAAAAGATTCAATGGACAGAACGCCTTCCCAAAATAAGGAGACCGGGTTTGCCGGTGGAACCCACCAACAGGACTGATCTTAACTTAAATGTTATCAGCATTAAAGGTCAATATCGGGTGTTTTTGGTCATGGGCCGGTTTGTAGTGTCGCCTGATGGTTCATTCCTGATTGACCTGACTGGGGTGACAGATTTCCTGAAAATTCGGGGTATCCGGGGTGAGGTGAATCAGATTGAAAAGAATTGGCCCGGAGGACTGAAGTGAAGAGAATTCCACGTTTGCTTTCGTAATCAGTTTGATGAGATAATGGATCGGCGAATCACAACTGCCCATGGGATGGGTTCAGAGGAAGATTTCCGCATGCGGGCGATGGGCGTCGAATACCAGAAAAAAAGCATTGAGGACATAGAAGTTGGGGGGAAACGTATTTTTCTTCGTGCGGACCTGAACGTGCCGCTCGATGAAAACGGAAGCATCAGCAGTGATCTACGAATTCTTGCCTCCCTGCCGACACTTCGGAACCTGGTCGATCGTGGTGCATCGGTTGTCCTCGCATCCCACTTGGGCAGGCCGGGCGGGCTGTTCAGGCCCGGTTTGAGTCTGGCGCCGGTGGCGGCAAGATTGGGTGATTTGCTGGGCCAGGAGGTCCATTTGGCGCCTGACTGCACGGGGGCAGAAACCGTTGGGATGGTTGATGCTCTTGAATTGGGTCAGGTGCTGCTGCTGGAGAATGCCCGGTTCCATCCCGAGGAGGAGGCGAATGATGAAGGGTTTAGTCGTAAAATGGCGAGTTTGGCAGATATTTATGTCAATGATGCCTTCGGGACAGCCCATCGCGCACATGCAACCACAGAAGGCATTACGAGGTTCCTGAGACCGGCGGTTTCCGGGTTCCTTATTGCGAAGGAGCTCGAATATCTGGGCACGGCCCTGTCCGATCCTGCACGGCCCATGATTGCAATTATCGGCGGGGCAAAGGTTGGTTCAAAGATCGGGGTTGTCAACCATCTGATGAAACTTGTGGATACACTCATCATCGGGGGAGGTATGGCCTTTACCTTCCTTAGAGCCAGAGGTTGCGATATTGGAAAAAGCCTGTATGATGTGGAAAACATCGGTGAGGCGAGAAAAATTTTGGATGATGCCGACCGCGCCGGAATTGAGTTGGAACTTCCCGTCGATTGCCGGGTTGCCGACTCGTTTTGTGCTGATGCAAGTGTCCGGACGGTGTCTGTGGATGACATTCCGGAAGACTGGATAGGGGTTGATATTGGGCCTCGAACCGAGGAAATTATTGCCGATAAGGTCCGGGATGCCGGCCTTGTGGTCTGGAATGGCCCGGTTGGTGTATTCGAGATCGCCCCATTTTCGGGGGGGACACGACGGGTTGCGGGGATATTGGCCGAAAGCGGTGCGGTCACGATTATCGGAGGTGGTGATTCGGCGGCGGCAGTTGACAAATTCAATTTAAATGAAAAAATGAGTCATATTTCAACGGGTGGAGGTGCCTCCCTTGAGTTCATGGAAGGTAAGATACTGCCCGGTGTCGCCGCTCTTGACGCGCAACATTGATTGCTACCGGGTGTTCAGGCCGGCCCCGGGATAACCCCCGGGGCTGAGACGTGGGCCCGGAAAATTTAAGGATTATTTGACCATGAAATTTTTGATCATTCTGCTTCTTCTCCTCTATACATTTTCCTGTATAGTCCTGATTTTTGTAATCCTGATACAGTCCGGGAAGGGTGGCGGTCTTTCCGGATTAGGTGCATCGGGTGGTGGCATATCCGATGCATTGGGAGCAACGGGGGCTGAAAAGGCACTGAACAAATTGACGACATACTGTGCTGTCGGCTTCGTGGTTCTTGCCATCCTGCTCTCGATTATAGGGTCACGGAATACTCAAAGCGGCGACAGTCTGGTCTTCGAGGAGATCGAGGCCCAGGATCCCGCCGGTGCCACGGTGCCCGGGCCCGCCTTCGATGACCTGTCATCGGGACGGGGTACCGTGACCGATCTTCCCCCGGTTGAACCCGGTCCTGATGAAAACTGACGGGGCAGGCCTGTTTGCAGAACATGTGTGGGGTGTTGGCCCATGCATACAGATCTAAACACAGGCTTATTCCTGTGAGGCCCCCGCCCGCGCATGTCCTGAATTATTGGTGTGTTCTCGACTGTAACGGCGGCCGTTACGAAAGGGATTCAGGATGATCTGATTTGCCGGTCTTCTGGGCTTCCGTGGGGGCATTTGTTCAATAAGGGACATCCCGTGCAACGGGGTTTTCTCGCGCCACACACCCGCCTTCCGTGCAGGATGATAGCATGTGAAAACTGTGTCCAGTATTTTTTCGGCAACAGAGTTGCAATATCATGTTCAATCTTGTCGGGTTTTGACTCAAAGGACAAGGCAAGCCGGCCTGCAAGCCGCTTGAAATGGGTGTCGACCGTGATTGCGGGAAGACCCATGGCACCACCCCGGACGCAATGTGCTGTCTTGCGCCCCACCCCGGGCAGGCTGACAAGGTCATCCATGTCCCGCGGTATCTTGCCGTCAAAGCGTTCCACCAACTCACCTGAACAGTTGATCAGGTTTTTCGCCTTCTGTCTGAAGAAGCCGGTGGAGTGAATCAAGCCTTCGAGGTGACCGGGATCGGCTTTGGCCATCGATGCGGGATCAGGATAGTGCCTGAAAAGCTCGAGGGTGATCTTGTTGACCTGGACGTCGGTGCTTTGTGCCGAGAGGATTGTTGCGATCAGTAACTCGAATGGATTGCCAAACACCAGGGCTGTTTCAGCCTGCGGGTATGTTTTCCGAAGAATCCTGTTGATATCCCCGGCCCTTTTCCTGATATCCCCAGATGATTCGGCGTTTGCGGTTCTGGATGAGCTGCGGGCCATATTCAATCAATTTCCTTCCCGGAATATGGAGCATCACAGAATACTGGAATGCAATCATAATTGTGTTTACAACCCGCCATGATCTGTGAGATCCCTGAATTTATCAAAGGCGGATAAAATGTGTAACCCCGGCTAATTATTGTCAGGCCACCGTTCGTATTTATGATCACCGTCTATCATAAGCAACTATCGAGTCGAGTTTCTTGAAATCATACAGGTTAAAGCCTTCGAAGTCACCAGTCTCCGGTTTCAAGCGGACCCGTGTCGATCATCGGTCAGAGCTTGCCGAAGACTACGTGGAACTCATTGATGAACTGATCAAGGAGAAAGGTGAGGCTCGTGCGGTCGATATCGCAAACAGGCTGGGGGTTTCCCATGTCACGGTTTCCAAGTCAATCGGGAGGTTGAATGAGGCCGGGCTTGTGCGTTCCGAGCCCTATCGGTCTATTTTTCTGACCGAGGAGGGGAGAAAGCTGGCCCAATCCTGCAGGAAAAGACACCGAATCGTTCGTGAGTTCCTGATCGACCTAGGTATTCCGGAGCAGGTTGCATCCATTGACGCGGAGGGCATTGAGCACCACGTTTCCCGAATAACCCTGGAAGCCATGGCGTGTTTTAGCCGGGGGAAAAGGAGGTGACCTGACCTCGGCAGGGTTTTTCTTGGGCATTGTCTGGCCCCCTTCCCACCTTTCCTCCCTTAATTTTCTCATGGCAAGGAATGGCATGATTTTCTACATCAGACTCCTTTCCAGACATCTTATTCAGTATCCGTTAAGGGCCGCTACCGCCCTGTTTGTGTTGGCTGTTGCATCCACGCTGATGCTTGGGTTGTTCGGGAGTGCGGCTGCTCTTCGGTTTAGGGTCGGGGGATACCTTGCAATATATTTCCCGAGGAAAAACTGAGACTGGAGGCTCGTACGGGGGCCCTGGGTCCAATCGCAATGGAAGCGGTCGTGGTTGAATGATTCGATTGTCAAGCGACTTGAGGATCGGGAGGACATCGAGGAGGTTTGGACCGTCGAGCCGGCCCGGTTTTCACTGAGCATCGAGACGGAACTATTCGGCAAATCATTTGTATCCGAGGCGGTAGTCCATGGAATTGACCATTCACTGGTTGAACCCCAACTGGGAATCAGCGGGCTGGATTGGATGGAGCCGGGAGGTGATAATCCCATCTATCCCCTGCTGGTGTCGCGTTATTTTCTGGATGTGTATAATTTGGTGGTCGCCAAGTCTGCCGGGCTACCAATTCTCAGCTCGAAATTCAGGTCCGACCTGCAGGTCAGAAGGAATGCATGAATTCACGAATTACGCGCAAGGCCTCCCGGTAGGCCTGCTTGTTACCTTTTCCGAGGGGTGAAAAAATATCCCGTAGCATATTGATTTCATGTCCGGTTGGCTTGTAGAGGGCCCATAGCTCGTTATCCTTGAGCAGGTCGCGAAGTCCCGCGGGCAATGATTTGTCACGTTCAGCGTGTCCACGCAACTCCTCTAGGGTTTCAAGCCTCGAGTAGTCCCTCTTCTTGTCCGCTTTTCGTCCATTGGCCGTCCGGACTTCTATGGAGGCTGCACCCTGAAGTTCTATGAAATCCTTGAACTTGTCGGGCAGCCTGCTTTTGACCCATATCAAGACGGCCCTGCGTTCGGTGAGCTCGGCATCCTTTGCCATTTTGAGCCATAGTTCCAGCGATGGTTTAACATACCCCTTCTCGAACTTGAAGATAGCTGGCCCGGACACACTGAACCTTGCCCCGTACTGATCCTGGGTAAGATTCTCGAGCTTACGGCTATCATAGATAATATTACCCAGTATGTTTTCCACTCAATGACATCTCAACCGTACTAAAGATTCGTCCCGGTAACCCCGGGAACACTACAGAGGGGATCTACATTCCGTCTCGCCCCCCGGAGCGTAATCCCCAGTATTTTTAGCAATGATTATGCCGAGTATCGTATTGTTAATTAAAGAGCAGTTGTACTCGTTCGGGATGAGGACGGGATAAATAATTAAAAACAAGCGAGTTACATTATGGATACGGGGGGCATAGGGTTTGTTATATTAACCGGGGGGGCGTGGGGTGCTGCCAGCACCCGGTTAATGTTAATTCCTACGCATTAGTATGTTTTGAATCTCCGGGGGACCGGATTGTAGGTTCCGGTCGTGACATGTGTGCGGCCGGTTATTCCTGTGAGCCCCGAAATAATCCGACCCTCCATTTCAGAGTTTACCCTTGGTTGAAAGGACCCCCTTGATATTCGAGTCGAGGGCAACAGCCTGGGCTATGGACCTTGCGGTGGCCTTGAAAAGTGCTTCGATGATATGGTGGCCGTTCCTGCCATAATGCAGGTTCAGGTGGAGTGTCATGCCCGCATTCATGGCCAGTGCCCTGAAAAAATCTTCGGTCAACTCGATATCGAATTCGCCCACCTTGCCCTGGGGCAGTTTCACCCTGAACTCGAGATGAGGCCGATCGCAGAAGTCAAGCACGCAACTTGCAAGTGTTTCCTCCATTGGTATGGATGCCTCGCCGAACCTTGCCATGCCGATCTTGTCGCCGACTGCGTCACGAAGTGCGCGCCCCAAGCAGATCCCCAGGTCCTCAACGAGGTGGTGGCCATCCACATGGAGGTCGCCCTTGCCCTTGATGTCAAGGTTGATACCGGCATGCCGGGCCATCAGTTCAAGCATGTGGTCCATGAAGCCGATTCCGGTTGATCCACTGAACTGTCCGGCGCCATCCAGGTCGACATGGACATCAAGTTCGGTTTCACTCGTCTTGCGCTGAATTTTCGCGTTCCGATCCGGTTGTGCCATGAGCATCTGCCTTTGTTGGTGATTAGTGGGTCTTGAACAGGGATCCGGGCACTTTCCTTCCAGGGACCCGAACGATCCCCGGCCAGTCCATATTCTTGCCAGATTGAACCGGCTTATCCAAGTGAAATGTCTCAGGATATTCTGCATGGACCTGTTGATTTGGGGTTTGACGTGCACAGGGGGTTCAAATAAGATGAACCACCCGTTTCCGATGGCGGACCCGGGATATAGACCCAAGCGGGATGGCTTGAGCATTTTCCCTCATGCCGAATTCACTTATCCATTGATGACACCGACACATGCTAAACGTATCTGCATTTTGGGTTCCACAGGATCGATTGGCCGTAGTACGCTCAGGGTGATATCAGATTATCCGGACCGATTCTGCGTGACGGGACTGGCTGCATTTAATTCGGAAGAACTGCTGCGGGAACAGGTGCACACATACGATCCTGAGGTGGTATGCCTGGTTGACGGGCCATGTCCCGGCCTGCCGTCTGGTGTCAGGAGCCTGATGGGTGAAGCGGGCCTGGCAGAGATGATCCGAATGGCCGAACCCGATATGGTTGTTGTTTCGACCGTCGGCCACGCCGGTCTGTCCCCGACATTGCGCGCGATCGAACTCGGCATCCCGATCGCGCTTGCGAACAAGGAAGTGTTGGTTATGGCGGGTCAGTTGGTAATGGATATGGCACGTGTGGGTAATGTCCCGATCCTGCCGATTGACAGTGAACACAATGCCATTTTCCAGTGCCTTTCTGTTTGTGACAGGACCCCGTTGCGCCGTGTCATCCTGACTGCATCGGGCGGCCCATTTAGGGGATGGCCGGTGGAGCAGCTGAAAGGGGTCAGCGTGCAGCAGGCCCTCGCACATCCGACATGGCAGATGGGGCAAAAAATCTCGATCGATTCGGCAACCTTGATGAACAAGGGATTCGAGGTTGTGGAGGCCCATCACCTGTTTGGACAGCCCTTGGACAGGATTGAAGTCATCGTCCACCCGCAGAGTGTCATCCACGGCATGGTTGAATATCATGATGGTTCGATGCTTGCCCAGATGGGGGTGACAGACATGTATCTTCCGATCTGTAACGTCCTGAGTTACCCGGAGAGGCTGCCGAACAACCGGTTTGAGCCGCTCAATCTCTCGAGACTCGGTTCTCTGACTTTTGAGTCTCCTGATCTGGAGGCTTTTCCCTGTTTGCAATATGCGTATGATGCGGTTCGGGAAGGGGGGACATATCCTGCCGTTCTCAATGCTTCCAATGAAGTGGCAGTCCAAAAATTTTTGAATGGGGATATCCAGTTTCTGGATATCCCGAGGATGATCAACCATTCCCTGCAGGAGCACCGGGTCGTAGCCCGACCAGACCTGGGGGATATTATCGAGGCCGACCGCCACACACGGCTTGAATGTGGGACAATTATGCCGGGTGTCGCAACATGACCGGTTCTTAACAGTCAGGAATTATCGTGGAAAAATTTACCCATATAACAGTTCAGGTTATATCTGTCGTATTGACGTTTGGGATCGCCGTTTTCGTGCATGAGTTCGGTCATATGATCTTTGCGTTGATCAATCGTGTCGGGGTGGAATCCTTTGCCATCGGCATGGGCCCCAAAATCTGTTCGTGGAGATGGTACGGGATTGAATTTTCCCTGCGTTGGCTTCCTATTGGCGGTTTTGTCAAACTTCACGGGATGATCCTCGAGGAGGATGCCCGGGATGATGACTCCTCGACCGCGGATGATGGCTGCACGAATCCGGTGGAGGGGCAGGAGGACAAGACGCTTGTTGAATCCTCCTACGATGACATGCTTGCCCTGAGCAACAAGAGTCTGGTGGCCAAGTTGATGGTTTTTGGCGGCGGGGTCTTCATGAACTTCCTCATTGCAATTGTTGCCATGGTTGCGTTTCTGATACTCGACAAGCAGGTTGCGCTTGTACCCCTGCACCTTGAGGAGATTCGCCCAGGGAGTTTGGTTGAATCCGCCGGGATCCAGTCGGGGGATCAACTGATCGGGATCAATGATCATCCGGTCAAGTATGTTAAGGACCTTGAGCCGCTGATCGATGGGATGCTGGTCGATCTGGAGGGGGAGGATGGTCCCGGTCGGGCCGAATTCAAGGTTGAAGTCATCCGAAGCAACGTGAATTTGGTCCTTCAATGTCCGCCGCTGGATCTTGACGGGATTACCAGCTTCACCGGTGCCCTTTTGGCAGGTCTTCATATTCCTCCGGTCATCGAGGCGCTGATCGACACTTTCCCGGCTGAGAAGGCTGGAATGAAGGAGGGGGACATCATCCTGGCGGTGAATGGTGAAAATGTCTCCTCATTCAACAGGGCTGCCCGGATCATCCGTGGCAGTTTGGGCCATATCATCACGATTGAGGTCAGTCGGGATGGTGAAAAGCTTCACTTTGAAATGGAACCTTATGAAAATATCGAGATCCCGGGGGAGGGATTGATCGGCATCCGTCCGCGTTTCGCGAATTACGAGACGATCCCGGGCATGGCATTTCTCCCGGCGTTGTGGAACGCTCCGAAGCAGACCTGCTTGAAACTGAAAAGTCTGGTTGATTCACAGTATGATTTTTTCCGGAGGGCAACCTGGAAACAGATCGGCCAGAATATAGGCGGGCCTGTTATGATCGTCAAAATCACTGCCAGTCAGGCCAAACGTGGACTCGGCCCCACCCTGAACTGGTTCATTATCTTCAATCTACTGCTCCTTATCTTCAATCTGCTGCCCCTGCCTGTCCTGGATGGCGGCTTCATCCTTCTTTCAATCATTGAGGCACTTTTGCGGCGTCCGATACCGCCCCGTGTCCTCGCCCCGATCTGGACTGTATTTGTCATTTTACTTATTGGTCTGATGGCAACGATCATTGTTTGGGATGTGATCCGGATCCGTTTTTAAGAGTTGGTTCCCCTGCGGCGTTGGTTTCTGTCATGTCGGATCCTTTTCCATTTGGCCGGAGGTCGGACACAAGATGAATTTCCTCGATTACTGGACGTGCCTGAGGATGGGATGTCCGAGCAAGGGTTTGTTAACCTACAACGCACGGGGCAGTTTTACCTTTGAACAGGGCGCAGAGTTTGAAAGCCGGGTCAGGGCCCGGTTTGGGGACCTGTCCCGCATGTGCTGCCTTGACCTCGGATGCGGACCGGGCGAGACAGTTATTGCCCGTGATATTCTCCGGTTACCATGGCAACGACTGATCTCAATTGACGCATTCGGCCCATATGTGGAGAAAATCAGGATGAAATCATCGGGGGCAAAACAACATGATATCCATCACCTGCGTGTTGAGAACCCATTTCCCTTCCTCGAAGGGATTGATGTTGACCTGGTGCTGTTGATTGATGTGCTTGAACATCTGGCGAGGAGGGATGCCCTGAAGTTGCTTTGCAGGCTTGAGAAAAAGGCAAGGCGCGGAGTTGTCCTGTTTTCACCAACCGGCCAGGTCCGGCAGGGCGCACTGGATGGAAACAGGTTCCAGAGGCACCGGTCCTTTTGGGAGGCCGATGATTGGCTTCGACTCGGCTATGATGTCGAGGTATACGAGAAATTTCACGGCCATCTGGATCCGCCTGAAACGGCGGCCTGGGCGACCAAGGTTTTTGCATCCTGAATACGCGGGTTCAGGATCATCATCACCATCACCATCACCAAAGAACAATGGGAACGGTCAGCCTTTCAGGTCATTCTCAGGCGTCAGAATCGCCAAGTTGTCCCGGTGAATCGCCTCCTCGTAATCCAGCGCGCCCAACTGTCGCGAAATATCGGCGGTCTTGATGCCTATCATCCGGTTGATTTCATCCGAGGCATAATTGGTCAGGCCGCGGGCGATCAGTTCGCCCTGTTCGTTCCTGACATCCACAACCTCACCCCGCCTGAAGGTGCCTCCAAGCTTCCTGATCCCGGCGGGCAGGAGGTTTTTTTTGTGGTCGACAAGAGCCTCCACCGTATCCCGGTCAATGATCAACTCACCCTTGGGCCGGTGCCCGAAAGCAAGCCAGCGATGTCGGCCGGACAGTTTTTGACCCTTCACCGGAGGGAAATAGGTTCCGGGGAAACAACCCTCGAGGATACGGTCGAGGACTTCCGGTTTCTTGCCATTTGCGATCACCGTATGAACACCTGCCTGGACAGCTGATTGGACTGCTTCCAGTTTCGAGTGCATACCACCCGAACCGAGCCCGTCGGTACTGGGGCCGGCGAGGCTGTAAGTGGATTCATCGATGTTCCGGATGATCTTAAAGATATCATCACCCTTTGAGAAGGGTTCAGTCTTGTGCGGCGGGAGTTCAGGTATGTTTCGGTGAACCCCGTCAACCACCGTTAGCAGCAGCAGCAGGTCAACATCCATCTTGGTGGCAACGATGGCGGACAGTTGGTCATTGTCGCCGAACTTCAACTCATCGATGGCCACGGAATCATTTTCATTGATGATGGGGATCACATTCAATTCAAGCAGGCGTTGGATTGTATTCCGCGCATTCAGGTAACGTCGACGATCCTCCATGTCCTCACGCGTCAAGAGAAGCTGGGCAACCTTCAGGTCGTTTTTCTCAAATAAACGGGCATAGGTGTCCATCAAGCCGGCCTGTCCGATGGCTGCCAGCGCCTGCCGGTCTCGGATCGATTCGGTTGACGGTGTCTTGAGTCGGCTGCTGCCGATGCTGACAGCGCCGGAGGAGACCAGAATCACCTGGACCCCCCTTGCATTCAGGCTACCCACAAACCTGATGACATGATCAAGTGTATTGAGGTCAACACCCTGGTCCTTTCCATGGATGACGGCCGAACCCAGCTTCAGGACTAGTTTTTGCAGTTGAATTTCTTCACCACTGCCCTGGAAATCATCAATCTGGATCATGCTTGGGGCTCCCGGTTCATTTCCGCGAGTTCCCCCGCGGTTGTCTCCTGTCCGCCCATCGCCCCGCTTTCCCGTGAATCCAGGATGGCGTTTCGCAGTTGATCTAGGCCTGCGCCATTTTCTGAGGATATGCAGATGGGGTTCAGCCCGATATTCCGCAGGGCCCTGCTGAAAAGGGCGGCCTCGTCATCCGTGAGTGTGTCAATTTTGGTCAGGACGGTAATTTCCTTCTTCCGGAGCATGGCCGGGCTGTAGGATTCCAGTTCGTTTCGGACAAGCCTGTAGGCATAAGTGATTTCATCCACCGCATTCTCAGGCTCCCTTTCCGGGTTCACGATTCCAACGGGCGGTGCGACCAGGTGAACCAGCAGCCTGGTTCTCTCAATATGGCGGAGAAACCTGTCGCCGAGACCCTGTCCCCTGCTGGCGCCTTCAATCAACCCGGGAATATCGGCCAGGGTCACTTGAGATGAGTCTTCACAACTCATGACACCCAGATTGGGATGCAGGGTCGTGAACGGATAGACATCAATCCCGGGCTTCGCATGGGTCAACCTTGAAAGCAGGGTTGACTTTCCGGCGTTGGGCAGGCCGATCAGGCCAACCTCCGCGATGAGCTTCAGTTCCAGGAGAATGGCCCTGTCTTCGCCGGACTGGCCGGGTGTGGTTTTCCTAGGTGCCTGTCGTGTTGGCGTTGCGAAATGTTGATTTCCCTGCCCGCCTTTTCCGCCAGCCGCTGCCAGGAATTTCTGGTCCTTTACGGTCAAATCCGCCAATCGTGTTCCGTCTTCGAGGCTGACGATGGTGCCCCGGGGTACACGGATCAGCTGGTCACATCCAGAACGCCCGGTCTTTCGTCCCCCCTGGCCCTTGTCTCCGCGTTCGGCAGCATACTGAGCCCTGATCTTGACATCCATCAGCGTGGATAAACGATCATCGACAACCAGCCATACCGAACCCCCATGTCCTCCATCTCCGCCATCAGGGCCTCCATTAGGCTCGTATTTCTCCCTGCGGAAAGACATGCAGCCATCTCCTCCGGTTCCACCCCTGACAAGGATCCGGGCATAATCAACAAATGACTGGCTCATACGGCCGTTCTTTCCCTTCGCGCTTGTTTACATCGGGGACGGAATGGTTTAGCATCATGCACCTGCCGATGAAACACCGTCTTTCCCAAGTGCATAGAACGGTATTTTTAATGGAACATTTCTGCCTGTGCAAGGCAGATTCTTCTCCATCGTTCATGCCAGTATAGCACAATTATGGCAGATATTAACCAGCTCCAAACCCTGATTTCGCTTCTTGACCGGCCTGAAGGCCGAAAGATATGGACAGAATTCCGTTTCCAACATGAGTGGATAGATATATCCGCGGCCGACTTAACCGGCCGTGCAATCCGGGACTTCGATCTCAGACGGGTAAATTTCTCAACGGCCATTTTTTCGGGTGCTGATCTAACCGGGGCCGACCTCTCCGGAGCTGACATCACGAATGCGGATCTAAGGGGGGCGTCGATGCGATATGCGGACCTGACAGGTGCAGCTGTCAGAAATGCCGATGTTGCCCGGGCAGATCTGACCGGGGCCGTGCTCGATACAGATGCGGCAACTGAATTCCGGAATTTCGATCAGGTTGTTTTCCGGCAAAGTCGTTACCGGGCCATGGGAGCTCGACACAAGGTTTACAGTCGGCAATATTTTTCCGACGACCAGATCCGGGGTTCGGGATGTCTCGGGACAAACGCTATTCAGGAAATGGATCTTGGCCGTCATGACCATTGCTGCCTTGTGCTTGGGATATCGACCGATGCAGACAGGGAGGAAGTAACCAGGGCATTCCGCAGGAAGGCAAAACTTTACCATCCCGACATGGTCCGGCACCTCAGTCCGGATTTGCAGAAGCTGGCGGCCGGGTAGTTTCGCAGGCTCCATGCCGCCTACGAAAACCTGACCCATCACGGGATCCGCGTCCTGCAGGAGACCGTCTGGCCGCCGGATGTCCCCCTCCGGCCATCACCCTACGATTATTCCGTCGAGGAATACAGGAAGATGCTGCGGATCAATCCCCAAAATACAGATGTACTCTACAATCTTTCGTGGAAATACTTTGAGAATGAAAATTTCGAGAAATCCAGGGAGATTCTGAATGAACTTTTGGCTATTGACCCCAATGACGAGGATGCCGACTACAACCTGATGGTCGTCAATGTCTTCATTGCCCTCGATCTTCCAGCGACCGGCCTGCCAGACCGGAATGGCGCACCCTGATATCCCGATATTCTGTTCGCAACGGGGAAGATAAAGGCTATTTTCTAGAGCATATTCACCGGGTCAACATCGACCGTCAGGCGAATGCTGTCCTCCCCCTTGTCTTTCCGGTAATCCTGCAGGGCCTTGTTAAGCAGGCCATGTGACCTGCGGAAGTCGGTGCCCCTGATGATGAGTCTCCAGCGCCATTGATTGTCCACCCGTTTCACGGCTGAGGGTGTTGGTCCCAGGACTTGGACAGTCTTGAATTCGGGTGTGTAGCTGAGACGTTTCATCAGGGCGCCCAGTCGCTCGGCCTGACTGCGGACCTTCTCGTCGGACCCTCCGCTGAGCAGCAGGCTGATCAATCGTGCAAAAGGCGGGAATCGGAGCAGCCGACGGTTTTTCAGCTCCTTTTCATAAAATTCATCCTCGGCCAGACGTGCGGCCATGTCGATTGCGTAGTGGTGTGGCATGAAACTCTGGACAATGACTTCACCCGGCCGTGTCCCGCGCCCCGCACGTCCCGCCACCTGTGTCAGAAGGGAGTAGGTTCTTTCGGCGGCTCTGAAATCGGGCATGCACAGCGAAAAGTCGGCCGAGATCACGCCGACCAGCGTGACCGACTCAAGATGAAGCCCCTTCGCGATCATCTGGGTTCCCAGAATGATATCCACTTCATGATTGCGGATCTTTTCCCAGGCATCAAGGTAGGCGTTCCGGGCACGCATTGAGTCCATGTCCACCCTGATAATTCTGGCTGTCGGGAATGTCCCCCGCAGGTGTTCCTCGATCCGCTGGGTTCCGAGCCCCAAAACAGCAACTTCCCCGGCATTGCATGCGGGACAGCTTTGAGGCAGCGGTTCGCTTGCTCCACACCAGTGACATCGCATGCGCCGCCCCTGCTTGTGCCAGGTCATCGTGATGTCGCAGTTTCTGCAGTCAACTGATTTCTCGCATTTCAGGCAAAGGACATGGTTCGCGAATCCCCGCCGGTTCAGCAGCAGGATTGTTTGCTCACCCTTCGCAAGCCGTTTCTCAATTCCTTCAACAAGGGGGGGGGATAGCATGGCTTCTGACATACCCCTTGTGGAATTGCGACGAATTATTTTCCGAAGGTCCACCAGGTTCATTACCGGCAGGGCATGGGGCCCGATTCGTTTGGGCAGACACAGCCTCGTATATTTGCCTTCCCGGGCATTATGCAGGGATTCTACCGATGGAGTGGCTGAACCCATGACGACAACCGCGCTTGAACGACTTGCTCTCATCACCGAGACATCCCTTGCGTGATATCGTGGGGCCTCCGCCTGTTTGTAGGAGGGCTCGTGTTCCTCGTCCACGATGATGGCGCCCAGATCGGGCAGGGGCACAAACAATGCCGAGCGGGTGCCGATGACGATCCTGACTTCACGCTGTCTGATTCGCTTCCACAAGTCGAGTTTCTGACCCAGGGTCAGTCGGCTGTGGTAAATGCCGACAAGGTTTCCCAGGCGTTGTCTGAATGTCTGGACAGCCTGCGGAGTCAGTGCGATTTCGGGTACCAGAACGATCGCCCCCCGTCCGACGCGTATGGCCTCCTCGATCACGCGCAGATAAACTTCGGTCTTCCCGCTGCCCGTGACACCATGAAGCAGGAAGCCTCGGTATGTCCCCGTGTGCACCTGGCCATTGATCGTGTCAAGTGCCCGTTGTTGATCAGGAGTCAGGTCGGGCCGTTGATTTTTTGCCCTGGAATCGGTAACTGGTCGTTCATCATCGGGGCCGACAGCGGATACCTGTTCGGATACCAGATGGCCGCGGGAGACCATGGTCTCCAGGACGGAACGGCTGACACCTCCCTGTTCCTGGATCCAGCCGGCCGGCCGGCCTTCACCTCCTGCCGGTTTCAGAGCCTCAATGACACGGACCTGTGCTGGGGTCGGCCTTTTACTGTCAGGTCTGCGTTCAATTCCCCGGTTTTTGCGAAAATCAGGCTTTGCCAGTTTGTAATGCGTGATCTTTTTGACGGTCACGTTGTTCAAACCGATCATGGACACCGTGGCCAGAGCCTCGCCGAGAGAGCAGCAGTAATAACGAGCCATCCATTCGGACAGATCCATCAAGTCCTGTTCCAGACGATAACCGGGCGTCAGGCACCTCAGGATTGGTTTGATTTTGGCTCGTGTGTCCGGCTTGTGGACAAGATCAACAATCACCCCGAACGCCTTCTCGTTTCTCAGCGGGACTTCCACCAGCGAACCGTTCTTAAGATCCCCGCTCATGGATTCCGGCACATAATAGGTATAGGGCTGCGGGATCGGCCGGTTGATCGCGACCTTGGCGTAGGCAAACGAATTTTGCGAAGGGGCAAGGGTTTTGGAATCATTCATGACAATATTCGTTGCCTCAGTGTTCTGGGGATCATCCCGGGATTGGGTTTTGGATCTGTGGTGCGAAAGAATATGCCGATCAGGACGTAAAGCACATGAATTCAAATATTTGGAAATCCCCGTGAAGCCTGTTGGACATTAGCGACATGGCATGGCGCCTTCTATGGGTCCTCCCCAGTTGCCGAGGAGTCCAGTCTAGTGGAGAATTGCCTGTGTTGGCTACCCGGTTGTGATCCTATGAGGGTGAAGAGAATCGAAAATTCTTGCGTAAAGGGGGGTTCGTGAGATACCTTCAACTCATGGAAAGGTGTGTGCGATGCGCCTTTTTTGTTTTCAGTAGGACCCGATGTTGCGGGCAAAGACGCTGGTCTTGATCAATGACAGTAAAATCGGTTGATATTCCCTCCCTCGACCGGGACGCGCGCCTGGTTTTTTTCCGCGAAATTACGGGTATATTACTGGCGTTGATGGCGGTGCTGATGTTTCTTGGCCTGCTGTCTGAACGTCTTGGCATGGCTTGGATCGGTGCGTTCGGGTCGGGGCTTGCCAGTCGTCTGGATTGGGTCTTGGGGCAGGCTGTATCCTTCATGTTTCCCCTCATGATTGGATTATTGTCTTTTGAATTGCTGAGTGAGAGTTCCCCCGGTTTCTTCAACAAACGCAGCCTGATGCGTGGGGGCGGCGGCCTGTTGATTTTGTTTGCATCCTGTTCACTTCTGACAATAGCGGGATCGATTGGCCAGCAGGGAGACCTTGCGCGATCCTTCCGCTGGGGAGGGCTGATGGGAAGCATGGTCGTTCTGCCCGAAGGACTCAACCTTTCGGGACTCCTGGGCCCGGTTGGTTCATGGGTCGTTTTCATCGGGTTGGCCCTGGTAGGTCTGGTCCTTTTCACCGAGAAGATGGTCAGGGATCTTGCAGCATTCAGCTGGAATGGGGCCTGTCATTGGCTTTGGAAACTGGCCCGGATGGAATGGATTTCCCGGGTGTATCGACATGCAACCTTGAAACGGCTGGCAATGAACATCCAGGGTTGGCTGCCAGGGGTTCATCTGTTTTCTTGGGGGCGCTGGTCGCGGTTGTTAAACAGCCTGAGTTTTCGCCGGGCCGATCGCCCGGCACGGGTGATGGGTTCGGCCCCGATCGTCGAGTTGGTGCCTGACAGGAGATCCATCTCTTCATTCCCCGGCTCGCCGGGTCTCCTTGGAGCAGTTTCCGATCATCCGGAGAAACACGATGAGGACAGGCATGCGGGGGTTGAAGCTGTTGAGCCGGTTGACTCAGGCGTGCATGTCGAAAATCAGGCCATCGAGAAGGATATGGGCCACGGGATGGAACTGGATCGCCATCAGACAATGGATTCACCGGTTCAGGTTGACCTGAACCTTTTCCCTTCTGAATATCAGATCCCATCCATTGATCTGTTGAAGGATCCGCCGGATGCCCTTTACCAGATGTCAGAGCATGAGCGTGAAGTCCTTTCGCGCAAGATTGAAGAGACCTTGGGCACATTCAAGGTCGAGGTCGAGGTCATCGATGTGATACAGGGCCCGGTGATAACCCGGTTTGCCCTGCGTGTTGCACCGGGTGTCAAGGTAAACAAGATCACGGGTCTCGAGAGCGAACTTGCAATGGCAATGAAGGCTCAGAATGTACGGATCCTAGCCCCGATCCCTGGCCAGTCGGCCGTTGGAATTGAGGTGCCAAACAGGAAGGCAAACCCCGTGATGTTGAGGGAATTGTTGGAAAGCGACGATTTTACGAATTCCAGCGCCCTCCTGACATTCGCTTTGGGGAAAAATATCGCCGGGGAATCGGTGGTCTGTGACCTGGCAAAAATGCCACATCTGTTGATCGCGGGCGCAACCGGTTCGGGCAAGTCTGTCTGTCTGAACACAGTCATTGCCTCGCTGCTGTTCAAGAACAAACCCGGCGAGGTGAAGTTCGTCATGATCGACCCCAAGCGGGTTGAATTGTCAATCTACCAGGCGATTCCCCATCTCCTGTCGCCCGTGGTCTGCGACACGCGGAAGGCAGCCGGCGCACTTGCCTGGTGTGTCGAGCAAATGGAGGAGCGTTATCGGATTCTGGCCGAGTTGGGCGTACGCAATATTGATTCATACAATAAACTCCTGAAGAAACCCGACAGGAAGGTCATCGGACATCAGATGAAATTCATGCCCCGGGTTGTCATCATCATAGATGAACTCGCGGACCTGATGATGGTGGCAAAAAATGAGGTTGAGGAATATATCATCCGGCTTGCGCAGATGGCCCGTGCCGTCGGAATGCATTTGGTCCTTGCCACACAGAGGCCTTCGGTCAACGTCATCACCGGTATCATCAAGGCGAATTTTCCCAGCCGCATTGCCTTTCAGGTGAGTTCAAAGGTGGATTCCAGGACCATCCTCGATATCAATGGTGCGGAGGCTCTGCTGGGAAGGGGCGACATGCTTTATTCACCCGGAGGAGCAAAACCTTTCAGGATTCAGGGTGCTTTTGTATCGGATTCCGAGGTGGAGAAACTTGCAGACTATATTCGTGACCAGGAACGGGCGTGTTATGCGAAGGATGATTTTGAAGTTGCTCCCACCCAGTCCGAGCGTGCCCGGGCGAACTTGGAAATGGGCGATGCTGAAGTGATGGATGGAGGGGGTGACACCGGTCGCCTTGCGGCCCGGGGGAGGGCTGGAACCTCGCCTTCAGCGCCGGGCGACGTCGATCAATCAACGGATGAGGAATTGTTTGACATGGCCCTGCGTTTGATCCTCGAGTCCCGCAAAGCGAGCGTGAGTTATATCCAGCGACGCATGAAAATCGGCTATGCCCGCGCCGGACGGATCATGGACATGCTTGAGGAGCAGGGAATTGTGGGTCCTTACCAAGGGTCCAAGCCGCGGGATCTTCTGGTTGACCCGGACGAATATCTTGGGGGTTGAATTCTTCCTGACCTGATTATTTCATCGACCTGCATGCGGTTGACTTGTAACATGTCACCGGCCGGATACTCTCCCGGGGGGGGGTGTTGTAGGGGCTGGTTTTTGCATTCGAAATCCTGGAATGAGATACATTCGTGTTCATGCGTAGCGAGGTTGTTCCGCCGGTTCAAAGCCTTTGCCTCACACTGCCGGCCTATAATGAGGCGGGCGTGATTGAGACATTGGTCCTTGATGCACAAAGGGTATTCAGGGAATCGGGAGTTGCCTGGTCGATCATTGTGGTCGATGACGGTTCAACCGATGACACTGCCTCCATTATCAGGAAAATGTCATGTGCAATTCCTGAACTCAGCCTTGTCAGCCATGGAGTCAACATGGGGCTGGGCAGGGCAATTAGAAGTTGTCTTGGGGCGGGTTTGTCGGCAAGGCCTTCCTTCGTTGGTTCCGAATCACATTTCATCCTTTGCATGGATGCGGATCTGACGCATCCCCCCGACACTATTCCCCGCATGTGTGAGAAGGCGGATACCGGTTGTGATCTGGTCATTGCCTCTCGTTACCGGCCCGGCAGTTCACAACGTGGAGTCCCGATTTTCAGGAGAGGTCTGAGTATCGGCGCCAGACTGCTTTTCTCATTCTATCTGGGCATTCCCGGTGTCCGGGATTACACTTGTGGTTTCAGGGCATTACGGGGCACGCTTGTGGAGAAAGCTTTCGAGGTTTACGGAGAGGAAAACCTGATTACCCGGTCAGGTTTCGCCTGCACGGATGAGCTGCTGATAAACCTGGCCATGCTTGGGGCAGAAATTGGTGAGGTGCCGTTTGTCCTCAGGTATGATCGGAAGGTGGGCGAGAGCAAACTCGATTTGAAAGTTACATTACTGGAAACATTCAGGTTGCTGAGAGACAAGCGCAAACTCCTGAAATCCAGTCAATCCGGCGATTAAATCGACAGAAAAATTTATTGCCTGTGACCTTTAAAATCCTTAGATTATTGGGTTTTGTGTGGCCTTCGCATGAATTCCGGGGCATGTCGTTGGAATTCGGGTCTGTATGGCCATCGAGACAGGAGCCGTCAAGGACATGAAAAACATCAAGATGAATGTCGCCAGTCGGAGCGAGATTGCCGGACGGAATTGCAGGAGGCTGCGCAGGGAGGGCAAGGTTCCGGCCGTTCTTTACGGAGGGGGTAACGATCCGCGTTCACTGACGATTGATGATTACGAGATTGAACTTCAACTCAGGGGTGCCGGACGAAGCAATGCCATTTATGATCTGGCCATCGATGAGGAAAACTCCAGTGAAGTGGCCATCATTCGCGACATCCAGAGGCATCCCGTCGATTCACGACTTCAGCATATCGATTTCATGCGTATCGACCTCAACAGGGAGCTTGAGTTTGAGGTTTCTCTCCAGGTGGTTGGCCGTGATCCTCAGGGTGTCCGTGATGGGGGCATCATGGAATACCTCGCGCGGAGTATCAACATCATCTGTAAGCCAACGGATATCCCCGGGTCAATTGAGGTGGATCTCACGGAGCTGAAGATGAACGAGCCCCTGCATGTACGCGACCTTGAGGTCCCCGGAACCGTCCAGATCAAGGATGATCCGGATATGGCCCTGTTCCATATCGCCATGCCTGCCGCGATCGCGGTTGAGGAGGCTGAGGAGAGTGAGGAGGCCGTCGAGGGTGCTGAGGCCGTCGAGGGTGAGGCAGCCGAGGGCCCTGAGGTTATCGGTGAGAAGAGCAAGGATGAATCCTGAATTAACCCGGGATTTGTATCGAGCGACAGGTGCTGTTCATTGCCATGATATTTATTGTCGGGCTGGGTAATCCGGGTTCGCGCTACAACCTGACCCCTCATAATGCAGGTTTTGAGACCGTGGATATTCTGGCGGAACGATGGGGGGTCGACTTTAGGGAGAACGGGGGACTCGATGCTCTGGTTGGCGAGGGCCGCATTGCTGAAAATGCGGTTATGCTGGTCAAGCCGATGACCCTCATGAACCTCAGCGGCAGAACGGTTGGCCGCCTTCTCCGTCAGAGGGAATTTAACCCGGAGGCCCTGCTGGTAGTGGTTGATGACATCAATCTGGATCTTGGGCGGATCAGGATTCGTCCTGATGGTGGCCATGGAGGTCACAACGGGTTACGGTCGATAATCCAGGAGCTGGGTTGTCAGGATTTCCCGAGGCTCAGGATAGGGATCCTTCCGGGATGGCCGATCGGTAACCTCGAGAGGTATGTCTTGGCAAAGATGCCGCCTGTTGAGAGGGAACAATTGAGGGACATGAATAAACTGGCCGCGGATGCCGCTGAGTCCTGGATTCAGGGGGGAGTCACGGCCGTGGCGGATCGTTATAACGGACTGGTTCATTTCAATGAGCGAGGTGCCGGGAGGGATAGCAGTGATTAGAGGGATTCCGGGCCGGACGATTGAGCCCGGCCTTCCGGTCTGACCATCAGAGAATCCAGGACCCCCGTTCCGGTCGATGCACAAATCCTGGCCGGGACTGATTAAACCAAGGGAGGCTGAATTATGCCAAGAACAAGTGATCGTAACTATGAGGCGATGGTGATACTCAACGCCGGTCTCGGTGACGAGGAAACCGAGGCTCTGGTTGGGAAGTTGCGTGGAATTCTCACCGAAGGCGGTGCGGAAATCCGCGAGACCTCTCTATGGGGACGTCGCCGTCTCGCCTACGAGATCCAGAAAAAGAAGGAAGGTTACTACTTGATCTTCTACTTCACTTTGGACTCGCCGGGCGACACGCTTGAGCAGTTTGAGAAATTATGCCGCTACAATGAGGACATCCTGCGCCACATGGTTGTCAAGGTTCCGTTCAAGAAAAAGGGTGAGGATGTCAAGCAGATTGTGCCCAAACCCGGGCACTTGGCGGACTATAAGTTCGAGCCGCGTGTCTACCGTAGGAGACCTCCCCGCGACGCACGCAGGCCGGTTGACAGGCAGGAGTCCGCGCCGGCGGAACAAGGGCCTGTTGATTCCCCGGTGGCGGGTGAAGCAAAGGCTGATGAAGTAAAAAAAGAACCAGTGGTTCCCGTTGTAGAGGCGGCCGAGGCAGTGACTGCTGATACAGCCGTCACTGAGACGGGTGGAACCGGCGATGCACCGGAATCCGTTGAATCGGGTCCTGCAAAGGAATAAGGTTTGATGAAAACGACATTTTCCCAGAACTTGGAACTGAAGGGGAGGGAGGACCGGCCATGATCGAGATGAACAAGGTTTACCTGTGCGGAAATCTCACATTCGATCCTGATTACAGACAGACAACGTCAGGCCGTGCCGTCACGAAGTTGCGGATGGCCGTCAACCGGCGATGGAAGAACAGGGAGACCGGGGATCAGAATGAGGACACCCTGTTCATCGATGTGGATACTTGGGGCCAGACGGCGGAGTTCTGCAAGAATTACCTGGGCAAGGGAAGGCGGATTTTTGTCGAGGGCAGGCTGCAGGAGGATAGCTGGGAGGACAAGGAAACCGGCAAACCCCGGTCTAAGGTCAAGGTGGTGGCGGACCGTGTTCAGTTTGCAGACGCAAAGCCTCAGGATGGATCAGGCGGCGGTGATCCAATCCAGAGGAAATCGGGAAACACCTTGCAAAACCAGGTGACACCATCGACTTCGCCGGATGACACGGTTGATGATCTCCCGTTCTGATATTTTCTTCGGGATGTGGTGTGTGAAAGAGACGATTTATGAAAAAAATACCAGGAATATGGAAGGAGTAGCTGATCATGCCTGATCAGGAAACCAGTAAGGAAGTCCCCCAGGAGAACCGGCCTCCCAGGGACAGACCCTCATCGGGGCCGGCTGAAAGGTCGTATGGAAGGCCGCGGAGTGGTGGAGGGGGGCGTCGTGAGGGCGGAGGCGGTGGCCGCATGGGTGGAGGCGGCCGTTCGCGCAGGTTTTTCCGGGGCAAGGTTTGCCCGTTTACGGTCGATAAAATTCATTATATCGATTACAAGGATATCGAACTGCTTCGAAAATATGTGACTGACACAGGCAAGATCGTTCCACGACGCGTGACTGGTGTCAGCGCTAAGCACCAGCGGATTCTCAACCAGGCCATCAAGCGCGCACGCTACATGGCGCTGCTCCCGTTCAAGCCGAAATGATCCGATGCAGGCGGATTTCCGCAACATCCGGGATTTGGTTGATTGCGCGTCCCGATCGAAGCATAATGCCTCCTTTGTAGTGACCAGCCACGGCCGGGATAGACCTCAAGAGGGGACTGAGATCAATGAAACTGGTATTTGAACGCCAACCACTCGCCAGCGGCCTCTTGCTGATCCAGAATATTGTCAGTGCCACGACCACCATGCCCATTCTCTCGAATATCCTGATCGAGGCCGAGGGCGAGGTTGCTTCTATCACCGCCACGGACCTTGAGTCTTTCGGCCGGGGCAATCTGCAGGCGCGGGTCGAGGAAAGTGGACGAGCAACGATTTCGGCGAAGCTACTGGCCGATATCGTGAAACTGCTGCCCGAGGGGGAGGTCATGCTGGAGACCTCCGGTGCAGACATGGCGATTCAATGCGGCCGCAACAACTATAAGCTGGCAACCATGCCTGCCGATGATTATCCCGAATGGCCTACACCCAAGGCCGATACCAAAATCAGGGTCAAGCAGCAGGATCTCAAGCGTGCACTACACAATACGATGTTTGCCATTCCGGCCCGTGATCCGCGAAAAGTCCTGAATGGAATGTTCGTCGAGGTCTCCGATAAGGACATTACCTGTGTGGCAACGGACGGCCGGAAACTGGGGAAGTGCGTCCTCAGCCCGCTCAGTTATGACGGTGAAGAGAAGAAGTATTCAGCGATCATCCCCCAGCGAATCCTGCTTGAAATCGACCACGCAATTGGCGAGGAGGGGGAGATCGAGATCGCGCTTACAGATCGCCAGGTCATGTTCACGCTCAGCAACCTCAGCTATATTTCAAACCAGGTTGAAGGCACCTATCCCGAATACGGCAAGGTTATTCCGGAATCCTTTGTCAAGTCCATCAGGATCAATAAGGCGGTGTTGGCCGATGCGATCAGCCGTGCGGCCGTGCTGGCTGAAAGGAAATACCACTCCATCATCCTCCAATTTTCGGATGGCCAGATCAATGTTACATCCAAGTCGTTTGAGGACGGCGGTTCCTACGAGGGGTCCATTGAGGCTGAATATCAGGATGAATCATTCAAGATTGCGTTCAACCATCATTACCTCCAGGAAATATTCAAGGTCACACCCGACACGGAGATCGAGATGAAGGTCAAGGAAAACACCTCGCCCGTGGTTTTTGAGGTGTCAAGCGATCCGGATTCGCTGTTTCTTGTCATGCCGGTTCGCATGACAGAATTGAATGGCTCCGAACCCGATACCGGCGTCCAGTCAGGTGATTCGTGAGCCCGAAAACCTGCCATTGATACATGCGAAATCAGATGATTGATCATGAAGCCTGATCAGTCCGGTCACCCGGATCACGCAAGTCGTCAAATGTCGGGATCAGACCGCATGGCCTCGGTCTGGATCATAGGTTTTTTTGTGTTCATCTCAGCCTGTCTCCTGCTGGTGAAGTGGAATACTTTTCAGGAGAACACCCACCGTCAGGCATACAGGAAATATCGAAAAAATCTTGAATATGAACAAGCGGTGAGTCATTTGGAATCTCTGCTTGAAATCAAGCCGGACCGGGCCGATTACCTTAGGGACCTGTCGCGTGGATATCTGGGGGCAGGCAGGCCGGGCCAGGCACTCGAGGCGATCGAGCATCTTCGTGCCGTCAAGCCCTCCGCTGATGTCAACCTTGAGATGGGCAGCATCTGTTTTGAGATGGGTGATCCTGAAAAGGCCGAGCATTACCTTCAAAATGTGGAGAAATCAGTCGATTATCGCAAACGTGATTTCGCGCTGGATGAGGAGAAGTATCGGGTGGCCCAATGTCATTATTATATGGGCCGGATCCATTTGGATCAGGGCCGTTTCAAAAAATCGGCTGATGCATTCAACATGGCATCGATTTCGAACTATTGGCACGAAAAATCCGTACGTTACCGTGAGCAGCTGTCCGAGTCCTTCCTAGGCACTACCCCAAAAACATTCTGAGCCTTGCATCAAATATTGTCCGTTTCGGATGGGAAACCCTCGCCACATCTTTGCCGCTCGTACGTCGTTTTGACCGGGCCATGGCCCTGATGGCGATTCCGGAATTTCCCGCCCGATGTTCTTTTACGGGCCTGACCGGTCCTGCGGCCGTTTTGGAAAGCATGTCCATCACGGGTGAGATCATGAGAATTCTTGTGACCGGGGAAACCCATTCATGATTTCAGCAAATTGCGGTAAAGGCTGTAAAATGTCGATGGTTCCAGTGCCTCGGCGCGCACATCCCGCGGGATATTCATCTCATCCAGGATTTCCAGGAATACATCCCTGCCGGGGAAGTATGGCCATCTCCCGGCCAGTGAATTAACCAGCTTCTTGCGCCGCTGGTTGAAGGCCGTGTCAATAAACAGGGACAATCCATTCCAGTCATCTACCTCCGGTGTCTGCCCTGCATTCACCGGTTCAAGCACCAATACCGAGGCATCCACTTTGGGCGCCGGGCGAAAACTTTTTGCAGGCACTTCGAATCTCTCGGTGATTTTCCACCAATAGGCGAGCTTGACGGTCAGTATCCCATACTGGCGGCAGTTGTGTGGACTTGTGATCCGGTCGGCAACCTCCTTCTGTATCATGACAACGATGCGTTTCCATGGCTGATCAGGTCCACATTGTCTGAATAAGAGCGGTGATGTGATCTGGAAAGGCAGGTTTCCTGCCAAGATTGCGGAGCTGCATCCTTTCTCGGCCATCAGTTTCGTGGCGATGGACGATAGAGAGACCCTCAGGGCATCCTCGTATAAAAAACTCACGGGATCGTCACCGCTGAATGCTTCATCGTGGACATACTTGAGTCGGCGGTCATATTCAATTGCCAGGACATGGCCGGAAGATTGGGCGAGTACGGTCGTCAATGTCCCGGCTCCGGGGCCGATTTCGATAACGCAGGTATCTGTCCCCGGGACACATGCATCGGATATTTTTTCAAGGATTGATTCATCAAGCAGGAAATGCTGCCCGAGTTCACGTTTCTGGTGAAACCTCCCCAGTTTCAACTGGAGCATCAACAGGCGGGTGGACGTTGAATCCGGCATTGAGTCCATGGTCTAGCATGATCGGGGCTGTTTGTCCTTAATATAATCCATTACCCCATTGGACTCCAACACACCCGTGAGGTAACATGGGACATGTTTTTTTCATCATGTACGCGGGCCATGGCACGTGTGTTCCTGCCCTGTATTTTCAATGTGCCGGTTTTAATCATCCCCTCCCAGATGGCAACAACGGTCCGGGCGGAGTGGACCGACCCTGCGCCCCCGGTAGTTCAAGATGTCAACCGGGATCAGGTTCCGTTGCCGCGGATTCATCCGGCTGTGAGGATCCACGCAGAACCCGCCTCGCTGTCCGGGCAGGCAGTCTTTGAGGACTGGCCATCGTTCCTGGGGTATGGCCACGATGCGGTCTCATCCGAGACGCAACTTCTGAAGGAATGGCCCGAGGACGGGCCTGTTGTTGTCTGGGAACTCGACAAGGGTGAAGGCT
>CAYYNQ010000067.1:0-72665 GCA_964473105.1 uncultured Candidatus Sumerlaeota bacterium | reverse complement strand
CGAAGGTTTGTCCAGGAAGTGAATGTTGATGTCCTCTGCATGGACCACTACCCGAAGATGATGCCCGATGCCGACAGCCGCGACAGTTACTGCCAAAACCTGGAGGTGATGCGCAAGTACTCACTCCGTCAGGGTATCCCATTCTGGAACTTCTTCAACACGATGCCGTTCGGTTCACATTATGACCCGACCGAGGCCCAATTGCGGTGGCAAATCTATTCATCCATCGCCTATGGGGCAAAGGGGGTCCTCTATTTCTGCTACTGGACTCCCCAGGGAGACGAGTTCCCAAGGGGGGGGGCAATCATCACCGCGGAAGGACGGAAGACACGACACTACGAACAGGCCCGGCGAATCAACGGGGACATCATGAACCTCGGCCCAACCCTGATGAGGCTGACGAGCACCGGGGTCTACCGTATTGGACCGGATGATGACGCCGACAGAGCGCTCGAAGATGCACCCATCCATATCCTGACCAGGGGTGATTACCTGGTCGGAGCCTTTGAACACACGGATGGGCGGCGGGCGGTTTTGCTCAACAACTACGATTTCGCCTATACGGCATGGCCGACCGTGGCGTTTGAGGTACCCGCTGACCAGGTCCTGGAAGTGTGCAGGGCATCGGGCAGGCAAACCCCGGTCGTCGACGACAGCCCCGCAATGGAAGGCCTTCAGATTTCCCTCGACTCGGGTGAGGGACGATTGTTTCTCCTGCCCGGCCATTCCACTTCGCCAGCCGTGCAGTGACCTGATGCCTGCGCCGTCCCACCCCCGGATATTGTCCATCCCATGAGATATTCCGTTCAACCACATTGACCGGCAAACTGCAGGCATCCACGATGCTCCGCACCCTGCCGGATCACCCGGACTCATACGGAACCGTCCACTCGATATCAATTACGGTTGACCCATCTGCCTTCATAAACCATGATGTCGGAATGAACATGTACAGTATAAATCAGGGAGTCTTTTCATGATGAGGTATTCCTGCCCGGTCGTTCCATTCATCCTCGGGATACTCCCCTCCATGTCCCTGGCCGCAACCATCCATGTCGGGCCCGGTGACAGCATTCAGGACGCGATTAATGCCTCATCCAGCGGTGATCTCATTGCCGTTGCGGCCGGCACCTATAATGAGAACATTGACCTTGGCGGAAAAGATATCTCCCTGAACGGGACCGGCCCGGGATCATCGATTATTGATGGAGGAGGTTCGGGCACGGTGGTCATGCTCGATAACGGAGAGACCTCCAATACAATTATCGACGGTTTTACAATCCGCAATGGAAGCAACACCTTTGGGGGAGGGATTACCATTCATCAATCCAGCCCCACATTGACGAACCTGACCGTGAGCGGAAACACGGCCACCACCAAGGGCGGAGGGATATGGATTTTCAACAACTCAAACCCCACCCTCACCAACCTGACCGTGTCGGGAAATACCGCGGGTTATGGCGGAGGGGTCCATATTGAAAGCTCCGACCCCACATTGACGAACCTGACGGTATCCGGAAACAGCGCCAACAATGGGGGGGGAGTCATGGTTTATAATGATTCCAATCCCACGCTGATCAACATGACCGTACACGGGAATACCGCACAAAGTGCCGGAGGGGGGGGGTATATAGTCAACACCTCTTATCCCACATTGATCAACCTGACCGTGTCGGGAAACACGGCGGATTTTGGCGGGGGCTTCTCCGTTTACCTTAACAGCAATGCCCAGCTGATCAATTCCATCCTGTGGGGTAATACCGCGAACACGGACAGCGATATATGGACTGGCAGCGGCGGTTCCATCACGGCAAGCCACTCGAATGTTACCGGTGAATGGCCCGGAACCGGGAACATCAACACTGACCCCCTGTTTGTCGATGCAGGTAGCGGCGACTATACATTACAGGAGGCCTCACCCTGCGTTAATTCCGGTGACGACAGCGCCGTCCCTGTCCTTGTCACGACTGACCTGCACGGAAACCCCAGAATCGTGGGTCTGGCCGTTGACATGGGGTCTTATGAGTCGAGTGTCATCCCTGTCGAGATATCCGGATACGTGATTGACTAACATCCGAAGCCCATCGGCCCGCCCGCCCCCCTTTTCCTGAATCATCATCACAACCCGTCCGCCCGATGCAAATCCAAGGAGTCCTGCAACATGAGAAACCCATGGAGAATCATCCTGTTCACCCTGGTCGCCCCGCCCCTGATCGCCACCCCGGCGCACGGCATTCCCGGATTGATAAACTACAAAGGCCAGATCACAGATAGCTCGGGCGAAGTGCTGACAGGGCCCCTGAACATGACCTTCACGCTCTGGGATGCAGAAACCGGCGGCACCCAGCTGGGGGCGGGCTTCAATGACACGGACTCCCTGACCCCGAACGAACACGGACTCTATGACACGCTGATTGGTGATGATGGCGGAGTGATGATCCCCGATTCCGTCTTCAGGCATGACTCGGTCTGGCTGAATGTACAGGTCAATGGCGAGAACCTGACACCCCGCACACGCCTGACACCCTTCGGGGCGGCCCTGCATGCGGGATCGGCAGGGGACGCCGACACGGTGGACGGCCTGAATGCCTCGGCGTTTATCAGGGGCTCGGCCCCCGCCTACGTCGTCGTGGAGACAACCGACAACGCCCTGACCAACGGGGCGAACCTCATTGCCGCCTATGCAACGGCGAGAACACTCACGCCACACGGCCAGCCCCTGGGGGTCGATAACCGTGCCACTGTCCTTGTCCCGCCGGGGAGGTTTGACCTCGGGACAGCACAACTGGAAATGGACACGGAGTTCGTGGATCTTGTGGGCCTGTCAACAGCACGTGAAAATCAGCACATCTACGGGACATCCGATGGCTATGGCACGGGTGTCCTAAGGCAAACAGCGGATGATGTGAAGATCGAGAACCTGCTGGTTGAACTGATCGACACCGGTCTTGATGTCAACTATGACGGTCAGGGCCCGGCGGCTTATTTTCCGGATACGGCACTGGCAAACACCATCATCCGAAACTGCTCGTTCAAGGCTGATGACACCCTGTTTCAACAGGTGGGGGGACCTTATTTTGGATGGTCGATGCGTATCGGGCTGGAATACGCGGGATATTATGAGGACTGCAAGAGCGGATACTGGTCCTTTGGGGGAAGTGGGAACGCGAGTGGCACGTTCAACAACTGCACTGGCGGGGATTTTTCCTTCGGTTCCTATGGCCCGGCCAGCGGCATATTCAATGACTGTACCGCTGGACACTATTCTTTTGGCTTTGATAACACCGCGAGCGGCACATTTAACAACTGCACCGCGGGGAACAATACCTTTGGCTCCGGGTACGAGGCCATCGCAAGCGGAACATTCATAAACTGCACCGGTGGGGATGTCTCGTTCGGGTCGGGTCATAACAGCACAGCGAGCGGCACGTTCAGCTACTGCACCGGCGGGGATGTCTCGTTCGGTGTCGGCAATCCGCCAACGGCGGCCGGGGGTACATTCCATTACTGCTCCGGTGGACCCGCCAGTTTCCCCGGCGCATCCGTCAACGCCACGATCGTTCACTGTATCAGAGACGGCGAAGCCTACCCCTACCCGTAAGTTTTTTTGACACAGCCCCCGGCCTGGCATATGCTGCTGTCCCGGCAATAACATGACCGCAGGGGCAGACACTACACATCCCGGATCAACCTGAATACCCCCGAACAAGTCAACACGAGAAGGAATGGTCGCATTCCCGGACGCAGCAGGCGCATTGCATGCCACCGGCCCCATGTTTCCCCGATGTCATGCCTTGAATGAGAACCCATAAGTTTGTAAGCTGACATCCCTGGATCGGACGCACAACGGACCCTGCGGTCAATTTACCCGGGAATCACCCCCGCCTCAAAGGAAATGACATGCCTGCCGCGGACAATCACAGGCTTTCATTTGATGAATGGGATGAACAGGACAATCCCATCCAAGACATCCAGTTTGATACCGTCCTGTCCAGAAGATATTTCCTTCTCGGGACATTCGCCCTCGGTTCCCTGTATTCCTTCCCGGGAACATCCGGCATGAATTCCCCGGGCATACCATCGCCCATGAGAAACAAGATAACCTTTGAGCCGGTGCAGGCAAACTCACTCGATACCGTCACTGTGCCACCCGGGTTCAAATGGCACACCGTTGTCCGGTGGGGCGATCCCCTGTTTGACCATGTTCCTGAATTTGACCAGATCACAAGGGGCCAGCCCTCCTCACAGGCACTCTCATTCGGCGACAACAATGACGGCATGGATATTTTCCGGATCGACGGGAAGAACGTACTTGTCGTCAACAATGAATATGTCAACCTCGGGCTGATGTTCGGCAACAACCCATCCGGCCTTCCCAAGACACCGGAAGACATTCACAAATGCAAAATGGCCCATGGTGTAACCATCATGGAGATCGTGGAAAACAAAGGCCGGTGGGAAATTTCCAGGGACAGCCCATTCAACAGGCGCATCACACCGGAAACGCCCTGCATGATCACCGGTCCGGCCCGTGGCAGCGACCTGCTGAAGACCAAACATGATCCCGATGGCACAACCGTCCTCGGAACGTTCAATAACTGTGGAAATGGCAGGACCCCATGGGGCACCTACCTCGCCTGTGAAGAGAATTTCAATGGATATTTTTCATCCAGTGCCGGGGAAGACATGCCTAGGACCGATGAGATGACCCGTTACGGCATCAGGAACAAGGACTGGGGTTACGGATGGGCAAATGTCGATGAAAGGTTCGACCTTGCAAGTCATCCCAATGAACCGAACCGTCACGGATATGTCACTGAAATCAACCCCGCCAACGGTTCCTGCAGGAAACTCACCGCGCTCGGAAGAATAAAGCACGAGAATGCGGAAGTCGCCATGGCCGGGGACGGCAGGGTCGTGGTCTACATGGGCGACGATGAGCGGGGGGAATACCTTTACAAATTTGTCAGCGCCAAAACCCATGACCCGTCGGGCATGAATGAGGACCTGCTGCATGATGGTGAGTTGTATGTCGCCAGATTCAGTCCTGATGGCTCTGGAAAATGGATCAATCTTCTCCAGGCCGGCCTAGGCAGGGAATACACCCTGGTGTTCACACGGATCGCCGCAAGCAGGGTGGATGCAACCACCATGGACAGGCCGGAATGGGTCGCTGTCAACCCCAACAAAGTGGAGATATACTGCTGCCTGACAAACAATGCGGGACGTGGAAAAAACGCCAGTCAACCGCTGAACCCCGTGAATCCCAGAACCGGCAACATATATGGCCATATTGTGCGCTTGACCCCGACCAGGGAAGATCATGGTTCTGCGGACTTCACCTGGGACATGTATGTCATGGCAGGAAATCCGGCGGTCCATCGCGGAATCCATGCCGGAAGCCCCAACATCAATGAGGAAAACATGTTCAATTCGCCGGATGGATTGAAATTTGACTCATCGGGCAATCTCTGGATCCAGACGGACGGCCCGGATACCAATGAAGGCGACTACGAAGGCATGGGGAACAACCAGATGCTGATGGGGAATCCCGTCACCGGTGAAATCAAAAGGTTCCTTGTAGGACCCAGGGACTGCGAAGTGACGGGTTTGACATGGAGTCCCGACAAGAAAACCATGTTTGTCGGCATCCAGCATCCCGGTGTCAGGGGCAACAGTCATTGGCCGGATGGTGGCGATGCTGTCCCAAGAAGTTCCATCATCGCAATCCGGAAAGACGATGGATCGATCATCGGCTGAAATGCAGCGTCCCTCATCCCAACAGGCCTGTTGACTAGACCCCGTCCCCATACCCGGAACCGGCAAATGAAGCCCGCCACAGAAAATCAAAAGCGGGCCTGAAACCGGCCTTCAGCCTACACAAGATCATTGACCTGATCGTTTCAGCATGGAGTCAGTGTGAACTGAAAACAACCGGAATCCGTACTGGGGGCTGGCCCCCGTTGATTTTCTCACCAGGAAACCACGGTCCACCAGTTCATCGATACGCGCATCCATGTTCTTCTCGCTGATAACCATGTAGTCGACACCACGTTCACCCAAGTCGCGGGCTATTTCCGTCGATCCCATATGCATCCAGATCCGTTCCATAATCGGGCGGGTGTCACTCCAGATAGCACGACGCCTAAGATAATACGGATAACGACCATCGGCAAGAATCACCCTGCTCCCGGGCCTCATCTGCAACTCGAACCTCCTGAAGTCCAGATAGTAGGGCCCGAACTGGGCATGTCTGGCATAGGTTTCACGCTGTCCGGAAGTCACAACCGGGACAAATCCCCACTTGATCGTGCGAAAGTCGGCATGTTGCAGTTGCTTGGTGGTCGTCCCGTAAACACCCCCGGCAAAGAGGGCGGCAAGAAACAAAATCCCCGACCGGGGCCTCATCAGGTCAACCAGCCTCCCGAGGAGTTCACTGAGAAGCGGCGCTGACAACGGATAACATATTGAAAGATACCGCACTGTCTCATTATGACCACGCATGAAAATGAACAACAGGATGCAGGCAAGGACTATGAGACCCTGGACACGCCACAAAGCCGACTTCAAGAGCCAGAAAAAGGCGGCCATGATCATCAGAAAACCAAACATGTAATCCCGCCCGGTCATCGCAATCTTGATCTTGTGGCCAAGGCCATCCACATCCGTGACAGCCCGCCAGAATCCCTCGAGCGTGAATGGATAGAGACTGTTCAACTTCGCCGAATCCCGAAATGAGGCAATATAATCCCCATGAATGGGGAAAAGCTCCCTGGCCATTGGGAAAACCGGGATCCCACTTCCCAACCAGCCGCGAATACCCCACGGCAGGTAAGCCAGCACGATCCCGACGATGACAAGGCAGATGATTTTCATGATCACTGACGCAGGCATCCGGCGAAATATACAGATGCCGAGCCCACCGAGCAGGATCGGGCCCAGAAAAATCAGCGCCGTCAACTTGATGGCAAAGGCCGTCCCAAAAATGAAACCGGTGGCAAGAAAATATCCATTTCCCATGATCTGAGGACAGTCCCCGAGATAGTCCATCACCAGGACAAAACCGCACAAGAGCGCCAATGCCGCGGCGGCATCGTTGCCAGCCCCAAGCGGGGCAATGCAAATGTTTGCGCCGATATAGAGAAACGGAAGAAACAGGCCCGGAAGGAGCCTACGTATCCCGGCCATGCGAACAACAGCCACCACGACCGTCCAAAGCAGCACGATCGTCACCTGAGCATACAGCATCGGGCAGAGAATTTCATCCCCCGCAAGCAGAAGCACCGAATACACAGCCTCCATCGCCAGCGGATAATTTGACGGGAAGACATGGGGAAATGTGTCGGTATACCCGCTGATGACCCATTGGCCGGGGAGCGTGACATGATACCAGAGATCATCCTGGAATATCGGGGGCAGCATTCCTCCAATAAGCAGGTTGCACGTCATCAAGATCCCCCAGGCAAGGGCGATCAGGACACAAAACCCGGCCGCCTGGCCAGCCCGCTCAGTTGACGCCTGTGGTCGGCCCTGCGCCAAAATCCGGCGAATATTGCGCAGGGAACGCCGCCCGCCATACAGGATCATCAGAAACAAAGAAGGGAAAATCCAGACCGGCCTGACCGCCCCGACCAGACCGAACCATGCCACCAACAGCGATACCAACCCAAGGCCAAGCACATAATGCAGAATCAAGACCCAGAGGATTCGACACCAGCGAGGCTGCTGGAAGTCTGCACGCTCCCCCAAATGCCCCGGCGCAATGCATCCACCACAGGCAATACATGACACAAGGGCCAGGAACATGATCAGGTGATAGAACAGTGATAGAAACAGGGCCATGGCACCTCATCAAACCATCTGGGAGGTATGGACGTGTCTTCCCACGCAGAACAGCAACGCGCACCGTCATATGACGTGACCCATGATCGCAGGCAAGCAGAGGAACCACATCCATTATTTACAGAAAATGTCCCCAATGCCGGACGAAAGACTTCACCGGAGGACCCGCTTTTACCTGAAATTCTGGGAAGATGAAGCGGGGATATTGCCCCAACATCCTATTCACCGGGATTGATACCGGAGCCGTTCCTGTCAACTCCAATGGCATCGATCCCCGCCAGGTCGTAGACATACGGCTCTCCCGGCAGGGGTGCATGTACAAGCCTCACCCCCGGGGTGTCCTCAAGGCCGGCATCGTTGCTGACCATGTAGCGGAAACCGTAACGTCTGCGAATCACATGATACTGACCGGTGTCTGCGAGTCTGATGAACCGGCTCCGCTGGTTGCTACGGCTGTAGGGTTCACGGGAAATATAGCCGAAGGCCATCGGTCTTTCGTGAACCGTCTGGTAGTAGAGTGCATCGAACGCCTCAAGGACCGGCTCGGTCGTGAAATCAATGACAGCGCCAGGTTCCGGTGAATCCCTGAGAAAACCGACATAACCGGGTATTTCAACCCGAGTCAGGGGCAACTGAGATGGCCACAATTCGAAAATGACGATGAACAGGAGAATTCCCGCTGCCCGGCGTGCAAATCCACCACGGCTCCACAAATCCTCCCAGCCGCAGGCGGCAATGATCGCGCAACACAGGCTTATCATGACCGTGAAGCGTATGGGCATCCCGCCCGTCCTGAGAAAAGGAAAGATGTATTCCAAGACCCTATAGGGCATCCCCAGACTGTCGTGTTGATTGCCCATGATGGTCAGGCTCGGGCCAAGGCTTAAAAGAAAAAAAGCGAAGCCTCCACCCAGCCAGAGTTCCAGTCCGTGCCGGTCAAGGTGCCGTCTGCGGGTGACCGCGATGATCATGAGCACAATCACGCCCCATCCGAGATAAACACTCTGTTCCGAGGCATTGGAGGTGAAATTCGGCCGTATCGAGTCGGAGAGTGAATTGAACCGGGAAAATTCACCCGGCACGAAGGGCGCAAGCAAATCCATCGAATTCTGGACCGGGTCGTGAATGCCAACATGACCCTCGAGATGGATTTGCACAAGCAACGACACAACCAGTGGACCCGTGAAGAGGCATGACATAACGAAAAAATACACCAACGATTTCAGATACGCGAACCGAGGTCGGCCAGGCCCCAGGCAACTCCAGACAATCATCAGGCAAGCCATCATGATGCAGTAAAAGAAATAATAATAATCGCACAACAGGACCAGGAACAGGGCGGATGCCGATCCGACCGCCCATATGAACCCCCGATTGACGAGCAGATGATGAAAGAAGAGCAAGAAAAGCGGAAGCCACTCCAATGCAACCAGTTGCATATGGCCGTGTGCATGGGCAAAATGATAGGATGAAAACGTGAACATCCCCCCCACAAGCATTCTGCCCTGTCGGGAACGACATATCGTCCCGGCCAGCCAGAATGCAGTCACCCCACCTGCCACAAATGAAAAGACGACCATCGCATTGAACGCCTGAACAAGGCTCAGGACTGTCTGCAACAGGCTGCCGACAATACCGTTGAATGGGTTCAATGTATGCGCCAGCAGGGAAACCCCCTGCGGATAATGCAGGTAACCCGTATACCATGGCAGAGCATGCATCTCGGTGAGGGCCATGTTGACCCACCACATATTCCAGACGTTCTGCAGCCCATCACCCCGATCGGCGAAGAAGTGGGTGTTGAACGAACCCATCCAAGGCCAAGACATCACCGTAAAAACCAGGAGGTAGACCAAAGACGGCAGCAACAGTTCCCGGACACACCAGACCCGGAATCCTTGATCCTGGAAGGGCTGAATTCTCATCGGCCGACGAACCGGGCTTCCCCCCGGGCAGGTCCGCTTCCATCCGTCTTTAGTATGCGGCAAGGGATCACAGCCATGGATAGTCACCGATGCAGAAAAGCAAGACAGCCAGAATAGACCTCATCAACCGTAACATGTTTCAGGTCGGTCTGCGGGTCACACCATTTACGGTGATTAACCCCCCTAGGCGGCCTGGACGGGACTGCGTGCTGAATGGTCGTGCAATGCTCACCCAGTGGCCCGTTGACCCGGGCATCGAGCGGACCCATCATCGAAACAGTTGGGACCCGCAGGGCTGCCGCCATGTGCGTCGGGCCCGTGTCACCCCCCACAAACAGGTTCGCCCGGGATATGACTGCTGACAATTCCATAAATTTTGAAGCGGGCATGACATGGATTCCCGGCCTACATGGAACCGTTGAGCGGGTGAATGCCCTGTCAGGGCCGATGGTATCGTTCCCGTATCCGGGAGGCTTGTTCCAACAAATATGATCCAGACACTCACTGATCAGGTATTCCTCGCCGGGACCCCAAGCCAGGACGACACAGGCATTCCGTTCCTCGACCAGTCGAACCGCCAGTTGCGCATATTTTTCCGGCGCCCATATCTTCGTCAGCCATCCTGCACCCAGACTCATGACGACAAGGGGTGGAGCGGCCCTCGAATCCCTGCCCGAGAGGATCTCACCCGCACGCTGCCGGTCAATATCAGGCAGATATACGTGAGTCCTGACCTGAATCCCAACGGGAGGCATCAGGCCCAGGCCAAGCATCAGTTCCAACCCGCATTGAATGACATGGCTTGGACCCTGCGGCGGCGGGACCCGACGATTGTTGAGGAAGCAACTCAGCTCCCTCGATCGGCCGCCCGCATACCCGATCCTGATTGGTATCCCGGCCAACCAAGGCCACATCGCACTCTTACTGAGGCCCTGCAGATCGATCGACACATCATACGCGGCACCTTTCAATTCACGCCTCAATGAGGCAATTGCGCTTCCAAATGCACACCAGTGGTTCAATTTCCACTTCCGACGCGGGGCGACGTGCAACCTGTCCAGCAACGGATGCCCCTCAAGCAGCTGCGCTCCAGCCGGCTCACACAACCAGCCAATCGTCGCATCAGGCAGAGACTGCCGGAGAGCGGTCAGCAACGTGAGTCCGTGGATGATGTCGCCAAGGGCACTGAGCCGGACAATCAATATACGTTGTGGGGGATCAAGGGGGGGGTTACTCATAAATCAAGACGGCATGACGCCGTTTCCCGTAATCCTGCAGGGATCGTTCAAGAATCTTCTCGCTGGAGCCCAGTTCCTGCCCGGATCCCAGTCTTTCGAGAAGCCGGCTATCACCAACCGACTTCTGAAACATCCGGTAGCCGCCACTGCCCGTATCCCGAAATAGATTCTTTTCCGGATACAACATGCTCAAAACCTCAAGTATCTTCAGGCCAACTTTTGCCGGATCACATTGTGACGGTCCGGTCTTGTGGATCTGGAAACCATGACAGAGAACCCCATCGAAGGTTCCGTAACGTGGCCTGAATGATGTCGAGCGGAACCTTACACCACCCAGTGCCTTCCGATTCATTGCGGCGGTTATTTTGGCTGCATCAACCCAGGGTGCACCGACCAGTTCGAAGGGTGTCGGCGTGCCAACCCCGTTACTCACATTTCCCAACTCACCCAAGGATCCCGTCATGGCATAGAAGAAGGCCGTTTCCCAAGCCGGAATGTGCTCGGAGGTTGGCACCCATGGAAAACCCAGGTCACCGAAGAGACGCCCCCTCCTCCACCCCTTCATCGGGATCACCGCCAACCTGATACCAGGAGTGCGCTCGGCCTGCATCAGCCTCGCCCATTCCCCCGCAGTCAGGCCGTAAACCTGGGGAACGTTGTGGATGCCAATGAACGAGAGAAACCGATCCTCAATCATCGGCCCACCGATGCGATCCCCACCCATCGGGCAGGGACGATCCAGGACCAGAAAGGATACGCCCGCCTTCTCACAGGATTCCATCATGTATGTCATCGTGGAAATGAAGGTATAGGTACGGCTGCCGATATCCTGGATATCATAGACAACCACATCAAGATCGTCGATGGATGATGTCGGCGGCTTGCGCGATTTCCCGTAAAGGCTGACGATCTGGAGGCCGGTTGCTGCATCAATATATTCATCAACCTTTTCGCCGGCCTTATATGATCCGCGGATGCCATGTTCGGGAGAAAACAGCCGGATAACATTCACGTCGGGCAGGGAACGTATTATATCGATCGTCGAGCGTAAATTCCGGTCGATACCGGTCGGGTTTGTCAGGATACCGACACGCTTGTTCCTCAACTGGTCTGCATAATGCCGTGCCAGAATCTCGATTCCCGGCTGAAAACTGTCCACATGTTCCGGCGCAGCGGGGCGAACACTCGCCAGCATGATGAACACGAACAGGATAAAGCGGGACACCTGGCAGCGACAGATGTAAAGGCGCCTCATGTTTTTGTATCCGGGAATCAGATATCTCCCCAGCGAATTGTTTCCCCATTGGGCCACTGCCCGGTCCCGTCCCCGTCCCAGCGAATCAGAGTCCCATCGGGCCTCAGAAATCCCCGGGTATCGACGTGAATATAGGGGGTTTGCGGGTAATACTCAAGGCGTTCAACAAAGTCGTGGCCCGAATATATCCCAGCGCCCCCGACCATCTCAAGGAAGCCGCTCTTACGATAATCACGGTCCAGAATATTGACATAATGCATAATCACCGCAGCGTCATAGATGTCACTGACACCATCGTGGTTAAGATCATCCATCACGCCGTTCCCGGTAGCATCAATGATAAAGTCGACCGCCCGCCCGTATTGATGCATCGAGAAGGGCTCCTTCAGGTTTGTGTCAGGTTTGGACTTGATCGTCCCCAGGTTGAAAACCGGCGGCCGAAACCCGTAGATCGGCGTCAGGCCCGGAACCTCGTAACCATCCTTCTTCATCAGGAATATCACCTCCTCCAGCTTCCTTACGAGATGATGGTCTATCGCCACATACTGGGGCAGCCCAAGCGACTCCCATGGATAATCAATGGCGAAAAACCCCAGGTCGATATGGGGCGAGATTGTCAGACCCTTGCTGCGCGAATCGACGCGATAGAGATAGTGAGGATGATGATATCGATCCGGATACAACTCGGGCCACTTGGACCGGACCTTGAATTTTCTTCTGACCTCCGGGTCAAGCGGATCCGGATAACGCCCCACTTCATAACCGTCGATAATGCCATCAATCATCAACGCCGTACTCATGGGAGTCATCAAGTGCACGGAATCCCCTATGGTCATAGAGTCTTCGCCATCCAGCCATTTGATGCGGACATCCAGGTCGACAAGGGTGGAATAAGGAACCGGGTCATAAACAAGCCTGATGCTGTGTTCGTCCAGGATTTCATGCCTGATCCGGCCAGAACTTGCCGACAACACAACTTCACCGATACGGCCGGAATCCGGCGGCCTGGATCGGCCCGACAGAATCACCCTCAACAGGATGCCGAATTCACCTGAACCCGGGAGCAGGATCATTTCGCCGTGCGGATGGATCTGGTCTGGCGCTTCCCAATGCAGAAACAGCCCCCCATTGGCCCGAGCCGCCGGGGTTTCCGAAAGGTCACTGGTTTCCGATATTTCCATGATATCAAAAAGGTCAATGGGAGGGACCGCCGGCAACGGCCAGTTGTCATTCATGCCGCGAACAACATGCGAGGGGGGCGGCTGATTTCCGGCAACCACCGGGACCGGGCGTTTCTCCATCAGGCTTGCCCGATCGGTATCCCGCCCAATTCTCCCAGCCAGATCGTCCCTAAATTCCCGTGCGTCCTCGTTGCCTCCCCGGCCAATACTAGTAGCCAGCCCTTGATCTCCCCCCAATTCCAGCATGAACCAGAGACCGCCGAAAACCAAGCATACCAGAAATGCAAGCACGATTCCTGCAAGGAACGGATGAATCTGCCCGGCGGAGCAACGGCGGAAACCAGTTCGATACCAGATCACAAGAGAAACCTTGGGGGGAACACCACCGTCACCCATGTCATGGAAATGGATCGAGCAAATCAGACGGCGACGATTTTTTCAGCCTGATCGAATCGTACGGACACAAACTTCGATACACCGGATTCCTCCATCGTGACGCCATACAGGGCATCAGCCAACTCCATCGTCAGCTTGTTGTGAGTGATGATCAGGAACTGTGTATCCTTCTTGAATTCCTCAAGGACCTGCTTGAACCGCTCAACATTCACGTCGTCCAGCGGCGCGTCCACCTCGTCAAGTATGCAGAATGGAGACGGCTTGTGGAGAAAAAGGCCGAAAAGCAGGCCAATTGCCGTCATCGCCTTTTCGCCACCCGACATTAACGTGATGTTCTGCAGTTTTTTTCCGGGGGGCTGGGCAACAATCTCCACGCCGCCATCCAGGAGGGGGTCCAGCCCCTCGGGTGTCTCGAGAACCAGATCAGCCTTTCCACCGTTGAAAAGACGTCTGAACATCGAGACGAAATTCGACCGGACCTCCTCGAAGGTTTCCTGGAAAAGACGGCGGGTGGTTTCATCCAGTTTCGCTATGGTACCCTGCAACTGTTCAGCCGCGGTGGAAAGATCCCTCTCCTGATCCTTGAGGAAGGTCAGTCGTGCGGCCTGTTCATCATATTCCTCAAGGGCACCCATATTGACGATGCCAATACGATCCAGTTTCATTTTCATCTCGGTGACGGACTTCTGGAGTTCCGCGGGATCACGGTCGATATCCCCGAGTTTCGAGGCCAGGCTCTCAAGCCCCAGGCCATATTTTGTGTCGCACTGTTCGTTCAGTTCATTAACACGTGTCCTCAGTTCAATCTGCCGCATTTCGGATTCACGAAGACTGTTGTCGAGTTGCTTTTCATCCCGCTCGTAACTCTCAATCTCGGAGCCGAGTTCACGAATCCGGGTCACCACCCTGTCCCGGTCAGACTGGTCATGATTCAATCGCTTGTTCAGACCTTCGCGTTCACTGCCAACCCTGTCAATTTCCCCCTGAATCTGGCCGATTTTTTCCTCAAGCTGTGATTTCTCACGGATCAGTCCATCCTGTTCGGCCAGTTGCTGTTCTTTTTTTTGGTCATATGCATTGAGATCACGCTGGATCTCACCCTGCTCGCGCTTAGCCTCGGCGATGGCCTCCCGCGACTGAGCCATCACAGCCTGGGCCTCGGCCACCATGGCACCCATTTCCACGATCTCCTCGCTCTGGTTACGGGCTTCATCGCGTTCCTTTTCAAGCTCTTCTTCCAGCTTCTTCAGCTTCGCACCGGACGATTGAATGAGTCCCGATTTTTTCTTGACAGCATCCCGGTAATCACGACATTCCCCTCCTATCTGCGAAACCTGGGTGTTCCTCCGGGAAAGTTGCTCACGGGCCTCCCCAATTTGTCTCTCCATCACCTCGAGATCCTTGAGCATGTTATGGTGTTCCAGACGGCGGGTCTCCAGCAGGGCTTTCCCCCGGGTTAACCGGGCATCGAGTTTTTCCGTCTCACCTGAAATCCTATCGACTTGGTTCCTCATCTGAACCGTCCGCCTGTCCAGCCTTTCGGTATCCTTCTCAAGCGTCCTGATCTCCCTTTCACGCGTCAACAGTCCCGTGGACCTGACGCGACCCCCGGTCATCGATCCCGATGGATTGATTAACTGCCCGTCCAATGATACGAAACGACCGTTAAAACCCTGCTTGCTGAGCTTCAGTCCGACATCAAGGCTTTCAACAAGAAGGGTGGTTCCAAGCAGATATTGCACGGCCCTCTTGATGGACGGGTCATGCCTGACAATGTCCGATGCCAGACCAATCACGCCTGGACTGCCTACTGCATCGAGCAAGTCCGCGCCGGGCTCCTGAATCCTGAGCCGGTCAAGCGGAAGAAACGTCGCCCGGCCCCGGCCGTGCTTCTTGAGATTCATGATGGCTGCACGCGCCTGATCAGCCTTGTCCGTGATCACATGCTGTAACCGACTGCCCAGAGCAACCTCAATCGCAAGCTCGTGATCAGCGCCGGCCTCGATGAGATTTGCCACGACCCCACGGATTCCCCTGAGCCCTCCACTTCCCGACAACTGCATGACCTCGCGAACACCCTGATAAAAACCCTCGTAACTGGCTGCAAGCTCCCGGAGTGTCTCAAGTCTCGATCGGTCGGCATGAAGATTGCGCAAAGACTTCTCGAGTTCCCCCTGCAATGTCAGCAATTCCTCTCGTTTTTCACCGAGGCGCCCGTCAAGGGACTCGTGCTCCTGTTCCTGCTTGCCCAGTTTTTCCGCCCCTGAGTCGGCTTGCTTCCCCAACCCGGCATGACCCCTTTCAAGATCACGGATATCCCCCCCCAGTGTCGCCGCCTGCTCTTCCGCCTCCTGCTTTGCTCCCTCAAGTCTTGTGAGCTGGGCCTCGGCTGAGCGCACCTCAATCTCCATTTCCGACATGGTCTTCCGCAGCTGCGATGTTTTCCCGACCAGTTCATCAATGTTCTGCGTACGCGCCTGTGTACGTGACTTCAGCTCCCGGTAATTGGACTCATGACTCTCATAGAGCTCCGTATTCTTCCCGAGGGACTCCTCAAACCTTTCACGCCGCAACCGGTTCTCCTCATGACGCAGTTCGATCTCGTCCTTCCTCTCAGAAAGTTCCCGCAATTCTAGTGCGATCTGCTTCTTCCTCTCGTCGCGACCCTGTATCCGGTCTGCCAGGCGCTGGATTTGATGCTGGCAGTTCGTTATATTGTTCTGCAGATCGTAGAGAGCCTGGCTGCCATCCTGCACCTGCTGATTGAGGGCTTCACTCTTGTCCCTGGCCTCATTGATGGCAGCGTTGCGCAAAGACAGGACCTCCCGCATGCCGCCCAGTTTTCCGCGTACGCCCGAAAGGTCGGCACCGACCTCCTCAAGTTGTCCGGAAATCCCACGGAACCGAATCAGTATCAACTCCTGTTCACCCCTCTCATACTTGCCAATCAGTTCCCGGTAACGCCGGGCCTTGCCCGCCTGACGCTTCAGGGAATTGACCTGCCGCTCGACTTCAACAAGCAGGTCACGAAGACGGGAAAGATCGATCTCCGTACGCTCCAACTTGCGCAATGCCTCGAGCTTGCGTGCCTTGTACTTTGATATTCCCGCGGCCTCCTCAAAAAGGTAACGACGCTCAATGGGTTTGGAATTGATTATCTGGCCGATCCGGCCCTGCTCAATCATGGAATACGAGGACTTGCCGATCCCGGTCCCCATGAACAGATTATGAATATCGCGAAGACGACAGGGGATCTTGTTGATCTGGTATTCACTCTCGCCGTTACGGAAAAGACGTCGCGTAACCTGGACCTCGTTGAAATCCATCGGAAGGACCCGCATCTTGTTGTCAATCGTCAGCCTGACCTCGGCAACGCCTAGCGGCTTGAATGATGCCGAGCCTGAAAAAATCACGTCCTGCATCTTCTTGCCACGCAACTGTTTCGCACCCTGTTCACCCAGCACCCACTTGATGGCGTCCAGAATGTTTGACTTCCCGCAACCGTTGGGCCCAACCACAACAGTGGTCCCGGGCATAAAATCAAAGGTGGTGCGTGAGGCAAAAGATTTGAAACCGACAACATCAATGCTTTTGAAAAACATGCTTTTTCGACTCCTGAAGGATCCTTCTGAACGTCAATTCGAAACCGGGTCTGCTCGCAACAAATCCAACGATTATCCGCGGGGTGATAAATTCAAGCCATTCATAGCGGCGTCTGGGCCACCACCCGCCCTGATCTGTTGTTTGATCCATATATGGAACAAGGACATCAATCAGATACAACATATGGCAACAAAGGGTATCTCGGAGCGAACCTCCTGTTGAGAAATTAAGCTGAAAGCATCTTTGACATCGTTCCGGTCAGATTTGGAATCGTTATACAGCTCTCCGGACGGGGAGCCGGAACAGAATCTCTGGGTGAAATATAACCCTGCCATCCTTGAAGTTGCGAGAAAAAAAAACACCCGGAAAAACCTGAAAATGAGGGGGGCGGCCTTATAACAGTCCTTGATAACCATATGATACTGAATCAATTAGTTTTATTGTCATATTTTGTGCAATCCATACGATCAGGACGAAACCCTTTATACGTCAGGATTTTTCAGCAACCGGCAATGTCAGGCTGAAACGAGCACCCCCCAGTGAGGAGCCTCCCTCCAGAGACTTCAGTTCCCCCCCGTTCATCTCTGTCAGTCGACGGGCAATGGCAAGCCCCAACCCCGAACCACCGGGATGCGTGGTGAAAAAACATTCAAAGATTCGCTCCCGGTTCTGGACGGAGACCCCCGGACCGGCATCATCGACAAGAATCACGATAGTTCGATTTTGCCTGCGAGCCTCAATCCGTACTATACATTGGTTCCGTCCCATCTGGATTCTCACCGCGTTGCTGAGAAGGTTTCCAATGATCTGCCTCAAAGCATGGACATCACACCACAGCGCCAACCTCGGCTGGACAGTATGCGACAAATCCAGTGTCCGCCCTGGATTTGAAGCTTCGGTCTCCTCGAAAAGCTCATGGATGATGTTGTAAAGCCACACTGTCGAGGGCTTCTGGTCACCCGGACGTGCAAATGTCAGGAAATCCTGCACCGAGCGTTCCAGTCTCGAAAGTCCATCCCTGATACTGCGCAACCTTGCCACAAAGGAGGGTCCCTTGGGTTGACCGACGGAAATTTCGCCCACGCCAGGCTCCCCTTGAAATCCGGGGGCAGCCCTTTCCTCCATATCCTCCTCAATCATCTCCAACTGCATGGCCAACGCATTGATCGGGTTGCGTATTTCATGGGCGAGACCCGACGCAAGAGTACCGACGTAGGCCATTCGTTCCGCCTCGTCGCGCTGCCTGCGCAACCGGTCGGCTGTTCGTTTCTGGCGCAACATCCCAATGAAGACAAAGATCACAAGCGCCATTGCAATCAGGACAGAACGAATCAGCTTGGACACCATGGCCTCATCCGCAAGCTCGAACACGGTGTCCAACCTGCGGTAGGCCTGCGGGTCCACCAGGACACGCCATTTGTGGCTCGACGTGACCGAAAGCTTCGCATCCGTCGTCACCCACCATAACCGTGGATACTTCGCATCGATCTCATCACGAACACCGAAATATGTCTCCTCCCCCTCGATCAGTTTTTCAATATGGGAATATTCGGATTTGATATTCGATTTGAGCCGGATCATCCCGTCCAGATCGGTCAGCATGATAAAGATGATACTCTGGTGTTTCTGCAGCACCTCCTCGAGCGCAAACACAACCCTTCTGCCGCCCCCAATACCTTGGCGCACGGGCCGGACTGAATCTTCCAGACTGTCCTCGATCGATTCGATCTCCCTGTTGATCTCGGGTGCAGACCTGATCGATTCAAGGATCAATTCCTTGACGATTTCATCCTCCGCGATCCTCAGCTCGCGCTTGAACAACCAGACAACAAGAAGATAATTTGCACAGCACCCAAGCAGGACCAATAAGATTGCCATGGGCAGGATGATGTTTTTTCTCATGCCTGGCATGGGGTTTCCACGGCATGGTTTCCCGGTCGAGAGAATCCCGGTATGCAGCCCCACCCTCGGGGAAACAGTTCAAACGGCATGCCTCGGACAGGCCGGGATGCCAAGGATGCCCGACAACAACGGTCCGGAATTGAAGATTGACAAACATAGGAGTGTAAATGATGATTGGCAGCGTGCGGGTTCATGCCCTGAATATACAGACACCAATGGAGCGAATACGAGCAAAATAAACAGGATGGATTGAATGGCACCGAATGCCAGGTTCAGGATCCAAACGGGCGGGTTGGTCCTTGAAATTGAAGGCTCCGAAAAGTTCGTACTCGATGGGCTGACTCAGCACAGATCCAGGATCGACACAATGCTCCGGGAACAGGCTGCGCTGATCCGGGACGGGAACATCCCCCCCGCTGCCGTGAATGGCAAACGGGGACGACCCACGAAAAAGAAGGCGGCAAGTATCACACGCAAGGGACTGGGGAAGCCGGGACGCCAACCCGTGATCATCCGGACCAGTGACCTGAAAATTCCCCCAAAAAAACTCGACCGCCTCAAACATTACATCCTTTCGGTTGCAGGAGATCGGGGTCTCGGCAAGGACGGGATTGTCTTCGCCATCGCGTGGTTTCTCTGCAAGCATGTCCTGGAAACCGGTGATTTTACCGCAGGCGATGTGACCAGGGCTCACAAGCAGCTTGGAAGACTCACCTGCGCGCCCGCAGCCGCCTCGGTCGATGTGGTCCAGATGCTTCGAAACCTCTCCGCGAGCAGCATTGGCAAGGAATGGGTCGGGCGCAATGGCAACGGCTCATTCTGCCTGACAGCCAAGGGGAGGAAGGTCGGTCAGACCGGAAATATCAACCGCCCACGCGGCCGCAAACCCATGAAGAAAAAGTCTGGAAAATAACGAGGAAGGGCCCGCCGGGACAGACCGCCCCGCCCCCGGCCAAATGAACATGACTGATCTAAAAAACCTTGTGCCATCGATTGGTTTTATCGGCGCTGGCAAAATGGCCAACGCTATGATCCGCGGTATCATCGACAAGGACCTTGTATCACCCGCCAACATCTGGGCAAACGACATCGAAGGATCGAAACTTGATGCACTCGAGACGGAAACCGGGATCCGGGTCACCATGAACCCGGCCCGGTTGCTGGAGTCCGTCACGACGATCGTGCTCTCGGTCAAACCCCAGGTCATCCCTGGTGTCCTGCAGTCCATCTCCCCCTCCGTCAATCCGGATCATCTCCTGATATCCATCGCCGCCGGGTTCCCACTGAAACGGATCGAGAAACATTTGTCCCCGGGTTCACGTGTTATTCGTGTGATGCCAAACACCCCGGCCCTTGTCAACATGGCTGCGGCAGCCTTTGCGGCCGGATCATCCGTGCTTAAAGGCGACCTTGAAAGGACCCGGGCGCTTCTTTCCTCAATTGGTGTCGCATTCGAGGTTGAGGAAGACAAATTGCATGCAGTCACCGCACTAAGCGGCAGCGGTCCGGCATATGTTTTCAAGTTAATGGAGATTCTGTCCGCTAGCGGTGAGGCAATGGGCCTAGACAGCAAATTGTCAAGGGATCTCACCCTGCAGACGATACAAGGAGCGGCCGCACTGGCCCACGCCTCGGGAGATGGTTTTTCCCGGTTGCAGGAGGATGTCACCTCGCCCGGGGGCACAACCGAGGCCGCCCTGAAGGAGTTTGAACGGCTCGGGCTGCAAAATGTCCTGACCGCAGGCATCCGGCGCGCATGCAAACGCTCGGAGGAACTTGCCGAGGAATCCGGTTAACCCGGGCCCGCAGGATCACCCAAAATCGGCGCCCTATCCTCCCACCCCCTTTTCAGGAATATCCTGAAGATAGCCTCGGGCAACCTGCTCGGAAATGCCCTGAATTTCCTGGGCCTGGTCGTCCTCGGTATCGCGCTGGGCGATGATCAGCTGGGGATGTTCACGTCCCTTCAGATGGTGATGATCCTGATCGCCCAGCTGTCGGATTTCGGCTTATCGACAACCATCATCAAGTTCTATAGCGACAAATTCAAATCGGGACAACCACTCTGCGCCGAGGTGCTACTCCGGTATGCACTGGGTATCCGGATCCTGACCTCCATGGCATGCGTCCTTCCATGCCTGGTCTATGCTGAAACCATATGCCAATATTGGCTGAAGGACATCGACTCGGTCCGGACATTCCGGCTTGCGTGCGTTGGCGGCTTCGGGTCTTCAATGTGGATGTTCTGCCAGGCCTCGATGCAGTCGAGAAAAAAGTTTGGACATTACGCGATCCTCACCGCACTCAACCACGGGCTCCGCCTGATGATGTTTCTCGGGCTGATCGCCGCGCAACTGATGGATGTGTCATCTTCCATCTGGGCCTACATCAGCATCCCCTTCATCGGGTCGCTGCTGGCCTCGACATTCTGGCCGCGATGCTTCTGGTCAGCACAGGCGGAGTCGGGTCATGTTCGGGGGGAATTATCCTCAATTTTCAAAATGAGCAGGTGGATCTTCCTCTCAGCCATTATCGCCTCGATGATGATGCGTACCGACGTGTTCATGCTGAGGCTGCTTCTGGATGATGCCGGCGAGATCGGACAGTTCGGATTTGCCTACAATATCGCGCAGGGTTTCCCGATGCTTGCCGCCGCAATCTCGACGGTATTGCTGCCCGAAATCGCCTCCACACGCAGCCGCAAGGCGATGATCAAGACCGCTCGTGCCCTGTCGTGGGGTGCCTTGTTGCTCGCGGTTGCCGTGATCGTGGTCATGATCTCGGGTCATATCCTGATCCCTTTCATCAACGACGGCGAATTCAACCGCAGCACATGGGTGCTGGATCTGCTGGCAGCGGGGATGTCCATCTCTGTGATAATCAACCCGTTATCCTTCTTCTGTCTCGCGTTCAACCGGGCGTGGTGGCTGACGACAATGAACCTGGCCCAACTTTTCATGAACGGCCTAATTGACTATCTACTGATCCCGTCAATGGGAGCGGTCGCAGCGGGCATATCAACGCTATCGGTCAGATTATTCGCACTTGTCTTCGTGGTCATCGCATTCCGGCGGCTGCTGCTGGAGGCGCATGACGATTCCCCCACGACAGGATGAACGGGCCTATACCTCCCGGGGGAACGGTCATCCGGAACCCCCTGAAATGGTACAGGAATGCCCGCCAGGTTCCCGACAAGGGGGCAAATCCAGAAACCCGGGAAACATTCCCCACCGCAGGCAAGCAGGGAAACCGCTTCTGCCGATAATCGTCAGTTTCGTGCCAGGGCAGGGTCATCCGATGGTCGGGAGGTTTTTCGGGCCTGGATTTTCGGCAAAGACAACAGACCGCGAGCCCTCCTCCCTTGCCTGCTCCCGAATCTCGTTCCACCACCCATGCTCCATTTTCCCAGCAGAGTCGGCCAAATGCACAGGCACAGGCATAAGCGTCAGCGCAGGACTCAGGACAAGCCAACTCCCAAACCGGTCGGCATGTCGCCCTATATTCTCCATGTTCAACATGCCCCAACCACCTTTCCCGAGTCCCCGAGCGATCAGGATCCGATTCGAATCATGGCCTTTTCCTGATGGCTCCAGGTCGACATTGCAGGATTTATTGTCAATACGGGATTGGATCCCCGGCAGGATACCGTTCAGGTAACTACCGGGATACGACACCGATCTGCCTATGGAAAAGAGTTCGTTCCTATGATAGGTTGGGCTGTTTCCAAAATTATACCCGGGATGATTGCAGCTGTCTGCACAGGACAGAGCTGTCAGGCCTGGAAACGAAAAAGAACACCCCATGGCCAACAATGAGACATACCTGGAACCTGCAAAGGAAATACCCGTCTACCGGAAATGTGATGTATTGATTGCCGGCGGCGGTCCCGCCGGGTGTGCGGCGGCGGCGGCGGCGGCCCAAATGGGGGCCGACACAATTCTTGTCGAGCGCTACGGCCACTTGGGCGGCATGTCGACCGGAGGGCTTGTGGTCTGGATCGACCGGATGACCGACTGGGACGGGAAACAGGTCATCGCCGGCTTTGCCAACGAACTCCTCGGACGTGTCCCGGAACAGGCATTACTGAGCCCCCCCCGGGATATCTGGGGTAAAAATGACAATCAGGACCTGCTCGATTACTGGAACGACCGATGGGCATCGTTCCACGGCACGATCACATGGTCACCAACTATCGACCCGGAGATCCTCAAAATAGCGCACCTCTCCCTGATGGAGGAAAAGGGCGTCAACCTGCTGCTGCACGCATGGGCCGTGGCACCCATCCAGGACGGCGATAATGTACGGGGGGTTATCTTCGAAAGCAAGTCCGGCCGTCAGGCCATACTTGCGGATAATGTCATCGATGCAACGGGGGATGGAGACATCTTTGCACTTGCCGGCGAGGAATTCGAATCCGACATTGTGAAGGATGACAATCACCACCGCATGAATGTTGCATTCCTCTGGGACGGAACGGACATGCAGCGTTACCTAGATTTCCGACGCCACAAGCCTGATGAATTCAGGGCCGTCATGAAACGCGGACAGGAGATCGGCGTACGCGACCGCCCGATGGTTGTCCCGGGAAACGACAAGGCACTCTTCATGGGGCCACGACTGACCGGATACAGCTGCATTGATGTCGAGGACCTGACAAGCGTCGAGATCCTCTCACGCAAACGAATGATGATCATGCTCGATTTCTACCGGGACAATATGCCGGGATTTGAAAATGCCCGGGTCATGCAGACCGCTTCACAAATGGGCGTACGCCACAGCCGCAGAATGAGGGGTGTGACACGCATGGAACGAAAGGACTGGATATCCGGGAAAGTTTTTGACGACGAGATCGGTCTGTCCCCGCCACCCAGTCCCCGCCACCCGAATGTCTCGATCCCGTTCGGATGCATTCTGCCGGTTCGTCTGGACAACCTGATCGCCGCCGGACGCAACCTCTCGAGCGATCCTGTCACACATATCTTTATGCGTGAAATTCCCAACTGCTGGGCCCTGGGACAAGCCGCGGGTATCGCGGCCGTGATCGCACAGAGGAGCGGCGTGCGCGTCCGTGATGTTGATATCAGGCTTGTCCAGGACGAGCTGATCAAGCAGGGTGCCGCACTGCATACGGAGCTGGGGGGCTCAATCCAGAGCCGGCACGCGTCATAAGAGTCGCCCCTCAGACCCAGAGCATGCCCTATACTCATTACACGAAGGGAAATAAAACACCCATGACACTCCCGCTTGAAAATATTCGGATCGTTGACTTTTCGATCATGATGCAGGGGCCGCACGCGACCCAGATGATGGCCGACATGGGCGCTGAAGTTATCAAGATTGAACGTCCGCGGCTGCCAGCCGCGGGACTTCCCGACGTACGTTATGGGAAGAACGGGAACTATGGCCGGGACCCTGAAGACAGCGTCTTCATGTCTGCCACATACCTGGCACATAACCGCAACAAGAAAAGCATCGCGGTCGACCTCAAACAGGAAAAGGGCAGGAAGGTTGTCCGCCAACTGCTCAAGGATGCTGATGTCGTTTACCAGAACTTCCGTCCCGGTGTCATGACCCGCCTCGGGTTTGACTACGCAGGCTGCTGCAAAATCAACCCCTCAATTATTTATGTCTCAGCCTCGGGCTGGGGAAAGGACGGCCCTTACATCAACAAACCCGGCCAGGACCTGCTGGCCCAGGTAATGGGTGGATTTGCGGCTGTCAATGCTGCTGCGGACGGTCGTCCAATGGGTATCGGATTTTCCATCTCAGACCTAATGGGAGCCCACTACGGGGCATTCGGTGTGATGGGGGCGCTCTATCACCGCCAGCGTACGGGCGAGGGACAGGAGGTCGAAACAAATCTCTTGAACGGAACGATCGCCGCGCTTTCGGAAATGGCACTTCATCACCTCAACACCGGAATTGAACCCCGGCGTGACACAACGATGCATGCCTGTCCGTTCCTACCGACACCCTACGGCATTTATAAAACCCGGGATGGATACATTACAATCTCAAGCTGCCATATGTTGTCGCAACTGTCGAAAGTCCTGGAGATCCCGAATCTGGCGGAGGATCCGCGATTTGACAGCGACCAAAACCGTGACAGGAACCGTGTTCAGATGGAAAAAATCATCGAAGAGGCGTTAGCCCGCAAAACAACCGGGGAATGGCTGGAACTCATGGAAAAGGAGGATCTTTGGGTGGCTCCGGTGAGAAGCCTTTCCGAGGTTTTCACTGATCCCCAAGTCCTGCACAATGGAATGGTCGAGACGGTGGACAGCCCGGTCGGCCCGTTGAAAATGCCGGGGATACCCTACAAGTTGTCAAAGACACCGGCAAAAATCCGGTCGGCACCGCCAACACTGGGCCAGCATACGGATGAAATCCTGAAATCCATCGGTTACAGTGACAACGAGATCGGCATCCTCAGGCGTGAAGACGTGATTTAGCAAAAGGCGGGCTCACAATTGCCATGAAAAATCAAAATGTCATCTATGAGAAGAGGGGGCGGATCGCCCGTGTAACCATCAACCGTCCCCACGTCCTGAATGCGCTCAGCTTTGATGCAAACTCCGAGTTGTTTGAAATCTGGACTGATTTCATGGAAGACGACGAGGTGTGGACCGCAATCCTGACCGGCGAGGGCGACAGGGCCTTTTGCGTGGGTTCCGACATCAAGGCCATGGCCGAGATGACGGATGAGCAGAAGGCAATGACCGACCTGCAGCGCGATGCAGCCGATTCACCCTACCAGGCGGGAGGCATGGTCCACCGCGAAATCTGGAAACCAATCATCGCGGCGGTCAACGGTTACTGCCTTGGCGCGGGACTTGAAATCGCCATGGCATCAGATATTGTGATCGCGTCAGAAAACGCAAGTTTTGGTTTTCCAGAGATCAGGAACGTCGGAAGCTATCCCGGATCGGGCGGAATTCATTTCCTGCCCCGGCATATCCCGCACAAACTCGCCTCGCAGTTGTTGCTGACAGGTGAGCCGATCGACGCGAATGAAGCCATGCGACTGGGCCTGATCAACAGGGTGGTCTCCCCTGACCACCTGGTCGAGGAAGCAACGGAAATGGCGGAAAAAATCAACGAGCATTCACCGGTCGCCATCCGGGTTGTCAAGGAAATGCTCCACAAAAGCATGGATCTTCCGCTGGAATATCCCGACACCGGAAAACTTCGCGCATGGGACCTTTATGACACGGTTGGGATCAAGCTGCATGAATCAGAAGACTGGAAGTCCGGCGAAGGGCCGCGGGCGTTTGTCGAAAAGCGGAAACCGGAATGGAAGGGCCAATGAGAATCTCGCTGCACCGAAATAAAACACCGGAGGGAGACAACCGTTGACAACACTGGACTGGATCATTGTCTTCATTCTCAACGGTGCTGTCATTCTGTATGGTTTTTACCTCGCTAGGGGAACACACAGCAGCAACGAGTGGTTCCTGGGCAAACGATCCATACCCTGGTGGGCCATCGGGATCTCGATGTTTGCAACCAACGTCGACAACTTTGACATCGTGTCGAATACGGGCCTCGTCTTCAATGATGGCATCCATGTGCTTGCGGCACACACGCTGGGCCTTTCCATCGGGGGCATCCTGGCAGCATTCCTCGTGATTCCGGCCATATACCGCGCAGGTTGTTACACGAATTCTGAGTTCTTAGAGGCGAGATTTGGTCCTGCGACACGTGCTATCAGCGTCCTGATCCAGCTTCTCTACAGGACATTTGTCCTGGGAATGATGATATGGTCCGTCCACCTCATGTTGACCGGAATGATCGGGATGGATAAAGGCACGTCCTGGTCCATTGTCCTCGCACTGGTGGCCCTCGCCGCCGTCTATACTTCCTGGGGCGGGCTGAAGACGGTCGTGATGACCGATGCCCTGCAGAGCATTATCCTGATCATGGGCATGCTGGTGATATTCTTCGTTATCTCGAACGTGGTCGGAGGGTGGTCGGGAATGATGGACACGTTCGAAAACATGACCATGAAAGACGGGGGAAATGCCACGCACCTGGCCCACATCGGGCAGTATGCCGGAAATACGGGTTTTGAAAAATCACCGTTTCTTGTCATCGCGGCCTGGATCATTATCTGCTGCGGATATTTCACGGTCAATCATACACAGACAATGCGACTCATGGGCTCACGCTCGATCTGGGACATGAAGATGGCGGTCATCATCGGCGTGGGCCTGAGCATACCGATCATGATCGCAGTGATCCTGATCGGCCTCTATGGCAAAGCCCTGGATCCTGCGATCATGTCACTGCCGGATGCACGGCCCGATCACCTGTTTCCATATCTGGCCAGGGAGCACCTCACAACCGGCTTGCGCGGGCTGGTGGTTGCCGCGCTAGTCGCGGCAGCCGTGAGCACATTCGACTCAACCGGCTCGGCTCTATCGGCCGTGTTTACCCGGGATATCTACGCGAGGTTCCTTGTCCGGAATCAATCGGACAGTCATTATGTCATCGTGGGGCGTGTTGCGACACCCATGATCCTTGGGGTTGGTTTCATCTACCTGCCGTATATCAGGGATAATGAAACAATGATGAAGGCCTTTACCGGCATGATCTCGGTCTTTGTCACTCCCCTGCTCGTCGTTTACGTGGCTGGCGCATTAACGGGGGCAAGCCGGCAAAGTGGTCTGATTGGGCTCTTGTGCGGTTCGGCCTTCGGCCTTGCCGCATTCTTCAAAAGGCAGGCCGGAAAAGACTGGGTTCCGGACTGGCTTGAATGGTGCCCCCGAATTTTTTCAGACATGCCTGTATGGCTTACGGATAGCTGGGTCACATACATCTGGTCGGTCAGCATCACCGGCCTGGTTATCATACTTGTCACCCTATTCTCGAGGGATGATGACGGAAATCGGCCGACGCCCCGGGCGGCGGCAGGTGACTGGCTCAGTTCCAGCCGGGATGATATATCAACGCCCCTGGAACATCCATTTGACCACGCACCTCGCTACATAAAACCTGAATATCTTGCATGTCTCCTGCTGGCCTTTGCTTCCTGGCTCGTGTTCGTTGTGTTCTGGTGACCCGTAGGATTCGTCTTGAAACATCCCCTTGATGCCGCCTGCAAGAACGACTCCGCAATCCACCATAACCGGGCTTAATACGACCCGAATAATTGCCTGGTCAGGATATTTCGGGGGCACCGTCAAGATAGGGTTTCAAGCCAGCGTAAATCACGAAGTGAGTCGGAGTTGCGACCCCGTACCTCCGCCCCCGTCGAACCATCTCTCCATTCAGGGCCTCTATTTCAATCCGTCGGCCGGCAATCAGGTCAAAATACATCGATGGCCTATGTGTCGGCGGAATTTCATTTGCTACGAAATCCATAATTCTCTTCACGAAGTCATCAGCGATCAGAATGCCAGCCGCACGGGCAACAGCCACCCCCTCCTGCAGGGCCCTACGGTTCATTTCCCTTGTCTCCGGGCAGGCCATCATCGGCCCGACCGGCAGGCGGGTCAAGACCTCAACACATCCAATACCGCAAAGGGCGACAAACTTCTCCCACAGATGTCGCTGAATATCGGAATGCAACTCAACATCGATCCCGGCACCCTCCAATACACCAAGAACCTGCTGAAGATCATGATTCAGCGGGTCCTTGCCTTCGCCAATGGACAGAATTCCGTTATTCCTGACGTGAATCACACCGGGATCATGGATCACGGACTGAAGAAAGGTCACACATGGAATAACATGTCCAACTCCGAGTATTCGCTCGATCCGTTCCCGGCTGTCGACCCCGTTCTGGATCGTTGCAACCAAGGTGTCCGGCCCGACGATGGGCCGAATCAATTCCACGGCCGGTTCAGTGTCATAGGCTTTGACACAAAACAGGATGAAATCCATATACCCCTCCCCGGCGGGATCACTGGTGGCTTGGACTGGGATATTGAACCCGCCGGAACCGGGTCTTTCGATTGTCAATCCATTCGCCCCGATCGCCTCGAGGTGTACACCACGGGCGATCAGGGTCACATCCTCACCAGCACGGGCCAACAGCCCCCCATAGTAACCCCCCAGGCAACCGGCACCCATGATGGCAATTCGCATTTGGACTCCTTTTCAAAAGCAGCGTTTATCCGCAGGCATCATTATAATTCCAGAATCACGAAAACGAGTATAGATCCAGGACAGGCTGATAGGCTTCGCGAACGGCCCCTGTGAATCCGGGGAGATATTCGATCAATGGAGCCGGACAATAAAATACGGGCATGGCACAATATTCACCCGTGCACGCCTGATCAGGATCCGCGCTCAATGGCACACCGCCCCCCCGCGGGAGAAATGTCATCTCAATGGCCTACCACAATGTCTCGTAACACACATCAGCGTAAAATCAGAGCCTGATATTGTCAATCAAACGCACTTCCCCGATCATGACGGCCGTTGCTATTAGGGTGTTCCCGGGCTCCACAGTCCTGATGCGCTCAAGGGTGGACATGGAACACGATTCAATATACTGGATGTTAATCAGGGAGGATTTCTCCAGCCCGACACGAATGATCGATTCAAGTTCCGCCGTACGGTTTTCACCCCCGGCGAAGGCAATCCGTGCGGCGGACAACCCCTCATAGACAAGACCGGCCACCACACGCCCATCCGGATCAAGGTAAACATTCCTCGTGCTGCATGCCAGGCCATCCGGCTCCCGAACCGTCTCCACTCCATGCATCACAATGGACATGTTCATGTCTTTGACCAATCGTTTCAGAACGATCAACTGCTGCGCATCTTTCCACCCGAAAACCGCGTCCGTTGGCAGGGCCAGGTTGAAAAGTTTTGACACGATGGTCGTGACCCCGTTGAAATGACCCGGTCGATATCTGCCACAAAGCCCCTCACCAAATCCACTGACGCGGACAGTTGTCCTGAATCCGTCGGGATATACCAAGGCAGCATCCGGGGCGAAGACCACGTCAACCTTCAGATCCCGACAAATCTCAAGATCGGCCTCCAATGGGCGGGGATATGCCTCAAAATCTTCATCCGGACCGAATTGAGTGGGATTGAGAAAAATACTGACACTGACCCGCTCGGCAATTTCACGGGCGGTGTTGATCAACAGGACATGGCCCTCATGAAGCGCCCCCATTGTAGGCACCAGGACATGGGACAATCCACGCCTCCTCCACTCGAGACACTGTTCCTGATAGGCTTCAGGTGTATCAAACCTTAACATTTGGGCATGCGTCCCATGGTCCATCCGGGGGTTCGATCAGTTGTCAAATCCACCTGTAAAATGAATCATCGCCCCTTAACATTAAAACCTCAACCTGAACCGAAAACCACCCCGATAAGGGCAAATCCAGATCATCTGTTTTTATCAAATTCTCCGAAGTCAGGCCGCCATGGCTGAAGGAAACCCCTCGTAAAATATAACTTGTATGTATTCAATAACATGGAATATCTCCCCGGTTGCCGCATTAAGTCCCTGACTGTCCGAAACGATCACAAACAGTATCACCCTAGAGGTCATAGGCCGGATCATCAGCCGTCCAATCGGGTTTCCTCGATATCAGGGAATCCCGGCCTGAAAAAATATGCGCCATCGCATCGCATGGGATGCCATCCATCGTGCACCCTTGTAATGAATACGTTCAAAACCGGCCAGGACCTCTCATCACATCCGCAAGGTTTTTATTCATTCACCCGGAAAAACGGGTATGTTTATATCCCTGATATTCCCCGCTCCCCGAATCCGGACAGGAGAAACCCGGTGGATCCACGCCAATCCCTGCACAACCTGGTCAACCCATACCTGCTTGTTCCGCTATACTATTCAGTGTGGTTTCTGCTCTCGACATTCTGCATGCACCGGCTCTGGCTGGTGTTCCAGTATTATCGCCTGCGCAACCACAGGCCGACCCAGCCTCAACCATCCCTCGAGGATCTTCCGTCCGTTCTTGTCCAATTGCCCATTTTTAATGAAAGATTTGTCGCGGAAAGGATCATCCGGGCAGCCGCATCCATTCAATACCCCACAGACCGGATGACAATACAGGTGCTTGACGACTCAACGGATGATACGTGCAAAATTATCGCCGCACTTGTCCGGAAACTGAGTGATAGAAAAATACGGATCAAGCATATCCGGAGACCCAACCGACACGGCTACAAGGCCGGGGCCCTTCAGTCGGGAATGGAGCAGGACCATTCAGAACTCATTGCAATTTTCGATGCAGACTTCATCCCACCAAAGGATTTTCTGCTGAACACGGTCGGTGCTTTTTTGAACCGCAAGGTGGGGATGGTCCAAACCCGGTGGGAACATGACAATCGGGAATACTCACTCCTGACACGAATCCAGGCAATTCTTCTGGACGGGCATTTCGTGGTCGAGCATACATCTCGCTACGGGATGGGTTGTTTTTTCAACTTCAACGGCACCGCGGGTGTGTGGCGCAGATCAGCCATCGAGTCCGCCGGTGGCTGGAAGCATGATACACTGACAGAAGACCTTGATCTTTCATACCGGGCCCAACTCAAGGGCTGGGAGTTCATTTATATGAACGAAATCACCACCCCGGCGGATCTCCCTGCCAATATCCGGGATTATAAAAGCCAGCAGGAGCGATGGACCACGGGCTCGATCCAGACGGCACGCAAGATCCTCCCCAGCCTGATCCGGAGCCGGATTCCACTGAGATGCAAGTTCGAAGCATCTGTCCACCTGCTGAACAACCACTGTTACGGCCTGATGCTGATGCTGGCTGTCCTGCTGGCCCCGGTCGCACTTCAGGGCAATCATCCCGCCCTGAAAAACCTGCTCTGGTGGGATCTCCCGTTTTTTTGTGCATCGAGCGTTTCGATCGTCATCTTCTATTTGACGGCATCAGTCGGGGCCGGCCAAAGACCATCACGCAGTTTTGTTCTGATGCCGTTGTTGATGGGAATTGGAATCGGCATGGCCGTCAATAACACGCGGGCGGTAATTCGGGGATGGCTTTCAGGGGGCGGCGAGTTCATTCGGACACCAAAAAACATCTCCCCACGCAAGATCGGGGAACATGGACCCCGTGGTCACGACCAACACGGGGGTTCGTCCAGTCGGTCCCGAGCAGGATATAGCCTTCCGGGGCAGGTGTTGACGCCCGGGATTGAGTTCTTTTTCTCCGCCTACTCGGCATGGACCGTATATCTTTGTATTCTCAACGGGCAATGGCTTGTCCTTCCCTTCATGCTTTTGTTTGCCTGTGGGTTTGGCGTTGTCTGCGGGCTCAGCCTGCATCATCTTTTGGCCGGGATTTTCAAAACAACAGGCGTTCAGGGGGAACAAGTGACGTCATCGCGGCTTGAGCACGCTGAATGACCCGATCAGCTGCATGGCAACTCCGCCAATCACCCTGACACCCGACAATCTCAACCCCCCTTGGATATCGCCCAAATCATTGAATCCCGATAATTTAAGGCTAACTTCCTGAAACCCAGATGTTCCGGGGAACATCCCACACAAGGCAGATCGGAGAACCGCCCAATTGTCATCGATTTTAAGCTTGCTTCGTGTCAAACCGGCCGGTAGGATATTGTGTTTGTGCGTGATTTGCGATCCCGGAGTACACCTGCAATGAACCTGCTCGTCAAAGAATTAGAACAGAGTTTCCTGAAGAAACAGGTGCCCATGTTCAGGGCCGGTGACACAGTTCGCGTGGCTGTTCGCATCGTTGAAGGGAACCGCGAAAGGATTCAAAACTTCGAGGGGGTCTGCATCGGACGACGTGGTTCCGGCATGGATGAAACTTTCACGGTAAGACGCGTTTCGTTCGGCGTCGGGATGGAACGGACTTTCTCCCTGCATTCACCACGGGTCGAGGATGTCCAAGTCATCCGGCACGGGCGGGTCAGGCGTGCCAAACTGTATTACCTGAGGCAACTCACTGGACGTAAGGCGAAAATCAAGGAGACCCGGCGCAAACGCGGATTAAAGGGTGAAATGTTTGAACTCCTTGCCGACATGGGTGAAGACATCAAGACAATGACCGGATCGGAGTCTCCCGAGGATGAGCAGGTAACGAAAGACGAGGCCACGGGAACCCCGCCGGAACCTGCCGAGCCCAAGACGGAACCTGAAGCACAGGAAACCGCGGAAGCCGCCCCTAGCAGTGACGACACGACAGACAAGTCCAAGGCGGAAGGTTCCTCCTGACCAGCACGATCCTTGTCTCCCTCCAGTCCACAAAAACATCCCTTATACCCGAGTCCCCATTCCTGTCCATCCGCCCAGCATTTACTTCCCCTGCCAATTCTGGTATCACCCTGAATAGGCGCGATGCAGGATATCAACCCGCCTCGCGCCGCTGTGAAACCCGTCATTATTCATGATCCAGATCCGTAGAAAGGCCGAAATATGAATACGACAGATCTGCCCTCGACACAGGTTGCCATCGTTACGGGGGGTACCCGGGGTATCGGCCGAGCCATTGCTGGGGCCCTGGCGAAATCCGGCGCCCGTGTTGTGTTAACCGGAAGGGATCCCGCCACGGCCAACGATGCCGCTGCGGTCATTTCCTCGGAACATAACGCCGATGTGACCGGCATCGGCTGTGATATTTCACGGGCTGAGGACTGCCGCGCCCTCGTCAAGGATGTCCTTGAGCAATATGGCAAGATCGATATTCTTGTTCTGAATGCAGGAATCACCCGTGACGGGCTGCTGGCCCGCATGAAAGAGGATGACTGGCAATCTGTCCTCGATACAAATCTGACATCGGCATATCACTGTTCCAAAACCGTATTGCGCTCAATGACACGTGCAAAAAAGGGGAAGATCATCATGATCACATCCATCGTTGGACTAAACGGAAACCCCGGCCAGTGCAATTACGCCGCATCCAAAGCGGGTCTGGTGGGTTTCTGCAAGTCACTGGCCAGGGAAATTGGGTCAAGGGGAATCACGGTAAATTGCATTGCTCCCGGCTACATCCAGACGGACATGACCGAATCCCTGCCCGAGGATGTCAAGGATGCGCTGAAACAGCAAATCCCACTGGGCCGGCTGGGACTACCTGAAGATGTCGCATCCGCGGTACTTTTTCTGGCTTCCGACGCAGGTGACTATATTACCGGATCGGTCATACAAGTTGACGGCGGAATGGCCATGTAGGACAGGTCTCCATGACCAATCCCAATGAACCCGGGTCATCCCTCCGAGGAATTGAACGCCAATTTTTCCGGTTTTCCGGTTATCAATGCGGGCTGCTGGCCGGCGGGGTTCTTCTCTGGTCTCATACCATACTGGCCATCGTCTACACTATCCTGATCGCCCGGTTCACGTCCCCCCTCTCCTACCCCGAAGGGGCCGTGGTCGATGCGGTCTGGAGAATCGCATCCTCGGAACCGTTGTATCTGGACTGGCGGTCCTGGCCGCATGTTTTCACACCGTATGGGCCACTGCTCTACTACCCCAGTGCCCTGATGATCAAGATGACGGACTTGGTAACCCCGGGATTCCATTATTTCCAGTTTGGGCGTCTCCAATCAATGATCTGCCTGGGATTGATTGGACTCGTCACAACCCTGATCGCACGAAGGGCCGGCAGCGGCCTGCTGACCGCGACCACCTGCACGATGGGATTTCTTTCCCTTTGGCCGCGCCTTCTGGAACATACCGTATCCTTCCGGCCCGATGCCCCAATGGTCCTGTTCAACATGACTGCGGTGTGGATTGCGATGGGTGGATTCAAATCAAGGATACACAACTTCATGATCATCATCTGCCTTTGGCTCGCGGTGGGTTTCAAGCCGCAGGGACTGGCCGCACCGCTGGTGATTGGAATGATGGCCTGCCATGAGATCGGCTGGAAGAAAACACTGGCGTGGTTCTCCATTTATCTTACGGGTGTCCTTGCCGCCATCGCCGTGCTGGATCAGGCGACCGACGGGCTGTTCATGTTGAATACCTGGCATGCGCTGCCTGTCGGCCTGCAATGGCCAAATCTCTTCAGGGAGGCCCTTGCTGAAAACGGCCTGATGCTGAATGCAGACCTTGTATTCAGGCCCGTTTTCATGTTGATCATCGGGATCTGTTTCTGGAAATTCAGCGGCCCGGGCATGATCATCCCGCAAAGGATCATGAAGGGTGTCGGTTGCTACTGTGTCCTGTCCACGCTGATCTGCACATGCCAATTATTCAAGATTGGATCAGATGTAAATTACCTCCTTGAACCCTTTGCCCTAACCGGTGTGGTTGTGGCCATGCTTGTCATGATCCTCTCGGATTATATCAGCAAAAGGATGGGCAACACACTCAAGGTCTTGATGGGCGTCTTTGTTTTCCTGCTTGCATGGCTCCTCGTTGGCTCCAAAATCATCCAGATGTCAGGAACAGGCCGGCTTTCGGATGAACGAATTGCAAGGAAAGGCCTGATTCGGTTTGTCGCGAACGTAAACCAACGGCCTTACCGGGGGAAACTGTTATCTCATCTCCCGCCTCCCGTCCTGCTGATGGACCACGCTTACACCCACCCTGAAAGGGAGGCACATAGCCTGAACGATCCCTATTATTATGCGGTGATGGTCAACCGGAACATGCTGAATACCACTGATCTTGTTGACCGTATCCGGAGTCGAAAATTCGACATCATCGCCATGTCAGCCATCGGTGAGGATGCCCTGTTCAATACGATGAAGGACAAATCGGTGAGAGAAAGCATGCTTGGGAACTATGACAGTCGCCCCGATGGTGGCTACCCGACATTATGGCACAGGAAACCCGCCGAGGCTGACCCCGTGAAATGACGCCTGTCGTCCCAGGGAATTCCATGTCTCCTTCATGAGCTGCTGGCCGGGCGGGCTCAAGGGGTCCTGCGCCAATCCGGATGCTGAACCAGGCTGACAGAGAGGGACCGGCCTGTATCAGGATCAATATCGACCTGAAGGGCACTGATCCGGACATCACCCTCGGCTGCACGATACTTAACCGGCAAACCCGTGAGCATCTGCTTCAGCACCATGTCCGGCTCGACACCAATCACCGAGGCGTAAGGACCCGTCATCCCCACATCTGAGATAAACCCCGTTCCACAGTCAGATATCCGTGCATCCGCGGTCGGGATGTGCGTGTGGGTTCCAATCAAGGCTGAAACCCTACCGTCCAAGTGATGTAACATAGCCTGTTTCTCGCTTGTCGCCTCGGCATGGATATCAACTATGAGTACGGTCGCCTGATTCCTCAATTGCGCGATCGCTGTATCGGCGGCTCTGAAGGGACAATCCACATCCTTCATGAATACGCGGCCAAGGAGGTTCAGGACGGCAACGGGGCCCTGACTGGAGGGGTAGACCCCGGAGCCCCTGCCCGGGACTCCCGGCGGCAGGTTGAATGGACGAATAACCCTTTCATCATCATCATAAAGCGAATAGGCATCGCGATGTTGAAATGAATGGTTCCCGCCCGTCAGGACGTCAATACCCGACGAGAACAGTTCCTCCGCAGTCCCGGGGGTCAGGCCCTTCCCACCCGCGGCGTTTTCCCCATTTGCAATGACGAAATCAACGCCCCGGTCATTCCTGAAGCCGGGGAGCCAACGCCGAATAGCCTGCCGGCCGGGACGACCAAAAATGTCACCGATAAAGAGAACCCTCATCATTTTATGATTACCCGGGAACCCTGTGATCTCCACGTTGAGAAAACCAGCATGAGTGCCTGACCGCAACCTGTCCTTTCAAGTGGACTCCATGAACAATCCTGGGAATCACAGGAGGAAACAACACGACATGGGAAGACTTTAAGGCCAGATAAACATCTGATGCAGATCAGGCCGATTCGCGCTTTTCTGACTCAATGAATTCGGGTTCATCTTCGCCACGGATGACCCCGGCATTGATCCGGCACTCACCATACTCTTCGGACTTTTCGGGAAGCCCATACATGATCTCCAGCATGAAATCCTCAAGAATCGCCCTCAAACCCCGTGCCCCGGTGTCCATCTCCAATGCCTTCCGGGCAATCTCGCCGAGTGCTTCATCCGTAAAATGAAGATTGACCGAGTCCAGATGGAAAAGTTTCTGATACTGCTTGATGATCGAGTTACGCGGTCTTACCAAAATCTCGACCAGTTCCTTCTCCTCCAGCTCCTGCAGTGTCGTGACAATCGGAAAGCGTCCCAGGAATTCCGGGATCATCCCGTATTTCAGCAGATCTTCAAAGATGGTCTTCTCCAATATTTCACCGACATTCCGGTCCTCACGACTGATGACATCCGCAGCAAAACCCATGGTCCTCTGAGAGATCCTGTGTTCTATGATCGTGTCAAGTCCGCTGAATGCACCTCCACAAATAAACAGGATGTTGCGCGTATCCAGTTGAATATATTCCTGATGGGGGTGCTTCCGCCCCCCTGTCGGCGGCACATTGGCAATCGTCCCCTCAAGAATCTTCAACAGCGCCTGCTGGACACCCTCTCCCGACACATCCCGGGTAATTGAGACGTTCTGGGTTGTCCTTGATATTTTGTCGATCTCATCAATATAAATAATCCCACGCTCGGCCCTGTCCTTGTCTCCTTCAGCATTCTGCAGAAGCCTCAGAAGGATGTTCTCGACATCCTCTCCCACATATCCGGCCTGAGTCAGGGTTGTCGCATCCGCAATCGCGAATGGCACCTCTAGAATTCTTGCAAGTGTCTGGGCGATCAGGGTCTTCCCCGAACCGGTTGGGCCAATGAGCAAAATGTTGCTTTTCTCCAATTCCAGTTCATCATTGCCCATGTTGTGCCTCAACCTTTTATAGTGATTGTACACGGCAACCGACACGATCTTCTTGGTCCGGTCCTGGCTGATTACATACTGGTCAATGGCACTCTTGATCTCGGATGGAGTCGGCAGTTCCTTCAGGTTGTCCAATGCCGACTCCTCGGCCTGAATCAGCTGGTCCCGCGCCAGACGCTCATTGCACTGCCTGACACATTCGTCACAGACATAAACCGTCATCATGCTTTCTTTTTGGGTAAGGCCCTTGAACAAGGTCCTTACGGCATGCTGATCTTTCCCACAGAAGGAACAACGTAATTTCATGGACCGGATCCCATCGCCTTGTTGACAATAATAATGACCTTATACTCTAAACCCATGAATGACAGCAACATAAAAAAATGGGTCATGTCTTTCCCGCCTGCTTCCTCTAACGCCCAATGGGATTCAATGTCATGTCAGAAACCTCTCATATGCGGTTAGACACCCTGCGGACATCCTGACGACGGTCCCTGCCCCGATTTGATCCCTGGTGAATCCCTCTGCATCTGACGGATAAACTCACTCTTGCCATTCTGGGCAAGGAACTTGGCCAGTCGAGTGACCTGATGATCAAAGCGTGGAACCCCCGAAATCCCCAATTTCAGGAGGATATTCTGCAAGCCATTTGTTTTCTGTGACTCACGCGTTATCAGGTCGCAGACTCGATCGCCATAGCGGGCGAAATTCTGTTTAATAACATCCATGACCTCCCGCTTGCGGTTTATCAGCATTTCATGAAGCGAGACCGGATTTTTTTTGTCAATTTCACTCAACAGAAACACACTCTCCCAAGGAACCGGGCACCCTGTGGGCCGACGACCAGCCACGGACACTACAACAAATGTTAAAAGAAGGCACATTTGGAATTCAAGCCCGGACTGGTCAACACGAGATCTTGTTCTGCAAAAGATCCGATCATGATTGACCGAAACATGTCCGGAAGTTAGATTGAAAACCTTTGAAATATACAGGGCTTGAAACGAACCACATCGTTTCCTCCCCCTTCAGGTCATTCAAAGTCGATATCGAATTTGATGTGCCTAGGATCGATACTCATCACTCTGAAAAAAGTCTTAAAGGGGTCGAGATGGACCATAATACTCGAGAAATCCTGCAGAAAACGGCCGATACTGTCAGGGTTCTGGCAGCCGAATCCATTGAAAAAGCAGGCTGCGGGCATCCCGGACTGCCACTTGGTTGTGCGGAAATCGGCGCCTATCTTTATACGTCACAACTCCGCCACAATCCGCAGAACCCAGGCTGGTTTGGACGCGACCGGTTCGTCCTCTCTGCAGGACATGGATCAATGTTCCTTTACTCCCTGCTTCATCTCACCGGTTATGATCTCCCGCTTGAGCAGTTGAAAAATTTTCGCCAGTTGCATTCCATGACACCCGGTCATCCTGAATTCGGGGAAGCTCCCGGTGTGGAAACAACAACGGGTCCACTGGGGCAGGGAATTGCTGCTGCCTCAGGCATGGCCATTGCGCTAAAGATCTTGCGTGGCAGATTTGATGACACATTATTCAACTCCAAGGTCTTCGTCCTTGCCGGCGATGGCTGCATCATGGAAGGAATCTCCGCGGAGGCATCAAGTCTTGCCGGCCACCTCCAACTAGACAACCTCGTCCTGATCTACGATTCGAATGACATCTGCCTCGACGGCCCGACGTCTGAATGCCTCAGTGAGGATACGGGAGAAAGATACAGGGCATACGGATTCAGGGTTATTCATATTGACGGCCATGACTTCGACCAGATTGAAGAGGCATTCGAGACAGCACGATCCGAAACCGGCAAACCCGTCATCATTATCGCAAAGACAATCATTGGCAAGGGGGCGCCCAGCAAACAGGCCACGAGTTCCTGTCACGGGGCCAAACTCGGTCGGGAGGAATTGGAGGCATTGAAGAAATCCCTCGACTGGCCGGAATCGGCCTTCCACATCCCGGCTGAGGTCTCCCGATTTATGCAGGGCCTTCAAAAACGGCTCGCCGGCCATGAGAAAACATGGGACGCCGCGCTGGAGAAAACCCTGGGAGGCAAACCGGATCTCATGAAACTCTGGTCAAGTTTCAGCAGCCAGACGCCGGACCCGGATTTTATCGACAGGATCTGGAATCTAGAAATCCCGGCCGGCAAGGCTACCCGAGCACAGAGCCAGATAATTATCGCGGAGGTCGCCAGGCTGTTACCCTTCTTCTATACCGGCTCAGCAGACCTTTCCTGCTCTGACTCAAGTAATATCAAGTGGAGCGGATGCATTACACCTGGGGACTGGGGGCAACGCAACCTCAAGTTCGGGGTCCGTGAGTTCGCCATGGCCTCAGCCTGTTACGGCATGGCCCTTACAGGCCTTTTCAGGCCTCTATGCGCGACATTCATGACATTCTCCGACTACATGCGGAACGCGATACGTCTCTGTGCCCTGATGAAACAAAAGGTCATCTTTCAATTCACCCATGATTCGGTTTTCCTTGGCGAGGATGGCCCGACGCATCAGCCGGTTGAACATTATGCCGCGCTGCGTGCCATCCCAAACTTGGCCTTCATCCGCCCCTGTGACGGTAACGAGCTCAAGGCAGCCTGGATCAAGGCAATCCAACAGGATGGACCCGTCGCTTTCTCGCTGACACGACAGGGTCTTCCCGACCTTGGAGAGCTGACACGAACAAGGGCACTTGAGGGAGTTGCCCGTGGCGGCTACATTCTCCACGGCGATCCGGGAACTTCATCTGATGTCCTGATATGTGCAACCGGATCCGAAGTGAGCACGGCCATTGAAGTCACCCGGAAACTGGAATTGTCCGGTATTTCCGTCCGGGTCGTATCCATACCATGCTGGGAATTCTTTGACAGCCAGGATGAATCCTATCGACGATCGGTCTTGGGGGGGGATTTCACCCTCTGTGTCGCGATCGAAGCCGGGATTGAGATGGGGTGGCATAAATATACGGGCCGGAATGGCCTGATCATCAGTATGTCTGGCTACGGCGCATCCGCGCCGGAACCCGATCTCCGTGAAGAATTCGGTTTCACGGCCGAAAGGATCATCAGGAGGATAAAATCCCGACTACCGGCACCAATCTGATTTCATTCCCCTGTATACCGCAACCCGCATGCGGTGACCGTGTATCAATCACGGTGGACATCGTTGTAAAATTATCCGGGATTGACGGACACAAAGAATTCACGATAGACACTCCGCCCCCCAAACACCGGAATGAACACGATACTGGCCGGGCGGACCATGCCACCCCCTTGACCTCCGCCCGGTCATCATTCATAGTGATCGCAATGCGCCTTCACGTCCACAAGCATTGAGCACCAATTCAATTGAACCAAAATACCACCACACTCGGGGTCGGGACACGCGGCAGTGAGCTTGCGCTTGTTCAGGCCGAAACCGTCCTGACACTCCTTGAAAAGAATCGCATCGGGGGCACAAGAAGGATCATCAGCACCCGGGGCGATATGGACCAGGTCTCGCATGTTCCCGAAATGGGTGAGTCCCGAATATTCATCCGGGAGATCGAGGCCGCACTGATCAGAAGAGAGATCGACCTTGCTGTGCACAGCCTGAAAGATCTTCCGGTCGAACTTCCCGATGGACTGTGTCTAGCATCGGTACCGGAGCGTTGCTCACCCATGGACGCCATGATCAGCCGGAATGGTCGCTGCCTCCATGAGCTTTCTCCCGGTTCACGCATTGCAACGGGCAGCCCACGGCGCAGCGCTCAGGTTCTCACCATCAGGCCTGATCTCCAAGTAGTTCCAATCCGCGGCAATGTTCCCACCCGGATCCGAAAAATGCACGAAGGATTCTGTGATGCGGTCATCCTTGCCAGTGCCGGCCTCCAACGACTGGACCGCGAAAATGAAATTACCGAGGTTTTCGATATTGAAACCCTGACCCCGGCCATGGGACAGGGCGCAATCGCAATTGAGGCACGAACCGGCGAATATCAACAGATACTGGAGACACTGAATGACCCTGATTCGCGGCATGCAGTGGACCTGGAACGCGCATTTATCAGGGAACTCGGTGCGGGGTGCAATACTCCTGTCGGGATCCATGCCCGATTCCTAGACAGAAATTCCTGCTGGCAGTTGACGGGGATGATCGGGTCCGCGGATGGCAAAAGTATCATGCGGCGTACCATCCTGATGGATCCGGATCCCGAATGCCGGCTGAAGGAATCACGGACGATGGCCCAGGGCTTGATCCAGATGGCCGGCCCCGAACTCATCAGGAACCTGAATCTCAAGCCCCCAGCGCCATGAAGACCCTGACGTCAAAACCATTATCGGGACTATCCATCATCATCACCCGCCCCGAAAATCGCTCGGGTTCCACCATTCAGGCGTTCCGAAATGCGGGTGCCGATGTCCATACGGCACCGGTGCTAAGATTCGCCCCCATGCAAGGTCAACCTGATTCCCGCTTCATGAAACACCTCCGCATGATCGGAAAAAACGGGGGATGGCTCATTCTGCCGAGTCCAACCGCAATTGATTTTTTCTTCGGGTCAATCCTGCCCATCCACCCATGTCCGAACGATCTAGCTGATATCCGTTTCGCGGTCATCGGCCGGACATCCGCGGAACTGCTTGGAGGGTATGGACAGAAGGCTGAGTTTACGGCGCCGCAATCGAATGCCCGCTCACTTGCAGAAAGCCTCCCGAACAACCCTCCGTTGCCAGTCATGATTGCGGGATCCAGCCAGTCACGCAGGGAATTACCCGAAGGACTCGCTGCAAGGGGATTCGATGTCGAATTAATACACGTGTATGAACCGGTAGAGGATGCAGAGGGCCTTGCAGAGTTGATGAGTCTCGCGGAGAGAATGGAATATGCGACCATCCTGATCAGCTCGCCCTCCGCCGTGGAGATAATCATTGCGGGACTGGCGACCCAACTTATCCCCCCCCGTCGCATGAAGTGGCTTGCTCTGGGCGATACGACAGCGAGTCGCCTGAAGGATCTGGCGCCGGACATCCGCCACCTCATAACCAGCACCGGACCCTCACCCGCGGAGCTTGTTGATGCAGCCCTGCAACTCGCCGATATTCCCGCAAGCTAAGCATTGATGGCCCGAACCGAGCCGTCTGTCATAACCATTGGAATACATCCTTGATAAAATCCAGGGGGGCACGGATATTCAAGGGGATGAACCCGCATGATTCGATTTTAAAGACAACAGGGATGAATGCCGCACAGCCTCTTCCACTTGGGGAACAGGAGTACCGCGACAGCCTGTATCGGCTGGAGAAACGCGCCATCATACCGTTGAAATGGATCATCCTTTCCATCACGGTCCTGCTTTGGAGCTGGATTATCAGCTCATGGCCGACCGGGATGGTTTTTGGGCTCTTCTTCTCCTATTTCATGCTCAACTGCGCGGAAACCTATGTGTTCTTCTTCAGCAGGGTCTCGTCTGGACAAATCAGGCCATTCACGCTCACCTCATATCTGATAGATGTTATTTTTGTCTCAATGCTCATCTATCTGGATCTGGCAACCAGCGAGTTTGCAACGAAGACGCATCATGATTTTTACATCCTCTACTTCCTCCTGGTCATGCGCGGTTTCGCACTTTTCAAGAAGATCGGCGAGACCATATTTGTCAACTTGCTGATATCCCTGCTCTACATGTCAACTTTCTACATCCGTGACTTCAGCTTCAGGTTCATTGACAAGGATTTCATGGTCTCACTGCTCCTGATCTGGCTCGTCATCTTGATGAGCTGGTTCCTGGTCATGATCATTAACCGGCAGAAGAGCGAGCTCATGGAGATTCACGAAAAGCTACTGCGCACGGACAGCCTCGCGCGTGTCGGGGAGATCGCCGCGGGGGTTGCCCATGAAATCAACAACCCTATCGGGATTATTGCGGCCAATGCGGAATACCTGAAAATGACCGCCGGACAACAGTCCGGAAGGCAAGAGGAGCTTGAGGCGATCCACAGGGAAGCAATGCGCTGCAAGGATATTGTCCGGCAGATGTTGACTTTCGCCAACCCCAGACCCAGGGGAAACATGGCTGTCAACCCGGTGGATATCAATAATGAGGTGCTTCTTTTTGTATTCCCCAAAACACACACGTATCGCTTTGTTCTTCAATGCGATTACGAGAACGACTGCCCCCCGTTCCATGCAGACCCCAACCTTATCAAACAGGCGTTATTGAACATTTATATGAATGCCCGCCAGTCGGTCCCGCAGGATCAGCAGGGCATAATCCATTCCAGGATTTACAGCAATACGTTCCGGGATACGGTTTGCATTGAGGTTGAGGACAACGGACAGGGGATTTCTGATGAGGATATTCAGCACATCTTCAAGCCGTTCTTCACCAGCAAGAAACGGGGAACCGGACTCGGACTTGCCGTCACCCAGCGGATAATTGAAAGCTTCGGGGGCATAATATCCGTACGATCAGAAATGTCCAGGGGCAGTATTTTTCTCCTCGAATTTCCAATGGACAAGTCTGACAACTCAACCTGACCCGGATATCCGATTGGTCATGGGTACTCCACTCTGACAACGAAAAGTCTGGGAACCCCGCTGCTCCGGCCGACACACAAGATTAGACTTGAGGGATCATCGGTGGACGTGCCATTGTAGGTCGTCTGCGATGTATACCCAGTCAAGACAGAAATACAGGTAAATTCATACTCATGAAAGTGGATGATACTCCCGTGAAGATCAGGCCGGATATCTCAGGTTTCATGAAACGATGCCGCGAGGGCAATCTTGTCCCGGTCTGGACGGAGATCATGGCCGACATGGAGACCCCCGTCTCGATCTACCGAAAAATGGCTGACGGAGAATTCGGATTTCTCCTGGAAAGCGTCGAGCAGGGTGAAAATATCGGCCGTTATTCATTCATCGGCTGCAACCCCGAGATCGTCATTCAAAGCCAAGGTGAGGAAACCAATATCTACCACCACGATGCGGGTGAGGATTCCGTCATCGATGCAAAGAACCCCATGGAGTTCTTGCGTGAATTTATGGCTCGCTACAAACCGGTGGAGGACCCGGAACTGGGTGACCTCCCCTTTCGCGGCGGCAGCGTGGGATACATGGCCTGGGACCTTGTCCGGCATTTTGAAAAACTACCCGAGACCAATCCCGATGACCGACAACTTCCCGACACATTTTTTATGGTCACCGACAAGCTCGTCATCTTTGATCACCTTCGGCACCGTGTAATCCTGATTGCAAACGCACATATCACCGACGACCCGGAAAAGGCATACCAGAATGCCGTCCAGAAAATTGGATTCATGGCCGAGCGTATGCTCAAACCACACCCTTTGAGCCTCTCATCCAGCCAAGGTCGCATCCCATCGCAGGCCGAAAATCCTGGCGCCGTTGAATCCAACATGACCCGCGAGGAATTCCAGTCCGGTGTCGAGCGAGTAAAGGATTACATCCGCGCCGGTGATGCCTTCCAGGTTGTCATCAGCCAACGCTTCCAGAAGGCTTACCGGGGGGATCCATTCGACATCTACCGCGCCTTGAGGACAATCAATCCCTCCCCTTACATGTTTTTCCTGAAATTCGGTGACCTCCAACTTGCCGGGTCCAGTCCCGAAATCCTGGTGCGTGTCGCAGGCGACAAGGTGACGGTGCGTCCCATCGCGGGCACGCGCCGACGCGGAACAACAAAAGAGGAGGACCTGAAACTTGAGAAGGAACTGCTTGCGGACCCGAAGGAACGGGCGGAACACATCATGCTTGTTGATCTCGGAAGGAATGACACCGGGCGGGTTGCCGTTCCCGGTTCTGTCGAGGTCAACGACCTGATGGTAATTGAGCGGTACAGCCACGTAATGCACATCGTCAGCAACGTGCAAGGAAGGCTAAATCCGGATCTTGACGCTTTTGACGCCTTGGCGGCGACATTTCCGGCAGGCACACTGAGCGGAGCACCCAAAATTCGTGCAATGGAAATCATAGATGAAATCGAGAATATCCGGCGCGGCCCGTATGGTGGTGCTGTCGGGTATTTTGGCTATGACGGAAACCTGGATACCTGCATCATCCTGAGGACGGCGATCATCAAAAATAACACGGTGTATGCACAGGCCGGTGCAGGCATCGTGGCGGACAGTATTCCGGAAAATGAATATGAGGAAACCCGTATCAAGGCAATGGCAATGCTCAAGGCGGTTGAAATGGCCGAGTCTGGCATGGTTTGAAGTCGTCCCGGGCCTCCAGGCTGCATCCCCAGACCTACTCCCTGGCGTATAAAGGACATCGGACCCGATTTGTCTCAAGATCGTTGCGGGTTCCCTGTGAATACGGGCAGGTCATGGGTCAGATATTTTTTGTAAAAATGATTTGTAACGCGAATTCATGGACAAAAATAGGTTCAGGGCTACAGCCAACCCAGTAAGAGTGCAATGGATGCACGATGAATTCAAAAAAACGGGTAATCAAATAATCAAGACGAGATGAGAAAGAGGACCACCTATCCCAAAAGCCCTTCCCTTCATTCATCCCTCCCTTCATTGACCAGAGCATCGACCAGAACATCATAGACGACCTTGCGTGCCAGCTTATCACTCCCGATGTGATATCGATCTTCCTTTATCTGTTTCCGCAATGATTCGACTTTTTTTGTTCGCCCCCCCGGAAGCGCCCCTGCGGCCTGGACAAGCCGATTCAATACCCGTGTCGAACTGATTTCAATACCCCTTGGAGCAGAATCAGCAGTTGCTGGATCCGTTTCATCCGCATGAACAGGCGGCTTGGACGAAATAGCGTTCATATGCTGGTGGGGATTGTTACCGTTGATCATCATTCCATTTCGAACTTTCATCCAGATGGGCCAAAATCCGGTGGCGGAACCGGGAACTAACAACATGGCACCCACACCTGTTTATCTTATCGGTGATGGCAGGTCGAACTAAAGAACATATTCCATTCTCTCCAACCCCACGCACCATCTTGCGGACCATCACAGTTCGCAATTGAGGATACCCCGGCTAGCTGATGCACACAAAACTGGGATCTTTAGGCATGCTATTGATAATAATGGTTTTATAAAATATTCCATATTGTCTCTGATTTAATTCCATCGCAAGCTGATCCGTGATTCCCGCTCAAATCCGGTTCGTGAAAGTGGATCGACAGAATTCAATGGATCTGTCATGGTCGACAGAAGCCTAACATCAAAACTGAATTTGACTTGCCACGGGTCTCGGTATTCCAAGCGGGAGCAAACAGGGTGAATCCGGAACAACAACTCATCCACCTTGGGCTTGACTGCGGCGCAAGCTCTGCCAAATATTCATGGGAATCATCCGCTGGCCACCGGGGTTGGAACTCAATTCCCGGTAATACCAATCCCCATGGAATCGGCTGGGAGAAATATTTTGACCGCCTACACCTGATCATCCAGGAAATCCTTCAAACCATCGATATTGGGCCGGGCAACATGATTTCACTCGGGATGGGGTTGTCCGGGGTTGATCGGCCCGCCGAATTGCAACGGGTTGAATCCTGGTCACGTTCATCATTCCCGTGTCTTAAAAGAATATGGGTGGGGCATGACGCTATTTGCGCGCTGCAGGCCGGGATCGATGGTCCATTGGACGGAATCGTGGTCATATCGGGTACAGGGTCCATTTGTTACGGGGTGGGGAAATCCGGGAAACCGGTACGCTGCGGCGGATGGGGCGGAATCCTCGGGGATGAAGGCAGCGCCGCCTGGATTGGGCTCAGGGTACTCAAACACATTTGCCGAAAAGACGATGGTCGTCCAGAACCGGCGGATGCCCGTCTCAACATGATCCTGGATGAACTCGGGCTGGGGAAACCGCTGGACTTGATCACCTGGATTGACGAACTGGAACCAACCGAAATCAGAAGGGGGCTTGCCGCACTCGCACCCACCATCATGCAATTGGCAGAGGCCGGCGAACAGGTCTGCAGCGGGACGGTTAGAAAATCGGTCCGGGAACTCTACATGCTGATCGAGACGACCCGAAAAAATCTGGGGCAGGTCGAGGATCAACCCCCAACACGGATCATCTGTGCGGGAGGACTGCTTGAAAACAATGACTATTTCTATCGTTCGCTCGAGAAACACGTGATTGTAAATGACCCGAATCTGGAACCGGTTCAACTCAAGGTTCCGGCCTCGGAAGGAGCATTAACTCTGGGAAAACACAGCAATTGATTCATGACTTGTGACTTCCTTTATTAAGTTTTCGCGCTTCACAGCACAGGCCATATACCCGGACAAACACAATTGACTTTACCTGGACAATAATCCCCCCGAAGGATATACAATCGGGCCTGGATCGGGTGCCGCTACCAGAAGAAACCCTTCTTTCGTACCTTTTTCAACCGGTCATGGTCCAGTGCCTCCTCAATTTCGGAAACCGAATGACGCATCATCAGGAATGCCTGACGCTCAAGATCGTTCAATACCACGGCATTGATATCCGCCACGGGTTGTCCATCGTTGACCTGCAGCTTGGCACGGTTGTCCGGCGCCAGCCTCGGTGATTCCAGCCATCGAATTAGTGACCGGGTTGTCTTCTCGCAGGAAAAATCCTCCTTCATGATCCTCAGTGCATTCGAACCAAAAACCGCGAGTTTCTCACGCTGCCCAATCCAGGGCTCAATGACCCGCGCCAGGCCCTCGTGATCGGATAAAGGGGCCGCCATCACGGCGCTCCCGTCATCAAGCCACTCGCTGATCTCGGTTCCAATTGTCGTGGCAACGGGCAATTCCTCCGCGGCCATCGCGTTAATCCGGTTACGTGCGCCGAACATTGTCTCATAATTTTTGGCATCCACATTGATCCCGATGTCTGACTCCCGGTAAATTGACGGCAACTTGTCCGATTCCACCCAACCCAGGTTGTGATATCTGTCCTTGTGAGGTGAGGCATCAACCAGGTCGAGGTAATTCCGGTAGGTCTCGGTCACGACTCCCTCGATGGGTCCTCCCGTGGTCACGAAATGAACATCTGGATAGCCGGCCATCAGGATATCCATCGCCCGAACCATCGTCTCGACATCACACCAGACGTTGAAACCACCACTCCAGAGTATCAAGAAGGCATCGGCCGGGACGACAGGACCCCTCAGCACGGGTTCCTTCCGGTCATCCCGGTCCTCGATCATGATGTCATCCCAGCGATAGACGGCATTGGGAACATGATGCCCGAACTGATAATCGAATGTATGACAATTCAATCTGCCCGTGGCCGCCATTTCACCGAGGACTGCATGCAACTGGGGCCTGCTGACAGCCGAGAACTGATCAACACGGCGGACGATCGCGCGTTCAATAGCCCATGCCCCCGTGAGGCGCTCATCATTCCGGTCCAGTCTGCAGCGACCCTGTGTTTCCGCCATCCAGTATCCGTTCAGATCCCCCCAGACCGGAATGGTCGTTTCAAGCATCGAGGCAACATAGGATGGATAGGTATTCACACCCACGACGGCGTCAGGTTCATGCTGCCTAGCCTGTTTGGTCAGGGTCTGGATGGCAAATTCACCACTGTGGTTGGTGAACCGCTGAAGTGCAAGTCCCTCATAAGAATCGGGGACCATCGCCGAAACTTCACCTTCACGACCCTCTGTCCCGGGCAACGGAAGGAGATACAGGTCGACCGTATGGCCTGCATCAAGGATTGGCTTCAGAAAATGCCGGGTCCTCAGGGAAGGTGCGGACATATACTTCATGCCCGACTGGGGCAAAGGCCCGTATCCAATAATCATGACACGCGACATTGTATCTTGATATCTCCCCCTGGATGCACTTGTGTTTGTCCAACTCAGCCCGCTGATACCAATGACTCAAAATCCGTCGAGTCATCAAACCTGATGTCTCTTATCTCCCCGTCCGCCATGTTCTTCACTCCCAGTCGACCACTTTTCAACTCGGACGGGCCGATATACACAGCATGTGCGGCATGCAATCGATTGGCCCTCGAGAAGAATTTTCTCGGCTTTTCCCCCGACAGGCCCAAATCACAACCCAGGCCGGAGTGGCGGATTCTGGAGGCAACCCTGGACGCAAGCGGCCTGCATTGGACGTCCATGAATCCAACCGCATATTCAAGCCTCCTCCCCATCACCGGATCCCTGTTGAGTTCCTCCAGCATGTCGGTGATCACAACATCACCGAACCCGAGCCCAACACATGGCATCGTCTTCCCGCCCAGTGAACTGAGAAGATTATCGTAACGCCCGCCCCCGAAAATCGCCCGGGATCGGTTTTTCCGGTCGAATGCCTCGAACACAATCCCGGTATAGTAACCAAGCCCCCGGATCACGCCGGGATCAAATGAAAGGTAATCGGAGAGACCGAGTTCCGCAGCTGATTCAAAAAATGAGTCAATCTCATCAAGGGCGGACCTGGCCCGGCTGACACCATCCAGCCGGTTACGGACTTCATCCAGCGACCGGATACCCAGCAAATCAAAGATCCTGCCCGAATCATCGATGGAGATCCCCTCCTTTGCGAGAAGTTCAAGGATCTCGTCATCGGAAATCTTCTCGCGCTTGTCCAGAACCAGACAACATGCCATGAAATGTGCGTCCGGAATACCAACGGATTTTAACAGGGCTGACAGCAACGACCTGCTTCCTATCCGGATATAAAAATCGTTATGATTCAACCCCAGCGACTGCATAGCCAGAACAGCCGCGCCCAGAACCTCCACCTCAGCCATGCTGGAACTCTCACCCACAATGTCGAGATTCAACTGGTAATGCTCACGCTTCCTGCCTTTCTGCATGCGTTCATAGCGAAAACACTGCGCAATGGAAGCCCACTTCAGTGGAAATGACAACTCACCCTGCCTGGCAATGATCATCCTTGCAAGTGAGGGAGTCAATTCCGGCCTCAGTGCAAGATGCTGGCTCCCTTTTTCTTCAAGGACATAGATCTGTTTGGATATTTCCTCCCCGGCCTTCCGCTGGAGCAACTCCAAGGTCTCAACCACGGGGGCATCGTAGAACTCAAAACCGTGATTTAGTGCAGACTCCTCCCAAGCCTTGAACAGGCCCAGCCTGACACGGTATTGATCGGGGTAGAAATCACGCATCCCTTTTGGGGCGGATATTTTCTTCATGGAAACCGGGCTTTCAAGGCAAACGGACATAATCCGAATTGCCGGGGCGGAAAAGAAATTGGGCAGATGAATCCATCTGTTGCTGAAAAGGCCTGCTGACTCATCACAAACCGGCCGTCCTTTTCAGGATGAGTCACCAGCCCTGGAATCCTCAAGATCGAGTTTTTCGAAAAATTCCCTCCTCAGTCTCTTGTTCTCGATCTCACAGGCCTGACCTCCTACCATGTCCCGAATCGCATGGAGTTCCTCTCTCGAAAAATGCACACCGCCCAGGACATGCTCTTCGAAGGCCTCGTAGGCCAGCGGCGCAACCGCCTTCGCACACCGGGCCATCGCCTCTGCATAGACACGAATTTCATGCTGGGCATGATCATTCATGCGTAGTGCAATGAAGTGGAACAGGGTGTGCAGGTCCGACTTCCAATACCATTCCGTATACAGAGATACCGGCAGGTTGATCCTCGCCAATTCCCTGGCAACATCCTGCCCGATCATGTCCTCATAATGCCCGTAGATCTGGCGTTGATCTTCCTCAAGGGTCTGGATGATCCCCTCAGCCGTTTCCCGGTCAAGGGGTTCCTGGGCACGGCCCTGCCGGTTCATCTGGCTCTGGGGCCGTATCTGATCCGGTTCAGGGACATAAAATTCATCCTCAAGGATCGAGTAACGGCCCGATATTTCATTGATTTTTGCTGTCCGGTGACGCACCCACTGACGCGCCACGAAGATCGGCATCCGGGTATGGAACGTAAGGCTCACCTGCTCGAAAGGCGATGTGTGGCGATGCCGCATGAGATAATTTATCAATCCACGATCTTCCCTGACGGACTTCGTGCCCTTCCCGTAAGAAACCCTCGCGGATTGAACGATACGTTCATCCCCTCCGACGTAATCAACCATGCGGACAAATCCCTTGTCCAAAACACGGATCTCCTGGTCTAGCAGAGCCTCGGCTTCGGGAGTTGTGATATGACTCATATTTTTAAAGCCCATGAACCCGGAGACCCCAGTGTACAAAACGGGGTGAACCGAACCGCCTGCCCCTGTATCCTCAGGGTAGGCGCTTATCCAAGGGCATGCCTTTCAATGATCTTCTCAGGAGATCCAGGGAACCGGACACCGCCTGCTGCCTGACCATGTCCCGGTCGCCCCCGAATTCATGTTTCCTGACAATCGTTGCAGAATTAGAACCTGCCAAACTCAAATACACCAATCCAACCGGTTTTTCAAGGCTCCCCCCATCCGGCCCGGCAATCCCCGTGATACCCAAGCCCCAATCAGCCGAACAGGCCCGACGCACCCCCTCGGCCATGGCCCGGGCAACCTCGGGACTGACCGCTCCATAGGCATCCATCATATCGGGCGGCACCGCCAATTGGTCACGCTTGACAAGATTGTCATAGGATACAATTCCGCCCTTGAACCAATCCGATGCACCACGAGCTTCCGTCAGCATGGATGAAAGCGCTCCCCCCGTACAGGACTCTGCAACTGCAAGAGTTCCATCCTGCACCCTCAACAAGTCCCCGATAACTGTCCCCGGGATTTCATTGTCCTCGCAGAAGATATTTTCGCCCCCGACCCGGTCGTGGACCTTCAGCCGCCATTAGGCCCGGAGACGCTCTGAGTTCGAAGCATCGGATGCCTTGATAATCAACCGGATATCGACACGGCCTGGATTTGAAAGCAGCGTTATCCCGACATCATTCTCATCATCATCGGGATGATGCAACCGGTCATTGATGGCAGATTCAGGATATCCAAGGATGGTAAATACGGCCTTGTCCAGGACAGTCCAGCCGTCAAGATGTTCGCGAAGCATTGAAACAGCCTTGCGGTCGAACATTGGCTGCAACTCCCGGGGCGGTCCGGGCAGGGCCAGCAGCGCAGCCCCGGAGAACCTGCAAGATTCCCTTGGAATAAAGAAACCGGGAGCCGTCCCATGATCATTCTGCAGAATCATGGCTGATTCGGGAACCCATGCCTGACGTCGACCGACATCGGACAAAACCTGGCCACATCTGCTGTATCGGTCCGAGATATTATCCAGCGCCCCGACATTTTCTGACAGGTTCGACCTCCATACTTCGGCGATCACGTCACGGTTCACATCATCCCGTGTTGGGCCAAGGCCACCGCTGATCACCACGAGATCGGCCGAATCGGCCGCATGTAACAGGGCAAACCTCAACAGGTCTGGTTTATCGGGCACAGCCATGTGACGTTGGACTTCCATCCCGATTTCATTAAATCGCCTGCTCAGCCACTGCGCATTGGTGTCCGCATAAAGTCCCTGAAGGATTTCGGTGCCTGTTGAGATAATCCATGTTTTCAGCATCTGGTTTTCCATCAGGTTCCTCCAAAAGCATCAACCTGTGAGGGAGACCATATCCGCAACATCACAAACATTCAGAATTCTGTTTCATCGAGCGGCAGGGTCAGGGGTTGCCTTGTGGTGACAGTGCCAGAACCGGCTAAAACTCCCGGGGATCCAGCCCTGGTCATCTTCGCAGTTTTTGCCTGCCAAGCGTCCGCGATCATTCGACTCAGCAAAATAAATTCAAAACCCGATTTTTTCAGCTCCCCTAGGATTCCCGGCAAGGCCTTGACCGTCTTTTTCTTGATATCATGGAGAATAATGACCGACCCTCCCCGGGTCTGGTCCCGTATCGTCGAATTCATCGCATCCACCGTAACCGTCTTTTTCCAATCACGCGGATCGACGCTCCATTTGCACATGACCATGCCGGCATCCCTGCAGTATTCCCGTAACTCCCTGTTGGTGTTTCCATAGGGGGGCCTGAAGATGCGCGGTGACACGCCGCCATACCTCTCGATCAACTCCTGTGTCTTCCGGATTTCCTCCCTGATCTCCGGGGCATCCAGTTTCCTCATGTCCCTGTGTGAATAGGAATGGTTCCCGACCTCATGACCCTCGCCGATAATCCGACGTAATAATCCCGGGTGCTTCTCAACCATTTCGCCAAGCACGAAAAAGGTGGCTGCAACACCGTTTTCCCTGAGAATATCAAGGACTTTTCCAGTGGTTGAACCACTTGGACCGTCGTCAAATGTAAGGGCGATTCGGCGGGATCCTGCGGGTCCCCGTGTAAAATTGACCCCCGCCATATTCCGCAACGCCTCCTCCACCTCGGGTGAATGACCGGTTTCAATCACATTCCCGAAAACAGAGCCGTTGCCCGTCCCGGATGAAACTCCCGAACCCGCCAGAATCGCATCCCCATCATCCCCGGCGCGAGACTGCATGGATCCCGCAAGGACAACCAGCATGGTGAATGTCAGGCCCAAAACGAGAGGATGGCATTTCATCGTGAACAAGGGCTTGACCTGTTCATTGCCGCAATGGGAACGGCACCTTTTCAATATTGCTGATTCACAATCCGCATGGGTGCAGGAGACCCGCCCAATAACACCGCCGGTGGGGAATCAGGCCTCATCGGTGATCCCGGCATTCCATCTCAGGTAGGCCTCGATGAACTTGTCAATTTGACCGTCCATGACGGCCGGTATATTACCTGTCTCACAATCCGTCCGGTGATCCTTGACCATCTGGTAGGGCTGAAACACATAGGAACGGATCTGGTTCCCCCAGGCAATATCTTTTTTTTCGCCATTCTTAGCATCCTGTTCAACACGCCGCTTCTCGAGGATATCCTGGTAAATCCTGGCCCGGAGCATTTTCAAGGCCTGGGCACGATTCTGGTGCTGACTGCGCTCGTTCTGGCACGAAACGACAATCTTAGAGGGCAGATGCGTGATCCTGACCGCGGACTCTGTCTTGTTAACATGTTGCCCCCCGGCCCCGGATGACCTGAATGTATCAACCTTGAGATCATCATCCCTAACCTCGACCTCGATACTGTCGTCGATTTCCGGCCAGGCATGGATGGAGCAAAATGATGTGTGGCGGCGCTTGTTCGCATCGAAGGGGGATATCCTAACCAGCCTGTGCACTCCTGACTCGGACTTGAGGTAACCGTAGGCATATTCACCTTTCACAAGAAGCGTCGCACTCCGTATACCCGCCTCCTCACCTTCCTGCAGGTCAATCGTTGAGATGCTCATGTTTTGATTTTCAACCCAGCGACTGAACATCCTCAACAACATCGAGGCCCAATCACAGGATTCCGTGCCGCCGGCACCGGCATGAATGTGCATGTAACAATTATTGACATCCTCGGGTTCCTTCAATTGTGCCCGGGTTTCAAGCGCGAGAATTCTGGCCTCTATCCCCTCGGACTGCCCTAGCAGTTCTTCCTGGATTGAGATGTCATCGGCAGCCAGTTCCACCAACTCGAAGGTGTCGGACAATTCGGATTCGACTTCGAGCCAGGGTTGGACCTGGTTCTTGAGGCGGTCCAGGCGCTGCATGTGTTCCCGGGCATTATCCTTGTCATTCCAAAAGTTCGGATCAGCCGCAACCGACTCAAGTTCGCTGATCTGTACGCCGACCTTGTCAAATTCCAGATACTGACGGGCCGCCCTGACGCGCTCATCCAGTTTCCCCAGCAGCGGTTTGAGATCCTCGAACACAATGGCCATGATGAATCAACCTCGCCCTGCACCAGAAATGGGTAGCTTCAGATCAGAATCCTGAAAGCCCGCAACCCGGCAGGGTAGGACAGGATAAATCGACCAGACCACGAATGCAAGGTATTGACCAGACCGGCACAGGGTCAGGGAAGTTGGAGCCACACCGGAGCGGCTGCACTTCTGGGCTTGACAAGGTTTGAAGACACCAGATTTGTTTCACCCCGGCCAACGGCCACCCAGACATCCGTGCCGGGATCCAAACGATTCACGTTACCATCCAGGCCGAAAGAATCATCGATCCCTGGAATGGCATATGCGTTCACGAACATGTCAGGGGGGAAATTCTGGGTTCGGCTGAGAATTCCGTCCAGTTGGAAATTTCCATCAAGAAACATCACCACCCCCCTGTGGGCTGAATAAATACTCAACCCGTGGGTAACGCCGGGGCGTCCTGTGAGCGAGGACGGCCTGACATTGGCAGGAAGGTCATGCAAAAACACGGCCTGCCCCGTAACGGGCGGGTTTCCTGTTACCGGATCATGCCTGAATTCCGCTATGCGTCCAGCCAGACCCACAAGCATATGTCCGCTGGCTTGGTCCCTGAGAATCCCCGCCGGCCTGCGGGATGCCAGAAATTCGGCCCCAAACCTGCTGATTGGGTTTCCGGCCTTGTCAAGAATGCAGATCCGGCGATTTCTCCCGTCAAGCACCCCAATTATGTCGCCATCACTGCAAAGGCCCGAGATCCTGAGGGGATGCTCGTTGTCAAACGCATTGAGCCTGATCAATCCCGTGACCTCCCCTGCTGATGAGGTCTTCACAAGGGTGCCAAGCAGGCCGGAATCTCCCAGAATCAAACCGCCGCTGCCCTCCCCTGCAACAGCGCAAATGTCACGAAGCAGCCTCAATTCCGTCACGGAACGTATCGCTTCCGGGTTTGCCATGTCCGTCTGAACCAATAACCCGCTATCGGTCAACAGCCAAAATCGCCCCCCTGCGGGATCAATCGCAATAGACCGGCCAGAATCGACGTTCATGATACTCGCAATATCGGTCAGCGCGATGGGACTCTGGAATTCGACCGGATCAACAATACCCCCGTTGGTCATGAAGAACCTGATGGTCCCCGAGGAATTTTCAGGAATGAACCAAAGCGTATTATCCAAAGGATTCCAGGCCATGCCGCGGACAGGGTTGACAGCATCCACCTTGGCGAGTGCGCCATCAAGCGTATATGCAAGGATTTGAGGACGGCCTTCACTACCTGAATACAACAGGCCGGAACCCGAATCGAAGGCAATCCCCGTTGGATTACCGGGAACCGCATGGTCAACAAAAAAACTGAACCCCGGATCGCTTCCATCATTAAGCGGAACACGGATGATCTTTCCCCCCAACCTGTCGGCAACCCACAAGCGGCCCTCCGTATCAACCGTGATATCCACCGGGTCCACAATCGGGATTCCCGGCCTCTCAATATTGCTGAATGGGACCCTTTTCAGAAGTCGCCCCTCATCATCCAGCTTGATGAGTTCCCTTGCCCTGCGGTCCAGGGTCCAAAGACACTGGCGTGTTGAATCCCAGGCCAGACCCCGCGGACGATCCAGATAGACCGACAGTTGCAGCCCCGGTGTGCTGGCCGAAAACCCCCGCATGACCGGCTCCAGTGAAACATCATAATTGTTATAGATGATATTAATGTCCTGATTGTCGACCCCGCAACACGCATCGCCATCGTTGACAACAATCAAGTCCGGTTTCTGGTCGCCGTTCAAATCGGCATGACCCATCGACCGGGGCCGACGGGAGGTCTGGAATTCATCGACAAGACTGATCGGAGGTAATGCAATGTCATCATGGGCTCCACCGAGGTAGATATTCGCCATATCGGCGGCTTGGTTGACAATCCCGACATCATCAATTCCATCCAGATTGGCGTCATAAATCACGAGATCAATGGGCGCATCTTCCTCCTTGAGTTGAATATCATATCCCCGGGACACTTCACCCGCATGAGTCAGGTCCATCAGGATCCGTATGACATCCGCCCCCCCGTCAATGACCACGAGATCCCAAAGACTGTTCCCGTTGAGATCCGCGACATCCGAGCCTGTAAAACTGGTTCCCTGCATAACCGTGACCTGATTCGGGAAACCGTCAAACACGTTGCCCCTCCAGATCTGGATACTGTTTTCCGTGGTGATGATTAATTCGTCCCCGCCATCCTGATTCAAGTCGATGAGACGAAGATCCTCAGGGCCCATCTTTTCCGGAATGTTGACCAGAATCTGTTCACTGCTGTCCCAGTTCCTGTTTCCAAGATTATAGAGGAGGGAAATCCCGCTGCTGTTGTGATGCCCGACAACCAGATCCGGCAGGCTGTCCTGATCCAGATAACCGCTGATCAGGATGGATGAAAACTCGACCATCTTGACGTTTGTTTTGATTTCGATCTTCCTGAACGGTTCAAAACCGCCGGAATAACCGTAGAGAATTCCGACAGTCGGACCTGTGACCAGGGCCGGAACCGTACTCGGGTTACCGGAACAAACCACCGCGATATCCAGAAATCCATCTTTGTCGAAATCACGGGCGACAGTCTGACGCGGCAGGTCGTTGAATGGCCCGTTGTTGACACCAACGTCAAGGGTGGCTGTCAGTTCAAACTGGCCACCGCCGAGATTGATGTAATATTCCAGTGCATCGTCGAAAGCATAAGTGATGACCAGGTCGATCAATCCATCACCATTGAAATCTGCCGATGTCACATCCGATGGGACCAATCCAGTATTATTTATCCCGTTGCCCACGGTTGTTCCCCCGTCGGCTTCCCGCAACAAATCCGGAGATGCGCCGGCAAACACCCCAGGCAAGGTTTCTCCAGATGGGACGGGGATCCCCGCCGACCCGGTCGGGACCACGAAACAAATCCAAAGCAACAGGATCAAGACGGATGCCCGTATCTGGGGGGGAATGCTTCCCGGATCAACCGGCAACCTGGTCGTGAGGTTCAACCCGGGATTTTTCGCTTGATTGAGCATAACACAATGATGATCTCCCGGAGGGATTCCTCAATGAGCCCCGCCGACCAGTCCGGCCAGAGGCAAATCACCGCCAAAATGAGCCAGGTCTCCTCCGCTGATGGTCCCATTCGTGGGGTCATAAATCGTGTCCCAGACGGACGTCATGCCGAATTCCGCCGCATTCTCCGGGAAAAGATTTGGAAATGGAAGATACAGGATGAAAGAATCCTTGAGATCCGGTCCGACGCTGATCACGTTATAGGCTTCCTTCAGGAATCCGGACTGTGCAAGCAGATAGGAAAAATGGGGATAATAGATATAGAGCAGTGACCGGTCGGAATTGAACCCCGGAACCGGAAGCCCAAAGGGATCCCCCGCAAGTGAAATACCGAGTGATGACCCGGCGATCTGTATCTTCAGGGAACCAAATGAATCTCTGAAAACCTCCGGGCCGACATAGGAAAGCGGCGTTGTCAGTCCGGTTAACGCTGATGAGGAAACAATTCCAAACGGGTCGTCCGGGGGATTCAGGCGAGGTAACGGGTAATGCCCATAGTCAACCCGATAAATCTCGATTGCACCAGAAAGCGTCTTCATTCGACCCTTGGTCGACGATATCTTTGCCCGGGTCTGCGCTTCCTGCAAATGCAGGGTGGCGATTGTGCCCAGGATCAGGATGATGGCGACCGCCACCACAAGCTCAAGCAGGGTGAAGGCACCCCCCCGACCATACGGGTCCAGCCCGTGCCCATTCCTTTGGCAAGTGGATTTTCCTGTCCTGTTCCTCATCGAAAACCATCATGCCGACCTGAGCCGGCCCTCTCACGATTCACGCCCGGACTGTCTGCACTCAACGCAGAAATACCTTCCCTTGTGTGGCGGAAAGACATCAGCGTGGAGCGATGCTGGGCATATAACTCCCCTTGCCGACCACATTCTCAGCGGCAAATAAACCGGTCACCCAACCCGGGTCTGAGTTACCGTCCAAACGATCCGCAGGGACGCTGATGCCCCCGCTATTCATCGACTGAACTGCCTGGCCGGCATTAACTTCCACTTTCTGCTCCTTCTGGCTAACGAGCACTGACCCCTCAGTCACATCGACATGGGTTGCCTGATCCTCCACACTGACACCGAATACGGTCCCGGTAACCCTGACCCTGCCGGCTGTCGTGGAGACCGTAAAACCTGCGCCATGGGACTCGACACCAAACCAAGCCTTCCCTGATTTCAGTTCCACATGCTCATGATTCAGGACCCTGATACTGGAAAACGGGGCTATAAAAATGGATACATATCGTTCCCCGTCACTGGCAAGGCGAATAATGGCCCCGGCGTTGTCACGGGTCTCCAGGCCCATACCCTGGGCAACATCAGTGGTTCCCAGGTCGGCGGCAGGAATGGCGTCACCGGAAACACGGGTGACCCGGACATCCCCGACATGATAATCAATAAATCCCGCAGGATCTCCCGAACCTGTGATAAACAGACCTGCAAGCGAAAATCCAACGACAAGGACCGCGGCGGCCGCCCAGGCCAATGCGGGCCGCCTTAAAAACGAAATTATATTCGGCCCCGATTTATCGGACGTTTCCCCCATCCTACCGGCCGGCAAAGAATTGAGTCCCCGCTGATCGGCTCCTTTGAGCCGGGCGTTGTCCCCGGTGACGACCGGCATGACATGGGTGGACATCCGGGCTTTCGGGCCCCTATTGAAATTCCTGCGAACCTTGCTGTCGAGGCATCCGGGCAATTCTGTGGAAATCGATGGGGCGGAATCTTGCACCGCCTGATACAGCAACGGTTCCAGACCGTGCAGGGTCTGCTCCACTTCCCGACATTCAGGACATGATTCAAGATGCTCAAGTGCATCCGAAGAAAGACCCTCTCCCTCGTCAGACAACAGGCTGTAACGGATGTGGTCACAAGTTATCGGCATTGATTCATGTCCCGTTCTGGTGTCTTTCCGGATTCAAAGTGAAGCATTCATCTGGTATCCCTTTTGTTCGAGATGTAGACGAATCTTTTTGAGTGAACGATGAACCTTCGTGCAAACCGTCCCGATCGGGATATCGAGGATCTCGGCAACTTCCGAGAGTTTCATCTGTTCAAAATACCTCAATTGCAGCATTTCTTGGCTCTGGAAATCGAGTTGACCCATGGCCTCCTCAAGAACTTTTCTCTGTTCTCCCTGGATTGCCATGTCCTGCGGACCCGGACGCCGGTCCGGTTCACGTGACAGCAGGTCTTCTGTTTCCTCGGTATCCTCCCTGGCTTTCAGGTTGCTTAAGATCCAAACTTGGCCCCGTCTCTTTGATTTGCGCATCTGGTTGAAAGCCAGATTGCGGGCAATCCGAAATATCCATGGCCCGAAACGATCCATGGTTTGAAGTTGGTCAATCTTTTCAATCGCGTTCACCCAGGCATCCTGATAGAGGTCCTCGGCTATGGTGGCATTGCCGATCAAGTGAATGAGGTAACGGTACAGCGGTCGGTTCCACCGGCCATACATCTGGTCGAAACATTCAGGATTGAAGTCTTGCTTCGAGTCCTTCTGTTCAACGGTCACCTCTTCTACGGCCTCTCCCTCAAATTCAGCAGCTCCCGATCCACTCCTCTGGTTGACAGACACATCCACCACCTGAGTTATTTCATATCACAATGGACTGAAAATTCCGACACGAACAGGAATCATCTAAAAATATCATATATTATTATTATTATTGTATTTATGTTGGGTTCACGGCTCGCCTGCCTAGAATGAACATTTGAGTCGGGCCTTGTTCACATTCCCTAGGGGGGAACTCCCATAGGGAGGTATATAACGTTCATAAAGGGGGATTTACGAGTGAAACGTCTATTTTGTAACAAACGGGATGTAAACCAATCAGCGGACCGGACGAATCCCCATGGTTCAACCCGGATTCAATGCGCTCCCCGATTTTCCCTAGGGTCATCAGGATCACGAAGAGGCCGGGATATCCGGAGTCCCCTCAAGGTGAAAGTCGGTGCAACCGTCAAACCTTACATGAATGGATGCACCGAGAGGCCAGTCACCCTCCAGCACGACCGGGCGATATGCGGAGTTATGCGCCATGACCGTCCCGTCTTTCTTGTAATCCGCCGTGACCACCATTTCCTCCCTGCCCAGCCAGCCCTGAATATACCACCGCGCAACCCGACGGACGACTTCATTCAGTTCCCGTGAACGCCGGCTGACGATTGCCCCGCAGATCCGTTTCATGCGCGCGGCCGACGTCCCCGGGCGGGGGCTGAACTTCGAACGGTTCACCGCCGCAGTACCGACACGCTCAATGACGGAAAGGGTCTGCCTGAAATCCTCCTCCGTTTCCGTTGGGAAACCAACGATGATATCCGTCATAAGCGCCCCCAGCGGGAACCGTGAACGGAACTCATCACAAAGCTCAACGAACTGTTCCCGTGTATTCCCACGTTTCATATCGGCAAGCACATCGTTCGAACCGGATTGCAGGGGAACGTGCAGAAACTTGAATATTTTTTCATGCTCCATGACATTCAGAATTTCATCGAGATCCTCATAGATCCAGATGGGGCTGGTCATCCCGAGGCGAATCCTGAAATCACCAGCGATACTGCAAAGGTTCGCCAGTAATCTTGAGAGCGGGTAGTCACAATCCATCCCATAGGCGCCGGTATCCTGAGATGTAAGCCATATTTCCCTGACCCCCTCCCCGACCGCCCGTTCGGCCCGACTGATGATGTCACCGGGGCGATAAGACAAAAGACGACCCCTCGCAAGCCTCGTCTGGCAGAAGGTGCAGGCGCTGAGGCAACCGCTGGAAATCGGGAGGAGTTCAATCACCGGATTCTGTCGAATCACGGGCAGCTGCATCCTGTCCCTTAATGCGGGGCGTCCATCCTGCGTCCTGACATTCCGAACCGTCTTGCCTTGCAGGGTGCTGCCGACGACCTCCGCGATGTCACCGATCGATTCAGGCCCGATTGTTGAGACATCTCCCAGAAGATCGGACTTTTCATAAGCCCTCGGTATACAGCCCGAAATAACAAGAGGCGGGCCGCCGTTGTTGTCAGCGGCCTGTTTCAGGTCACGAAAGCGTTTCTCAAAGTTAAGGTAGGTGCGGTCCTTGACGGTGCAGGTGTTCATGACCACGAGATCTGCCTGCCCCGGGTCATCAATCAGCCGGTAACCTGATTCGGCCAGCACCCCGGCCATGTTTTCAGCATCAGCGGTGTTGAATGAACAACCGTATGTCTCGATGTATATTTTTTCCCTGTCGGACATGATTCATAGGACCACGATGATCTAACCCTGCGGGGACAGCCCGTTACGGCCCGGACCTTTCCTCAATGATTTTTTTTCTGCCTGCTGTATAGGAAACGTCGGGATTCATTCGCCATCCGCCGGGCCCCCTTATGATCAGAATCGGCCCTTTGGGCCTCCCTTGCCAAGTCCCAGGCAAGCTCATAATTCTTATCCGAATTTGCGGCAACCAGGGCAAGGCCTGTCAGGACATCCGCCTTCAAGCTACCCTGAAGGTTCAGAAGTCTCAAGGACTCGAACATTCTGCGGGCCTTCTCATAAACTTTATTAGCTTCAAGAAACCGCCCGGCAAAGATTTGCACCCTGATATCCTGCGGATGGGATCGGATGGTTTGTTCAAGCCACTGGGTCGCAAAGTCAATCCTCCCCTGTTCCTTCAGCACGCGACAATATAATCGTGCAACATCCACATACGAGTCGGGCCTTGAATGATCCAGACACCCATGGATGGCATCCACGGCGCGTTCATACTGTCCTCTCACGATAAGAATCTCCGTCAGCTTGAGGTAGGAGCGATAACTGGACCGGTCCGTCTCGATGACATCCCTCAACTGGAAAATGGCCTTGCCCATGATTTCCTCGTTCATGGTTGCGAGGGCGTAATCTCCCAATATTAACCCGTATTGACTGACTGCATTCAGTTTATCGGCCGTTGAAGCCGAGTTCACCGCCTTCTGACTCAATTTGACGGCCTCCGCCAATCTCCCCTCGGACAACTTCAATTCCGCAAGCCTTGCGAGCGCTGAATACGACCTGGGATAAAATTGGAGCGCCCTCCTCAACAGTTTCTCCGTTTCGTTTTCAAGGTTGTAATCCGTGAACTGCCCGCACATCGCGGCAAGCCTGATGTAGTGTAACTCGGAGGCGGGCAGTTCCCTGTTGATGGCCTCATATACACACTCCACCATCTGTGGTCGCTCGGATTTTCGGGCATGGATGAAGACTTCGAGTTCCAGAAGCGTTTCCATATCCGGTGGACCGGCAATCTCTTCCGCACTTCCTATCCATTCGAGTGAACCATCAAGGTCATTCGACTGGATCAGGTTGATGGCTCCCAGGATGCGCGGGGTGGTATTCGCGGGATGTATCATGCTCTCGGCCTCCAGCAGCGTAATCGATTGCTGCCATTGTTGATTGCGCTGCCATGTCTGCCATCCGCAGAGGATCATCACGATCCAAACAAGACAGAAAACACCCCTGTTGAGGATTGTTTCAGATCGAAACCTCCAATCCAGATTGACACAGACTCCCGCAAGCCCTCCCATCACAAGGCTGAATCCCGGAAGCATGAACAGGATATAAAGCTCGCTCATTATCGGACCGGACCTCATGAAATGGGAAAAGCCCAGCACTCCCACAATCCAGATCCAAAACCCATAAACCAGGAAGGCATATCCTCTCAGGCGGAAAACAAGCAACCCGATGAGGGCCAGAAAGGCAACGACACTGACGACCCATTCCATGGGCAGGCCGATTGCATGGACCGGGTCGTAGAATAGAGTCGGCCGCTCGGGCCATGCCAGACGCAGAACATAGAGCAGAAAAATTCCCGCCGATTGCAACAACGGGACCCTCGAGCCTGATTCAAGCAGAGTACTTACAGGGGGCAGAGGGTTCGCCATTGAGAAAAAGCGCCAAACGGAAAAGACAAAAATCACGAATATTAGAGGTAAAATAACTACAACAAAGTTTCTCGCTGGCAGCTTGCCGGCGGCTGGTTCTTCCTTCTCGGCGCCCCCCCGTTTCCGAATCAGGTGACGCGACCCCTCCGAAGTCATGACTTGTGGAGCGGGCATCAGCAGCCACTGCAGGCCGAGAAAAACCGGGAGAAGATATCCGAACTCATGGCTCCCTGCCGCAACAACCTGAAATAACACCAACAGCAATATCAGCACCTTGTGACGGCCGACCAGACCCATCTGGTAGCGACGGGACAAGATCAACGCGCTCAATACAGACGCCAGGGCCATCAGCCCCGACAGACCCTGCAGGCTCAATACACTCTGGGAGGCCAGGGGATGCAGGGCGAATATGAGCGAGGAGATGATAACAACCCATCTTCTACGCGTCAGATGGCCCGTAAAAAACATGAAAAGAATCACACAGGCCAAAAAAGCAATGAGTGATACCGAATGATAGCTTGAGGGGGAATTTCCCCAGACCTCCCCCTGCTGCTGAAGCAACGCATGCGCCAAGGGCCGAAATACGGTGTCGAGGTTGAAATGATAAAGCTCAGCCTGGAGGGCGGGCAGGCCGGTCTCATCGACATCCCCGTGGGTGATTTGACGGAGCAGGATCTGATCCGCCGGAGTCAATGGATGGTCCAGGATATTGAAATAAAGCGAGATGGTCAGAACACATACAGCTAGGGCGAGACGGGGGATGTAGATAACCTCTGCCCGGTTATTGCCGGATGATGCCATGGATCCAGAACTCCGGTCTCACATCCCCGTCCTCATTTCTGCAAACCCAACACATGATCCATGGCATAGAGACCCGGACCCCTGTCCCGCAGCCAGCACGCGGCCTGCAAGGCACCTCTGGCAAATGTTTCACGGCTGGATGCCCGATGTGTCAGTTCAATCCGCTCTCCCTGACCGGCAAGAACCAGCGTGTGGTCTCCCGCGACATCGCCCCCACGCATGGCATGCATACCAATCTCGGCCCGGGACCTTGCCCCGACCTGACCCGACCGGCCATGGACAATATCCCTGTCATAATCACCTTGTTTATCCTCCAGGACAACTTCAGCAAGCCTCCGCGCCGTCCCGCTCGGGGCATCCTGCTTGTGATGATGATGCATCTCAACGATTTCGATATCGTACTCGGGGCCCATCAACGACGCGGCATGTCGTGCCAGCCAGAAAAGCACATTGACACCCCGGCTCGTGTTAGGAACAAAAAGCAACGGGATGCTCGCCGAAGCCTCACGGACGCTGAGTTCATCCTCGCTTGAGAAACCGGTTGTCCCGATAAGCGCGGGCAAACCCGAACGAACGTATCCGTCAAGATTCTTCATGGTGCCTTCCGGCGTTGAAAAATCGATGATAACAGACCCGGGACCGGCCCGATGTTCCCATAAAGTATCGAATTTGAGATCCGTGGCCGGCATCCCCAGCAGCTGTTTGAGGGGATGTCCAATCAACGGATGGCCGTCCGACTCCACGGCTCCCCTGATGGTATACTTTTCCGAATCCCCCGCAGCCAGTTCTAGGATAAGCCTGCCCATTCGCCCGGCCGCGCCGAAAACGATGACAGATGTCGGGTCCTTCATTTCAACACTTCCATATATCTCTGAATTATAAATAGATATGGACTGAAAACTCCGCGGATCCGGACATTCCGGATCATTTTCAGTCCCTGCCCCAACGAGACCTGATCAGGTAAAGGCGGATCGTGGAAATCAGGGCCTGAAAACCGAATCCCACAAGATTGCAGGCCTAGTATGATTTTCTTCGATCGGGGGCGAAATTGCAACCTCCTTGCTCAATATCAACGGATTAAGTATAGTTGACTCAGGATCTATACGGAGCAAAACACCCGGAAAGGAAGCTGCATCCATGCCGGTCAAGGTCAATCAGCCCGACAAATTGATACAGGAACTCAAATATGATGATAATGGCCTCCTGAGCGCCATCGTCCAAGATGCCTCCACCATGGAGGTGCTGATGTTTGCATTCATGAACCGCGAAGCCCTGGAATTGACCCTGAAAACCGGGAAAATGCATTTCTGGAGCCGGTCCCGGAAGAAATTATGGCTCAAGGGTGAATCGAGCGGCCATACACAGGATGTCGAGGAAGTTCGCGTCGACTGTGATCAGGATGCACTGGTTTTCAAGGTCGTACAGCGCGGGGGCGCCTGTCACACGGGGTATTATTCATGTTTTTACAGAGTCGTGAATGGTGGTGAATGGTCCGTGAATGGCAGCAAGGTCTTCGACCCGGAAGCTGTCTATTAGGAGTCTACGGGCTCGAGTCGGGGATATTTTTGTTTCCTGATCAACCCGAAAACATCTATAATTAGAATGGTGTGCAGGGGCACACCGCCTTAACAGGGAGAGATGCCCGGGTTCAGCTGGAAGGCCGTCGACACCGGGAAAGAAAAGTCAGCCGGGACCCCGTTTGGGCCGTGCCTGACCCGGAGGATGAGGAGAGCCATGCCGACATATCTATACGAGGCCCTTGACAAGGGCGGCAAACAGGTCAAGGGAACGATCGAGGCGAGCAGCGAGGAAGTCATCATCGAGAAACTGCGGGACATGGGATACTATCCCCTCCGCGTTTCGCCCCACAAGAAGAAATCCGCCGCACAAGCCGACCTGCTGTCCTTGCCCGGGCTGAGGCTCATCTTCCATCATATCACATCCAAGCAGATCGTGACATTCACGCGGCAACTGGCGACCCTGATCGATGCGGGTCTGCCGATCATGCGCTCGCTGACGATCCTGCGCGAACAGGTCGAGTCCGTCATCTTCAAGGAGAAGATCGAGTTGATGGCAAAGGACATTGAGTCCGGATCTTCACTTTCGGATGCCATGGGCAAGCACAAAAAGGTCTTTGACAAGCTCTACGTCAACATGGTCCGGGCCGGTGAAATCGGCGGTGTGCTGGAGCAGGTTCTCAACAAGATCGCCGAATTCCTCGAGAAAAGGGAGGCTCTCAAGGGAAAAATCAAGTCGGCCATGACTTACCCGATTGTCGTAATGCTGCTGGCCAGCGGCTTGGTTTCCTTCATCCTGATCACGATCATTCCGAAGTTTGAGGATATCTTCAATGAACTCGGTGCGGAACTTCCAGGACCAACACTGGTACTCGTCAAGGCATCCAACATCCTTCTTCACCAGAGCTGGATCGTGATTCTGGCCGTGATCCTGATCAGTGTCATAACCGTGCAGTTGAACAAGAACCCCACGACCAAGCATCAAATCGACAAGCTGAAGCTGGGGATTCCCGTCTTTGGGGAGCTTTTCAGGAAGGTCGCCATCGCCAGGTTCGCCGGGACCCTGTCCACACTGATCAATGCCGGCGTCCCGATCCTGCAGGCCCTCGACATCGTGCGTGATTCCTCGGGGAACGAGGTCATCACGCGTGCCATGGGAAAGGTCTACCAGAGTGTCAAGGACGGAGAAACCATCCATGAACCACTCAGTGAATGCCCTGTGTTTCCACCTCTGGTCGTCCATATGGTTGCCGTTGGCGAGGAGACAGGGGCCATCGACCACATGCTGACCAAGGTCGCCGAGGCTTATGAACGTGAAGTCGACGACACGGTCAATGCACTGACATCCATCCTGGAACCGGTATTGATCGTGTTTCTGGGCGTTATCGTGGGCGCTATCGTGGTCGCGCTCTACCTTCCCCTATTCAGTATCCCCAAGCTGGTCAAGTAAGGAAAATCCCCGCCCCGGGGTTCGTCCCCCCCAGTGTTAAGGCCGACCGTGTAATCGGAACGCTGTCCACGATACGCCGGACAGCCGACCACACTTCCCTGTTCCCGGTTCTCTATGTCTTCCTCCGGATATGCCCGATGGACACCGTGATAAAAACCCCAAAAAACAGCAGCAGGATACAGATGACTGCTCGTGTCGGGCTGATTCGGGTGTCCGGAATGAATACAAGATCAAACGCGGGATCATGATGGGCTATTTGTCTGAGTGATTTCTCAATTTCCATGTTGTAGACAATCATCACGGCACGTCGCCCCGCAGCTTCATCCAGCATGGCCATCGTGATCGGCTCTGAAGCGGGGTAGTGGCTGATATCCACCTGCATCCCACCTGTCCCAAGTTCCTTGAGATTACTTGTCACCTGTCTGCCACCTGCCTGATCCAACCCATGTGCCTGAATGCTCAGCGCCCACCGCCCTGATACCTCCTCCGAGTAGCGGACCATCCTGCTGACATCCGTCGCCTTGAACGGATACAGGCCCATCACTGAACCCAACAGTAAACCTATCAGGAACCCGATCGTCTGCCGATGAAACCGGTCGAGCAGGTATTTGAGTACATTGGCCAGCAGCGCGACACCACCAATCAAGCCCAGACTGATCGGGAGGATCACTATCAGGCCTGTAGATATAATTGATGACACGTCAAGTGCCCGGATTGAGTCCTTCCAGTCACTAATAGCCGTGATGATGGGCAGATAGAGTCCCATGATCAGCATCATGTAACTACCTGAGATGCCCGGGAGGATCATCGCCACACTGCCGACAAGCCCCCCCATAAAAAACAGGAACCATGAAGGCTCAGCCTGATCGGGCTTGAGTAAAAATACAATCACGGCCATCAGCGCAAAACCAGCCACGGCACAAAGAAAAGAGGAAATATCGAACGACTTGAGCCGGCGATATAGAATCGGCGTCCCACCCAGCGTCATTCCGACAAATAATGCGAGCATGAATGAAAGATGAAACTCCATAAGATACTGGAAAAACCCGGCCAGACTGAAGATGGTCATCACGGCAACACCGCCCAGGACGACCAGGAACAGGAGTGATCTCCTGTTCAATTGCATGCGCGTCAGGTCAGATACGGCCTGGATAAAGTCCTCATAGAGCCCCAGCGCAAGGACCATCGTGCCGCCAGACACCCCCGGGACCAGGTTTGCCAGCCCCATGAATAATCCGGTTATGACGACACGTAAAGCCGGAAATTCCCCCCGCCCCCCGGACTCTTCCCGCAGATCCGAGTGCTTATGTGAGTGATCAAGGGGTAAACTCATCGGGCACATAGCCTGTGAACCAAAATATTGAACAAACTGAGCGATCATAACAGTTCATGCCTTATAGTCTAATCAAATCAACTCATGACATCCACGATCAGCCTGAATATTTTACTTGGGCACAGCCCGTTGATGTGATTATCATGAAGACCCGTGTTCTCCCACAACAAGGGACGATTATCCCGTGGCAAGGATACCCGGAAATGGGTTCTGACTTGGACATTCCCAAACTCATCGATGACATCGTGAGAAAGGCACGCAAGGCCTCACGGGCGATGTCGATCGTGGAAACTGAACGAAAAAACCGTGCGTTGATCGCGATGGCCGAATCTTTCCGTGGTAACAGGCGGAAAATAAAGGACGCAAACCACAAGGACCTGCAAGCGGGTAAGGTAGCCGGCCTGTCACAGGCAATGCTGGACCGGTTGAGTCTTACCGACGATCGCATTGAAGCCATGGCCCGGTCCCTGGAAAAGGTCGCCCAACTCGATGATCCCGTGGGGGAAATCACGGGGACAAAAACCCTGCCCAATGGGATCAAACTGGGTCAAATGCGGGCCCCCATCGGAGTGATCGGGATTATCTATGAGTCAAGGCCCAACGTGACCGCCGATGCGGGATGCCTCTGCATGAAGTCGGGTAATGCCGTGATCCTGCGCGGGGGAAAGGAAGCCATCCATTCAAACCGTGCCATCGCCGACCTGATGAGGGATGCGGCCATGCAGACACATCTACCCGAAGGGTGCATTCAGTTGATCCCGGTAACAGACCGATCGGCCGTCCAGGAAATGCTCAAACGTGGCGACTGCATCGATCTGGTCATCCCCCGGGGGGGCAAAACCCTGATTGAGATGATCATGAAAACATCGCAAATACCCGTGATCAAACACCTGGACGGAAACTGCTTTGTTTATATCGACAAGGGTGCTGATCCCTTCATGGCCGTGACACTAACAGTTAATTCCAAGACGCAGCGCACCGGCGTCTGCAATGCGGCAGAATCCCTGCTCATTCACCGCGATGTCATGGAAACGATCGGTATCGAGGTTGTTCAGACCCTCGTCGAAAAGGGGGTCGAGGTGCGGGGGGATGAAGCCATCTGCCGACTCATCCCCGAATGCAGCCCGGCATCAGAACAAGACTGGGCAACCGAATACCTGGACATGGTGATCACGGCCGGGGTCATTGAATCCGCCGGGGATGCTGCGGACTTCATCAACCGTCACGGGTCACACCACACCGACACGATTGTCACGAATGACTACCGGACAGCCATGGACTTTCTCGCCGCCGTGGATTCTGCGTGTGTTTTTGTCAATACCTCGACGCGCTTCAGCGATGGCGGTCAATTCGGAATGGGATGCGAGATCGGTATTTCAACGGACAAGCTTCATGCCCGTGGCCCCATGGGGCTGGAGGAACTGACCACGCTCAAATTCACCGCCCTAGGCAACGGCCATACACGTGAATCCTGAATTTTTCGGCTGTCCATGACAATCTCGCCTCCCCAAGACACGGTGGACATACCGCCCCGATCCCTCTACGCGGGGCTTTTCCTCATCACATCCTGCACACTCCTCCTCGAACTGGGGCTCACGCGGATCTTCAGTGTCATCATCTATTACCACATGGCCTTCTTTGCCATTTCCGTGACGCTTTTCGGCATGGCGTTCGGTGCAACAATCGTGCATCTTCTCCCGGGAGTGTTCACGCCTGCCCGCGCAAGTCGACATGTCGGCTGGATGGCACTGCTGTTCGGCATATCGGTCATTGCCGCCCTGGTCCTGATGCTCGGCATTCGCTTTGACATGACACGCAACAGTGTCGTCGTGGCGCAATTATTGGCGGTCAGCTTCATGCTGGCCATACCCTTCACTTTCGGGGGTATCGCCGTCGCTATTTCATTAACAAGGTTTCCGGGCCATACCGGCATGCTCTATGGATTTGACCTGGCCGGCGCGGCCCTTGGATGTCTGCTTTATCCAGTTCTCATATCCTGGCTCGGCGGGTCTCGCTTCATCCTGATGATTGCCGGAATCCTCTCAACCGCGGGCCTGTTGATGCTTACCGGAGGCAAACGCGGAAACAACACCCTGACTCAGAGGATTCTGCCCCCATGCATCATGCTTGCGACATGGGTTGCCTTTGCGGTGGCACCCGGCATGGAAATCTTCCAGGTCAGGCATCTACGCGGCGCCACCTTCATGACCAGTGATCATGACTACGACAAATGGAACTCGATCTCACGGATCACGGTGACGGGTGAACACACGGGCAATGCAACCGGCGTTGCCCCGGAATATTTTGACGCCTCGGCCACCGCTCAGCACACGCTCCTGATTGACATGCTTGCCGCAACACCCATCCTGAAGAACCCCGACAATCATCCTGAGTCGCTTTTTTACCCCTTCCATGATGTGAGCTATGCGGCACATGTGATCAAGCCTGATTCCGATGTCGCGGTGATCGGTGTCGGCGGAGGAAGGGATGTCCTGGCGGCGAGAGCCTGGAATCAACCTTCAATCACGGGCATCGAGATAAACTCCCGAATTATCGAGGCCATTGGGGGACGTTACTTCAGTTATTCCGGTGGCATGACCGAATGGCCCGGAGTTGAGATCGTTCACGATGAGGCACGCAGTTTTCTTGCGCGGAGTCAAAAAAAATTCGACATCATCCAGGCTTCACTGATTGATACCTTTGCTGCAACCGCAGCCGGGGCATTTGTGCTGACGGAAAACGGGCTTTACACCATGGAGGGATGGGATGTCTTTCTCGATCACCTGAAGCCGGATGGTATCCTCACCATGAGCCGCTGGTACAC
>CAYYNQ010000066.1:0-15470 GCA_964473105.1 uncultured Candidatus Sumerlaeota bacterium | reverse complement strand
CGTCAGAAACGGCAGGTCGAGGAACTCGAACAGTTCGTCCAGTGGCTGATTCCCAATTCCGACCAAGTCCGCAGCCGGGTCTGTCGTGAACGGCATCCGATGATCGATAAACTGTTCGGTGAAAACCAGGCCAGCAAATGGGCCGGGAAAATGCAGGCGGACATCTACTCGGCCGAGGAATTCGGCGACCAGAGCGGTCCGTTACGCAAATATTTTTGGGAGGAAATCCTCGGGAAGTTCGATGATCCCACACCTGTGATGAATCCACGCAGCCGCTATATCCGCGAGACTGATAGATGGAAGGCTTACGATGTTGTGCTGGATGTCTGGCCCGGTGTCTTCGCTTGGGGGATGCTGGCGATCCCGAAGGACATGAAACCCGGCGAAAAACGTCCCGTGATGGTCATGCAGCACGGCCACAGCGGGTTACCTGAACACATGTTCATTAACGACCCCGAGCATGGCGCATATTTGGCCTACCAAGGTGCAGGGTCAGATCTCGCCGACAGGGGATTCATTGTTTTTGCTCCACATAACCTTTATATCCTCGGGGACCGCTTTCGCTACCTGGACAAGAAGGCAAATCTCGTCAAGGGGACCCTGTTCACATTTATCCTGGCACAGCACAGCCAGATCCTGAAATGGCTGAAGACCCTGCCCTACGTGGATGGTGACCGGATTGGTTTTTACGGGCTCAGTTACGGCGGCGAGACCGCGGTACGGGTTCCCCCGATCCTGACGGATTACGCGCTTTCAATCTGCTCGGCCGATTTCAACGACTGGACCCGCAAGGTGGCCACCTGTCATGACCGATATAGTTTCATGGTTCATGGTGAATGGGAGATGTTTTATTTCAACCTTGGCAGCACGTTCGATTACTCCGAGATGGCATTCCTGATGATCCCACGTCCGTTCATGGCCGAGCGCGGGCATCATGATACGGTATCGGACGATACCTGGGCAGCCAAGGAGTTTGCCGATATCCGATGGATGTACGATCAGCTTGGAATTGGGGGTCGAGCCGAGATTGAATACCACAACGGCGGCCACACGATGCAGAAACAGGGCACGTTCGACTTCATTCACAAGCATCTGAACTGGCCGACACCGGAAGATCAATGACTTTAGGAAAAATGTCAGGGAGGGTATTTGTATCATGATATGGAGTGCGATGAACATGATGAGGTTTATCATTGTTCCCGTGTTCACAATTATATTCCTGGCCTCGTGTGCCTATCTGCCGGGCATCAGGCCAAAGTTCTCGCTGAAGATCACGGTGAATTCCGGGAATTATGACAGGATCGACACGCCTGTCTCGATTTCCCTGGACGGGATTGAGGATTTGCCCGGGGAAATCTCTCTATGGGAAGTCAGGGAAAGCGGGAACATTCGGGTTCCCATCCAGATCGATGGCGGCGGGCAGCCGATCCTCTGGTGGATCATGGAGGGGTCAACCCCGGTCGATACTGAGAGAAGGTATGTGCTTGGGGAGGGTGCAGCTAATGGAACCAGCGATGAGAATGTCGTTCATGTACAGGAAATCGGTGGCCATCTCGATATTCTGTCGGGCGAATCGAGGATCCTGCGTTATCAGATGGCGATCGCCCCGCTTCCCGAGGGTGCGGACCCCCATTATCAGCGAAGTGGCTTTATCCACCCTGTCTGGTCACCATCGGGACAGGTCGTGACCGATCGGGCACAGGATTACCTACATCAGCTTGGGGTCTGGTATTCAAATTTCAACACAAGTTTTGAGGGGCGCAATCCCAATTTCTGGCACATGAAACTGGGCGATGCAAAAGTTCGCTTCAGGGAATTGGAGGGAATTGTCACCGGGCCGGTGTTCGGGGGATTCAGGGTGCACCATGAGCAGGTTGATCTGAAGGCGCCGGAAGGGGAGAAGGTGGCATTGGATGAAACCTGGGATGTCCGTGCATGGAACATCGGCGGGAGTGAGGCGGGATACTGGGTGTTTGACCTGGGAATCACGCTCGCTTGTGCAGGTCCCAGCCCGATCAAATTCAATGAGCATCCCTGGGGTGGCATGGCCATACGGGGCCATGCAAACTGGTTCAATGAAAGATGTGAAATGGTCACCTCGGAGGGTAAAACCCGTCTTGAGGCCAATCATACGCGCGTTCGCTGGGTGGGCATGTGCGGGCTGACCGATGATGCATGGTCGGGCCTGACCGTCATGAGCCATTCCGGCAACTTTCGCCACCCGGAGCCTATTCGGGCGAACGACACGATTCCCTATTTCAGTTTTGTCGCGGAATTTCTCGGTGACTGGGAGATCGTTCCGGGTAAAGATCATGTCTTGAACTATCGCTACCTTGTCCACAATGGCAAGACCGATGCGGCCATCGCCGACCGGTTATGGAATGATTTCTCCAATCCTCCCGAGACTTTCATCGTGGAGCAGTTCAATTGATCGGTGACAAATCATGAAGAGAGGGCATTGGTCCAAGTCATTAGGCCCGGGCCTGATCACGGTCTCGGTGGTGATTGGTCCGGGCAGCATCATCACCGCCAACAAGGCCGGCGGGCACTTTGGTTATCACCTGATCTGGCTGCTTGTTATTTCCGCATTCCTAATGGTCAGTTATCTGCTGATGGCGGCGCGGGTGGGTTGCCAGTCCGACCGTTCGATTCTTCAACTTGCCGCTGAACTTTATGGTCGTCCTGTCGCCGTCCTGACCGGGATATCATGTTTTCTCGTTGCTGCAGGATTTCAATTTGGAAATAATCTGGGTGTGGCGACGGCCCTGGAAGGGGTGACCGGCATTGATGATATCTGGTGGCCGGTCATTGTCACGGTGATCACCATCACCGGTTTTTTCGCATTGGGAAACCTTTACCATAAGCTGGAAAAGGGGATGAAGGTCCTGGTTGGGATCATCGTGCTGGCCTTCATTGCAAACCTTATAACCACCGGGATTGATCCGGGGGGATTTTTCAGGGGATTTGTCCCCAGCTTGCCCGAGAACTCGCTGGGGATTGCCACGGCGATGCTGGCAACAAATTTCTCGGTCGTTGCTGCCCTTTACCAGGCACACCTGGTAAAGGAGAAGCGGTGGAAAGGAGCCGACTCGGCAAAGATAAAAAAGGATGCAATCTTTGGGGTATCTGTTCTCTGTATTATCAATGTCGTTATTCTTTGCGGGGCGGCGGGTGCGTTTCGCGAACAACCGGGGATTGAATTGAATTCCGCAGCGGACCTGGCCGGTTTGTTTGAATCCCTCTTTGGAATATTTTCCAAAATCATTTTTTGTCTAGGACTTTTTGCGGCCGCATTTTCCTCGTTTGTCGTCAATGCCCTGATTGGCGGCGGCCTTCTGGCCGATGGACTGGGATTGGATGCCCGACTGGACGGGAGACCGGTGAAGTTATGCACAACCCTTGCAATGGTGGTCGGTTCAGGGGTTGCCATTTTGGCTCTATTCATGAACGCGAAACCCGTCCCCTCGATTATCATCGCACAGGCCTCAACACTGCTTGCCGTGCCCATCTGTGCGATTTTGCTGCTATTCATAGCCAATAATCGAAGTGTCATGGGTGATCAACGAAATGGTATATTCCTTAATCTCATGGGAAGCGTTGGATTGTTGTTCCTGCTCTACAAGGGATGGGGAACCATGCAAAACCTTTGGGGGAAAATATTTTCCTGATCCGATTAATATAGGGCGAATTATCTAAAAGGAAAGATACCCAAGTGGAAAAGATAAAGATCGGATTTGTCGGTGCGGGCTGGATGGGAAAGGAGCTGATGAAACGGTTCCTCGACAGGGATGATGTTGAGATCGCGGCCCTTCACCAGACCAGTGCTGAACGTGCCGGAGAGGTGCTCTCTGAACTCGGCCTGTCGAAAGATCTTTTTACGAGTGACTATGCGAGCATTATCGGGAATCCCGGAATCGATGCGGTCTGTATCGCGAGTCCGAACAGTCTTCACGGACAGCAGGCGATCGCGGCGCTGAGGGCGCGAAAACATGTGTTTTGCGAAAAACCATGCGCAACCACGTTTGCGGAATTTATTGAACAAATCGAACTGGATCGGGCCAATCCCGGCCTGGTGACTTTTGTCGACTACATCATGGCCTTCGACTCAATGGAAGGACACCTTCGACAGATGGTGGCGGATGGCCATTTCGGCGAGATCACACAGGTGCAGGTCAATTATCGCCATCCCGTTAATATTACTGGAAATAAGTCTTGGAAGTTAAGGCAGTCAATTATGGGTGATGCCCTCGGTATGGGGATCATTCACTCCCTGTTTGCCATGGTCAACATGATGGAATCGCAGTCGAGACCGGTTGGGGTCTTCGCGACCAGCCAGGATGCCAAGGTCAGGGATTTTGAGGCGGCAACCACCTGGAACGTCCTCGTCCGGTTTGGAAATGGGGCGACCGGTTTATGTTTCGGAAATATTGATGTATCCAATGGTTACGATGCCTATCACAATGTGTCGGGAAGCGCGGGTGGATTCGTCTTTGATTCCCAGCAGGAACGGACTCATAAGATACGCTACTGGTCCGATCAGGTCGCCTCGGGAAAATGGATATTTCCGCTGGACAGGCGGCGCTGCAGGGATGATGAAGTGGAGGAACTTGTCTGGCCCGATGACACGACTACGCCCGACAGCGGGAATGTTGTTGAGCACCAGACCGGAGCATGTGTCGGACACTTCCTTGACTGCATCCAGACGGAAAAACAGTCCTTTCTCAGCTTCGCCAATTCGTCACATATCGCTGAACTTGGATGGGCCGCGCAGATCTCTGCCGCGACGGGCAGGGAGGTCGGGTTGCCCCTGGATCTGGATGAAGCAGGGGAATTTTTCTCAGCATAGTGCACCTTGTAAAGAATAGCGGATAAATTAAATGCCGATCGTTACCCGAACCAGCTGTGAATATGAACGTGAGCCCTTCCTCAATCCATTTGGATTCAAGGGAGGCTATATCAGTGAAATGTGGCAGGTTGTCGCGATGATGGAGGACGAGGCTGGAAAACACGGCGTGGGTCTAGGGGGGCAGAGTATTCTTTGGTCGGATGGGGGGATATTTACCAGCCGACCCCAGAGTGTCGGGAACAGTGAGATGTTCCTGATGACCGGATTTGCCTTGAGACATGCGGAGGGACTCAACTGGAATACACCGCTCGACCTTATCGAACAGCTGATTCCCGTAACATACAAGTTTGGAAAAAAAATTACACGGAACCCTGGATTGCGTCTGACATTCGCACTCAACTCATTGGTTGCCGTCGACAATGCGGCCTGGCTTCTTTATTCCCGCGAGAACAGGATCACGGATTTCCTCGAAATGGTACCCGCCGATTTCCGCAGTGCGCTGCCATATCGACACGAAAAGCTGGTTTCTGTCCCCCTGATCACATATGCCGTATCGTCAGGTCAGTTGAAGGAAATTATCGAGGCGGGAGCCTGTCTTCTCAAGATCAAGGTCGGGTCCGATCCCGATAGAGACGGCGACCAGGAAAAAATGCTGGAGTGGGACAAGCGGAGACTTTCCGAAATCCACGATCTGGCCAGGAACTATACCACACCTTACACGGAATGCGGCAGGATCTGTTACTATCTTGATGCCAACGGGCGTTATGAGAGCCGGGAATGCCTACTTCGCCTACTCGATCATGCCGACCGAATTGGGGCGATGGAACGTATCCTGATCTTCGAGGAACCGTTTCCGGAGGATTGTCTGGATCCGGTTCACGATCTGCCGGTAAGGATTGCTGCGGATGAAAGTGCCCATTCGGATAGGGAAACACTGGAGAGGATTGAACTGGGTTACGGCGCGATTGCCCTGAAACCAATCGCCAAGACATTGAGTGTGAGCCTGAAGGCAGCCAAGATTGCTCATGAGCGAAATATTTCCTGTTTCTGTGCGGACCTGACGGTCAGTCCGGTCATGGTTGACTGGAACAAAAATGTCGCGGCCCGGATCGCCCCGCTTCCCGGCATGAAGGTGGGGCTGGTTGAAACCAACGGCGACCAGAACTATACCAACTGGGATACGATGCGAAGCTACCATCCCTGTTGCGGCGCCCGATGGACCATCCCAGAGAACGGATGTTTTTCATTGGACGATGATTTCTATGCCCAAAGTGGCGGGATCTTTGAGGTTGACGATCACTATCGGAAAATGGTCGGGCTGCAATGACCCGGCAGCTGAGTGGGGTTCATCCCGACTTCCCTTGTTTCGAATGGCCCGGGCATTCAGGATTTTTCTTCCGTTTGTGGCTTCAGGAATCCGTGAACCATACCGTAAAATCGCCCATGAATGCCAAAGACATGAAGGGTTCGCGGTCCAGTGTCCCGGGCTTGACAGCTTAGTCCCGATGGGTTGCAATGGAGACAGATGTTTCGGGCCTGATATTGCTTTTTTGTTTTTCTGTTGGCCCGGGAAAAGCCTTTTATCCCGAGTAAATCCTGTTACGATTTCAATGATTGAACGGGGGTCCTGCTGTTGAGTGCACAAGATAAGTCGAAAGACCCACAGGCGATCGACCGTCGGGCGTTTCTCAAGGGAACCGCGGCGGTGGGTGCTACTTTGGCCCTGTCCCGTGCAGGGCTGACTCGGGCTGTCCAGCCGGATGTGCAGCAACTTAACGTCGCACTGATCGGCGCAGGTGAGCAGGGACGCGTGCTGATTGATGCAGCCCTGAGGATTCCCGGGGTCCGGTTCAGGGCCGTTTGCGATATTTGGTCCTATAGCAAACGATACGCACGCCGTCTCCTGAAAAAATATGGCCATGTCGTGAATATTTACGAAGATTACAGGGAACTTCTTGCCGAGGAAGAAGACCTCGACGCTATTCTTGTGGCCTCTCCCGACTGGATGCATGCAGAACAAACTATTGCCTGTCTTGAGGCTGGACTGCATGTCTATTGTGAGAAGGAGATGTCGAACTCTCTCGAAAAGGCCCGGGAAATGGTCATGGCTGCAAGGCGGACCGGCAGACTTCTCCAGATCGGTCATCAGCGCAGGAGTAACCCCCGATATATCCATGCGATTGACCGTCTGATTCACGAGGAGAATCTCCTGGGTCGTGTCACGCATGCTTACGCGCAATGGAACCGGTCGAAGAGGGATGACCTGGGATGGCCGAAGAAATATGTCATTGATCAGTCAACCCTCGAGAGTTACGGCTATGAATCCATGTCACAGTTTCGCAACTGGCGATGGTACCGGAAATACGGGGGTGGGCCTATGGTGGATCTCGGTTCACATCAGGTTGATCTGTACAGCTGGGTATTTGATGTTAATCCGCGATCGGTCCTGGCGGGAGGTGGTGTCGACTTCTATCATCATCATGAGTGGTACGACAATGTCATGGCTGTCTATGATTATGAAAACAGCCATGGTGTTTCACGGGCATTCTATCAGGTATTAACGACGACCAAACACGGTGGTTTTTATGAGAATTTCATGGGTGAAAACGGGTCAATCAATATTTCTGAGGTTCCCCAGCGCGGCAATTCGGCCGACCGTGAGGCGCATGCGCCGCCCTGGGATCCCCTGGTGAAAAAGGGTTTTCTCCGGCAGTTAAAACAACCTCTTCAACGAACGGGAACAAGGGATATCGCTCTGGATGTCCGTGTTACGGAGGAGACCGGCCGTTGGCCGTTGCCGGTCGAACTAGCCAAGCCTCCGCACCAGCCGCACCTTGAGAACTTTTTCGGGGCGATCAGGCTGGGAATACCGCTCAATTGCCCGGCCGAGGTGGGTTACGGGACCGCGGTCGCGGTCTTGGCAGCGAACCGTGCCGTTGAGGCTGGGAAAACCCTCGGGCTGGAGCCGGAGGAATTTCAGGTTTGAAATCAAGGGTGATTCTCTTTGCGGCCGTCATCTTCTCCCTCTGTTGCATCGGTTCGGCAGGTGATGAAGCGGCGGAACTTCCCGAGTGGGATGGCAGCAGGACCACGCCTGTTCATCGTATCCCGATCTATGATGAGGAAAGTCAGCAGATCATACCCCAGGATCCGCATGCCCTGCCTTTCTCTTCCCGCTTCAGCTGTGGGGAGTGTCACGATTACCGGACTGTCATGAAGGGTTGGCACTTCAACGCCTCCCGTGGGGAAGTGGATGCCGGAAGACCTGGTGAACCCTGGATCTGGATTGACGAGGAGACCGGAACACAGATCCCCCTGTCCTACCGGGGATGGAAGGGCACCTGGCATCCTTCGGAAATCGGACTAACACCGTGGAAATTCAACCAGCTTTTTGGCCGGCATCTGCCCGGCGGCGACCCGGAGAGGCCGACTGGGGAGGAACCGGTCGATCATCATTCACGTTGGGATGTTTCAGGTCAGGCCGAGATCAACTGCATGGGTTGTCATGGTGCTTCTCCAAAACAAGACCCGAGTGAATGGGCAAAACAAATGGAACGGGAAAATTTCCGCTGGGCGGCCACGGCAGCTGCCAGCCTGGGCGATGTTGGGGGCATGGCCTCACGTTTGCCCGAAACATGGGTTGTTCATGATGGCCCAAACCCCGATGATACGGAGTGGGCCGTTACCCCGAACATTCATTATGACCTTAACCGGTTTGACAACCGCAACCGTGCGTTTTTTGATATCCAGCACAAGCCTCCGGACAACAACTGCCTCTATTGTCACTCGACCCACAAGGTTGGCCTTGATCGATGGCAGAGGATTGAGGATGTCCATGCGGCTGCCGGTATCAAGTGTGTGGACTGTCACAGAAACGGCCTGGATCATGGCATGATCAGGGGTTACCGGACGGAGGCTGCAGAAAGGGACAGTCCCGCCCATCAGGAGTTTTCCTGCTGGGGGTGCCATATGGGACCGTATGCAGGAAGACTGGGTGCGCCTCGTGCCGAGCACCGAGGCCTGCCGCCGATACACCTTGAAAAAATGACATGCACGGCATGCCATAGTGGCTTGAAGCCCGGGCCTGAAAGCATGCAGAAGGTGCGTCTGTCGCGTATCCACCGGACGGGGATTCACGGCAAGGCGCGATGGTTTACGGATCTTCCGGACATCCTGGAGCCGGTACTGGCGCCGGGTGCAGATGGCAGGATTGCTCCCCACCGGGCTGTCTGGCCGGCCTATTGGGCACGTGTGGATGGTGATAAACTGACCCCGATCCCTCCGGCTGATGTCGTCGAATCGGGGGCAGACAAGTATTTGAACGCCCCAAAAAAGGTGGTTGATATCCTTGCCGCCCTTTCCGGGGCCGAAGGACTCAATGGGGAACCGGTGCTGGTCAATCAGGGAAAAATATATCGGCACAATATGAGTGGTGAACTGGAACTAGCCGGAACGGAGCCCGATGAACCCGATTACCTGTGGGGTCTGGAACATGATGGTTCAATTGTTCCTTTGTTGGGAACGTTTGTGCCGGTTGAAGAGGGCGGTGAATTGGAGTCGGAAACAAGAGTCCTGCTTATCCTCGACGCACTTGCAGGGATCCATGAAGCACCCGGGGAACCTGTCATGCTTCAAGACGGATATAATTTTCAACGCGGCCAGCATGGGGTCCTTGGAATTCGGAATTCAGCCAGAGATGAATCGCCAGGCCCCTGATATACATCCCCAGCCTGGTGATGGGGGGATCCGATCACTCCACTGGTTACGGATGATCTCCTGGATTGTATTGAAGAAACCCAGGGAACCCCGCATGTCTTGACGGATCAACAGGTCATTAAAGTACTCGGCCTCCTAGGTGCCGTCTATCGTGGAGATGACATGGAGGATACGGGGAAGTTTGGTTACGTATCGGGGGGATTTCTCTTCACGCTGGATGATCAGGACCCGGGTTTGCTGAGATCCACGGAACATGATGCAGCACGTCCTTATCTGTGGCCGGTCGCGCATGAGGTCCGGCCGGCGGCTCAATCACTGGGTGCGAAAGGGTGCGTGGAATGCCATCACCCGGATGCCCCATTTCTGTTTGGCACCGTGACGGCATCAGGCCCGCTGGCGACATCATCTGTGGTTGCCAAACCGATGCATGAGTTTCAGGAGCTCGATGAAAGCTTCCAGGATATCCTCGCAACATCCTTCAGGTTCCGGCCTGCCTACCAGTGGTTTTCCTGGTTTGCGGCGGTTATCATATCGGGGTTACTCCTTCTGGCCGGCCTGTCAGGCCTGAGACGGCTGGTTTCTTATGTCACTCGGCGTGGCGGGAACAGGGGATAAAACCGGGATGATGGATAAATATTCATGCGGGGGGGACATGGCAAGAGGGTCGTTCAGTCGGTTTCCAAGGATGGAGGCCATGACGGTAATCGCGTGTGTCCTGAGCTCGGTGTTCTTATTAGTTACGGGATTCTCGGGGGTCTGGATTCATGACAGTACAACCCGGGGATATATGGTTCTGGTTCATGTCAGTGCGGGTGCAATATTTTCGGGATCGCTTGCGACATGGGCTGTTCTCTGGGCTGATGCATGCCGTTTTGACCATCCACGGGAAGCAGTTGAGACATGCGCTACCAATAGCATGACATCAGGGACGGGGTTGCCTATCAAGCTGTGCTTCTGGATGTTCATCCTCTCGGGTTTGGGCTTGATTATGACCGCGATTCTGGCATTATTAGAGTGGGTTGGAACCGAGGGGCAACAAGACTTGATGAAGGTTCACCGTTTTTTCGCATACATCTCCACCCTTTGCATATGCCTGCTTTTCCTTCATCGATACCTCATTGTGAAAATCAACCGGGGCAGCAGGATCACATGAAGACAGATCATCTGGATATTCGTTCGGTCACCCTTGCGTTCGCCCTGGTCCTTTTGATTCATGTGGGTCATGTTTGGGCCGGAGACGAGGCTGATATCAACAGGTCGGTCAGGGAAGCCAAAAGGCTCGTTCCCATCGACATCAAGTTGCCGATTCCACAGTTTATCGGGACCCCGAAACATATTCGCAGTTCGAATCTGGGCAGGATTACAGGCAAGCCCCGGGGCCCCTTCTTGGCACCCGCAGGGGCGATCAATCTGGCTGCAGGCCGGGAGGTCACGGGCAGTGACGACGAACCGATCATCGGTGAGTTGGAGATGATCACCGATGGTGACAAGGAAGGCGTCGACGGCAGTTTCGTTGAGTTGGGTCCGGGCCAGCAATACATCCAGTTGGACCTGGGTTCAACACAAGAGATCTATGCCGTGGTTGTCTGGCATTTTCACTCCCAGGCAAGGGTCTATTTTGATATTATATGCCAGTTGTCTGAGACAGCGGAATTTGATGAAAATGTCCATGCCATCTTCAACAATGATCATGATAACTCCTCGGGGATCGGCCGTGGTAATGACAGGGAATATATCGAGACATTTGATGGAAAACTTTTCGATGCCAAGGGGGAAAGGGCACGTTACGTCCGCCTCTACAGTCGGGGGAATACCGGTAACGACCTGAACCACTATATTGAGGTGGAAGTATACGGCAACCCGGACAAATGATCGCCCTCACAGGAATCATCCTTCGTATTTCCCGTCACGGCCATGAAAAACTCGGCGACTGAAAGTATGAAGGGTCCCCTCCCACTGGAATCAAGCCGCGGGCTCATGCAGGACCGTCCCTCAATTCTTTTATACGTTTTTCTGATCTTGGGAATTACCGCCGGTGCATTTGTATTCCGTGTTTCGGGGCTTGTAAAAAGGCCACTGCACACGGACGAAGCGGTTCACGCTGTCAAGACGGGTGAATTTCTCGAACATCGCCATTACCATTATGATCCGGTCGATTACCACGGACCAACACTTTATTACGCCGCCTGGCCCCTGCTCCGCATGACGGGTCAGACGCGGTTTGCAGACATATCAGATATCGTGCCGATGCGTTTGGTCCCCGTTATTTTCGGAACCTTGCTGGTCCTGCTGCCGCTCCTGGTGATCCGTGAACTGGGTTGTCAGCAGTCGTTGGCGGCGGCTGTATTCACGGCCATATCACCGGCGATGGTTTTTTACAGCCGATATTTTATCCAGGAGATTCTACTCGTTTGTTTCACATTTCTCACATTGATCTCGATTGGGCGTTGGTGGAGATCCCAACATATCGGATGGGCCATACTGGCGGGGACAGGTTCCGGTCTCATGCTGGCAACCAAGGAAACCTGTCTTGTCGCCTTCGTGTCTATGTTTTCAGCCGGAATGTTGACGTTGGTTTGGACACGACAGGTCGATAGGATCACCCCGAGTCGAAACAGGCCGTTTCCATGGCTGCACATCACTGTGGGGGTGGTGACGGCCCTGCTGGTATCGGTTGCCTGTCTAACCGGTTTTTTTATGAATATGGTTGCCATTCCGGATCTGCTTGGGGGACTGGTTCCATACATGCACAGGGCATGGACGGCGGGCAGTAATGCAGGGGAGCCCGGACTTCATGATCAACCTTGGCATTATTATCTGGAAATCCTGATTTTCTCCCGTTTTGGGCCCGGTCCGTGGTGGAGTGAAATTCTGATACTGGTGCTCTCGATGGTCGGTATGGCGGGGAGCGTTCTAGTCTCAAGGGATCCCTCACGCCCAATGTTGGTCCCACGTTTTCTCACCTTCTTTTCGATCATGATGTTGATTGTCTATTCAGTCACCCCCTACAAGACTCCCTGGCTGATGCTGGGTTTCTGGCATGGAATCATCCTGATGGCCGGCATTGGTCTGGTGATTCTCCTTGACTGCCTGGAGCGCAAGATATCCGTCTTCACCTGCCTGATTGTTCTGGGGATTGGGATTTGTCATCTGGGCTATCAGGCATGGCAGGCCAGTTTCAGGTTTTATGCGGATACACGGAACCCGTATGTTTACGCCCAGACTTCAACGAATCTGCCCGAACTTTCCCGGAGGATCGAGAATCTCGCAGCCGTGCATCCCGACGGTGAACGGATCCTGGTCAAAGTGATGATTCCGGAGGATGATTACTGGCCGTTACCCTGGTACCTGAGGCGCCTTGAAAATGTCGGTTACTGGAACAGGATTGTGGAGAATCCCGATGGGGACATTATTATTACGATGCCCTTCCTGGAATCAAATCTTGATGCCCGACTGGAAAAGTCTTATGTCCGGAGTTTTTATGGTCTTCGTCCCGAAATCCTTTTGCTGGTCCTTGTGGAAGAGAATCTTTGGGAAACATTCATGTCCTCGCCCGTGGATCGGGTGCCACAGGAGGAGGGCTAATCGTCATGGGGAAGCTCGAATCGACTCATCATCGTTTTGCACATGAGTCTATGGGTACAACGTTCGGGATCCTCATCACGGGCGAGGATGCCGAGTATGCCGGGAATGCCTCTCAGGCTGTCTTTGCAGAGATTGACCGCCTAGAGAAGGCACTCAATCGGTTTGATGACGGAAGTGACGTGGCGATGGTCAACCGCTTAAAGCCGGGTGAATCCGTTCGCGTCGGGATTGATGTTTTTGAATGCCTGAAAATCGCACACCGATTATGTCGTGAGACCCATGGAGCATTTGATGTTACGGTTGGATCGATAGCTTGCCGTAACCGTGAGAACCCTGAAAATCCAGGGAAATCGACAGATAATGATTCATGCGCTGACCAGGATGACACAGGCGGAACGCTCAACCTGGTCGAGATTTATGATCCAAAGGATGAATGTGCCCCCCCGGCAGGGAAGGTCTTTCCCTGTGCCTATGAAATCATGTATGAAGGCCCGGGTTCGGATCATGAGGCCGACAGGGTCCGTGTTGATTTGGGTGGTATTGGCAAAGGTTATGCGATCGATCAGGCCGTCGAGATTCTGCGGGATTGGGAAATCGCGAATGTGATGCTCCACAGCGGGAGCAGTACTGTTCTGGCCCTGGGCTGTTCAGGAATGGATGTTGAGGGCCGCTCTTCGATCCGGGGCTGGCCCATGACAATCGGTGGCCGCTGGCTGTCCGGTTCAGGCTCCGAAACGGTTTGTATACGGGACGCGGCCGTGAGTGGTTCAGGGACTGAGGTCAAGGGTAATCATATCATTGATCCCGGAACCGGCCGGCCCGCTCGGGGGCATCTTGCCGCTTGGGTCAGTTGCCAGGCCGCCGCGGAGGCCGATGCCTTGACAACGGCCTTTATGATCATGAGTACTGATGAGGTTGACAGATATTGCAGGGAGCACACCGAACTCTCGGCGCTTATCGTGAAACGGGTGAAAGATGGCGTTGAAATGTGTGGTTATGGTGAATGGAGTGACAGGGTTGGTGTCGGAAACCAGAGATGATGCGTAAGGAACTTGAAGGCAGACTATTCCGTTAATTGCCCGACAAGTATGTTACCCATTAAAGCCTTGATATGCCTGTCGGGATTCTCGATACTCGGGATATGAAATTCAATTTTGGTGTTATATCGCGAAGGGTTAAATGGGCGGGAGATCAATATTCGGGAAGCTTCAGCAAGTCTCAGGGAAACACCGAGCAATCAGCAAATAGAAGGATAGAACCAGATGAGTGAACTTAATCGACGGAATTTTATGAGGGGAACAATTGCCGCGGGTGCAGGCCTGGCCCTTGCAGGATGTGTGACAGGTCGGAAACCTCATACGCGTGTCATCGGCGCCAATGAGGATGTCCGCGTGGCGGTGATAGGGTTCAATGGCCAGGGCCAGTATCATATCCGGAACCTCCAGAATATTCCCGGTGTAAGGGTTGTAGCACTTTGTGATGCGGATGAGCGTGTGCAGGCGGGCGAGCAGCTCAAGGGTTATCTCAAGAATAATTTCGGTGAGGATGAAACCTTCCGGGAGCATGGCGAGGAAATCAAGACCTATACCGATCCGCGTCATGTTTATGATCGGAGTGATATCGACGCGGTGGTGATCGCGACGCCGGACCATTGGCATGCACTTCTTGGGATCTGGGCCTGCCAAGCGGGGAAGGATGCCTATATCGAGAAGCCGGTCAATCACCATATCTGGGAAGGTTTCAGGCTGGTCGAGGCATCTCGAAAGTATAACCGGATTGTCGCCTCGGGGACACAGCGGCGATCTGATAAGGGGATGCCGGAGGTGATTGAGTTCCTGAGAAGCGGACAGATTGGCGATATCAAGATGGCCCGGAGCCTTGGGTATGGGCCGCGTGGCAATCTGGGTTACATGTCGGGTCCCCAGTCCATTCCCGGCACAGTGGACTACGACCTGTGGTGCGGACCACTTGAAATGAAACCCCTAATGCGCAGCAAGTTGCACTACATCTGGCGGTTCTTCTGGGATCCGGGCTCCGGTGACCTTCCCAATAACGGCGTGCATTTCGTTGACCTGTGTCGCTGGATACTCGATTATAACTCACTCGCCCCACCGGTCATGAGTTTTGGAGGCCGGTTTCTTTGGGATGACTGTGGGCAGACCCCGAATACTCAGTATGCGGTCTGGGACTCCAAGCCCATCCCGATGACATGTGAGATCCAAAACCTCCCACGCAAGACCGGTGACGCTGCCTTCGACCATGTCAGGGGCGTGCGTATGGGAATGGCTATCGAATGTGAAGGAGGCATGATGGCGGGTGGCTG
>CAYYNQ010000065.1:0-34636 GCA_964473105.1 uncultured Candidatus Sumerlaeota bacterium | reverse complement strand
TCCCCCCATGATCAAGAATCAAAACCAATTTCCTCTGCAACGTCACAGAAAGTAACCGGGGGTCGCCGGACAGGTTACCCGGGAAAGTTCTCCGACACAGGGGTGTGATCCAAATCAAGAAATCGGCGGACACTATTTCATGGCCATGGAAAACGTTATCTGGTTATCTATTGGATCTGTTCCATCAACTTAGCCCCAGCCATCTCGTGATTGTGCAGCAATCCGGAATAAATATTACCGGTCGAAACTGTCCCGTTTGTCGGGTCATAGGCCCGACGAACAGTACCACGAAGGATAAACCTAGACGGACACGACCCACATTCCTGGTTGATGTTCTCACCCAGATAACCATCCGGCCCGACCGACACGAGAATCCATCCCACATCCTCGGGTCCATGTTCCCTGGATCCACTGAAAACCTTTCCGGTATTAACCAGCCACGAGGCCTGTAACTTGTCGTAATAGTCAATAACATTGAATGGGTAGGGGGTGTAGATGTCTAATATATCCACGGGAATTGAGGCAAGATATGATACCGGGGTCGTCAGGACACTCATATGAGTCAACCGGGTCTGCATTTCCGGCACCTGTGGAGTGTAGGGCAGATCCGGATCGTGGTCCGAATTGCGTCGATACGGGTAATCCTCATTATCAACACGGTAGGCCTGGAGGGCGATTTTCATGGTGCGCATGTCGCTGATGATTGCAGTCACCTTGGCCCTCATCTGGGCATTGAGGTAATTTGGAACGGCAATCGCAGCCAGGATGCTAATGATCATGACAACAATTAGAATTTCGATGAGGGAAAAGCCCGCGGGGTATCGTCCTTTCCCTGAACATCCGGGTTGGAACATGCCTGAATAACCTCCAATTGGAATCCTGCGGCACCATGAGTGGCGCAGCGCCCAATCTGCAGATGCTACAGCATAAGGCAAGCCCCTGAATTTGTCAATTGGGCCGCTGAATCAAAACCGGCAAGACCGACATCGGCCCGAATCTGACGGATATCCAGAAAAGGGTTTTTCCGCTTGCCTCAAACGGCCGTTGCGATACTATGAATTGGAACTTGAATAACCACACAGGGGGACATTCGGAAAATGCGACTGAAGGCGGAAAGAATTGACCAGATCTCCCATCTGATCTATGAGTCCTTGTCGACCAACGACGGGGTCAGCGTCAACGAGGATTCCGGTACAATCATCAACCTGGTCCGTCAAGTGATCACGGATGACCTCGAAGCCGAAGATGAAATCGAGGAGGAAGCCCGGCGTCTGCTTGAGGATCACATGGATACAATCCGGGCAAAGAGTGTCTCTTTCGACAATCTGCTCAAAAAGACCAAACGCAAGATCGCCAATGAAAGGAAAATGGTACTCTAGACAGGATGTTATCAGAAGACAGAATCAATGCCATCGCAGGAAAAATCGCCTTCGAGCTAATGAAGAAAAGGTATGTCACCGCAAAAATGGGGGGGCTTGGACAGCTAACGGCCTATGTGGAAAAACCATTCCTAGAATATTTCGAATGTGAAGACGAGATCGACAGCGAAGTCAAACGTATTCTGGCGTCAATGAGTACATGCCCGCCGGAAGGTTCTTTCGCATACCAGGCCCTCTACCGGAAGAAGAAAGAGGAAATCGCCCACCGGTTCGGCCGGACCTGACAAATTGGATCAAGGTCCCCGGTATTAACCCAGACATCGACTACAGCACGATTCGATCAAGGGCCTCTCCCCAGACAATGGAACAACCAGTCATGAAAATAGCCATCGATGCTAGGTTCCTGGGCGCCGCTCACTCCGCATTGGCGCGTTATAGCGAATCTTTACTCTTGGCCCTTACGGATATGGATGATGAAAATCAATACACGGTCATTGTCAGCGACCGCCTGAACAGAAAACTTAAACTAGGCGAGAATTTCCATGTTGTCCCGATGAAAGGTCGGCCGCTGACTTTTGCAGGGGCAAGGAGGCTGAAACGACTGATCAACCGTGAGTCCTTCGATCTCCTGCATATCCATTACCCGTTCATACCCCCGGGCATCCAGGTCCCGGTATTGATCACAACCCACGATATGACGCCATTCACCAATGAAAATCGTGCCACGGGTATATATCACGGTCCCGGTCACTGGATAAGGTCCTTTCTCCTTTATCCGTTTTCACTGCGTTGTGCCAAATGGATCATATGTGTTTCACGTTCCACACGGCAACAATTGTGCGAACTGTTCCCCGCTGCCGTTCACAAATCTGTTGTCATTCATTCAGGAATCAGTGAACAGTTCAAAAGGGATCACGCCCCCAAGGCTTTATCAATGATTCGCGAAAGTCTGGAACTCCCGGAGAAATATCTTCTGTATTCGGGCGCGATTCGAGAGGAAAAAAATATTGAAGGAATGATACGCAGCTTCTCAAAGCTGACTGCTGAAAACCCAACCACCAAGAATCTGATGTTCGTTATTGACACCCACGGCGAACAGGGCCTGGATGAGACTCACAAGATTATCGATCGTTACCGCCTCAAAGATCGAATTCGGATTCTCATCGGGCTTGATGACAAAAGTCGTCGAGTGGTTTTTGATCATGCAAGCGCCTTCTTCATGCTCTGCCCGCAGGAGGGTTTCGGATTCCCCATACTAGAGGCTCAGCTTTCCGGACTGCCGGTGCTTGCCGCGGATTCGGGAGCACTACCTGAGATTGCGGGACAGAATGGGGCCGTATATGTTGATCACGCGAACATGGATGAGGTAACGGCCATGCTGGACCGGATTTTGAACGATGACACCCTGCGATATTATCTGAAGGATCAGGGCAAGTCGAATGCCGAACAGTATCACTGGCATGCTGCAGCCGAGCAACTATTGAACATTTATAACCTCCTGTTCTATCCTCACGATCTGATTCGACACCCCGCGGACAGAAAATTTTTCGTCAAGTTGTGGGAATGGATTCAGCACTGATCATATCATTCGTAGAATGGACCGGTGCATTCCAGCGACCTCAACATCAGGCCGTCGAATTCGGCAGGAAAAATATAGCCGTAACCTACCTGTGTGCGGATTATCTTCACCGTAGAAACCGCCAGATCTCACCGGGCATTGATGTCCCGGAAAATGTCAGAATCCACCTTGCAACGGCCTTTCCCGGTTCCGGGAGGTTGATATGGATGGAAAAGCTCAACCGTTGGATCATGACGAGATCTGCATCGAAGTTGAAACGAAGCCACTGGGACCTGGTCGTCTTCAATGATCCCCGGCTGGCACCTATTGCAAGTTTCATGGACACATCGTTACGGGTCTACGACTGCATGGATGACCTCTCTTTGACCGCCCATGATCCCGGACATTTCAGGAAGGCTGAACAGGCTGCACTGAAAACTGCAAATCGTGTCTGGACAGGAACCGCATCACTCGCAGATCGATTAAAAGACCGTCACCGTCATGTTCACTTTATACCGAATGGGGTCGATGCGGCTCTTTTCGCACACCCAAGCGGAAAGGACAAAGCATCCGTTCAGGCCGAACTTCCGCCGGGTGACGGCCCCTTGGCGGGTTATTTCGGCGTGATCAATGAGCGCTTTGACATGCGACTGGTCGAAGCCATTCTGGAATCCCCTCACGGCTGGAGGGTCCTACTGATTGGCCCCTCCAACAGCCGGAGTCCGGCAATACCGGATCATCCCAGACTTCGATCGCTTGGGCCCAAACCATACAGCCGCCTTCCGGCCTATCTTGGCCATTTCGATGCGGGGCTGATCCCGTATAAGATTCACGGCGCACACAGGTTCCTCTACCCTGTCAAGGCACTGGAGTATCTGGCAGCGGGTGTTCCGGTTATCACAACATCTTTGCCGGATATTGTCCGCTTCCTTGGTGATTATGTTCAACTGGCGGATACACCCCGTGCCTGGATGGAACAGGCGGCAATGCTTTGCGAACAACGGATCGATATTCTGGAACGAACACGGAAGGGAGGAAATTACGCGGCCAGCCGTAGCTGGGATACCATGGCCAATGAAATGCTCGACGATCTTGGGAACGCAGGTACAGCATGAGCAACCAGAAACCCGTGAACGGGAAAGAGATCAATGTCACACACCTGCTCGATGGGCGTCATTTCGGTGGCGCAGAACAAATGGTCCTCCGCCTGATTGATGAATCACTGAGACAGGGAATCAAGTCCTCCGCAATCTGTCTGTCGAGGGGAAGACTCGCAACATTTCTTGAAAAATCGGGGTTGCCTTTTCATGTCATCCCATCTCAAAACCGACTTGATTTAACTCTTGTATCATCCATCAGTAGGGTTATGGAATCCAGTCGTAATAACCTGGTGCAGGCTCATACCAGCAGGACACATCTTCTATCACGCATTATCGGGTCAAAAACCAGAATACCCAATATCACAACGATTCACTCGCCGATCGCACTGGATGATAACTGTGGCCTGCGCCGTCATCCAGTCAGGGCATGGATCGAGCGGATGGGAAGGCGCTGGACACAACATATAGTTTGTGTCAGCGGCGAGGAATCAGAACGAATCAAGCGTGAGGAGAATGTTCGCTCGGAACTGATCAGTTGGATCCCCAACGGGGTGAAGCCACCCACGAACGAAACGATCGCCCACAAGCGGGCCGGCCTAAATCGTTGGCTAGAGCAAAACGGATATCCAACAGACACTTTCATGGTCGGCATGATTGCACAGTTGCGACCGAGAAAAGGCCCCGAAGTCCTCATTGAAGCGTTTAGTCGCTATCGGGAAAGTGGCCATAGCGGGGTCCTTCTGTTGATCGGGGACAGTGAATTTGCAGGCACGAGGTTTCTTGAGAAACTTCAGGATATTGCAGGCAAGTCCTGTTTCTCCAATGACATCCATTTTATGGGTTTTTTGGACAATCCATGGTCCATTGCGAGCGGGCTGGACATTTGCGTTCTCCCCTCGAGGTTCGGTGAAGGCCTGCCCCTGGTTCTGATCGAGGCCATGAGTTACCGAATTCCATTGGCCGTTTCGGATATAGCCGGAAACCGGGAAATTGTCAGCCACGCTAGAAATGGCTGGATCCACCCACCCGGCGATGCGCACCGGCTTGCGGAACAACTTCATGAAGCCTCAACAAATCGATCACGACTGGACGAATACGGGATCTCGGGACAAAAATATTTCCATGAAAATTTTACACTGGACAAAATCTGTTCACGCTATATCCAGCTTTACCATAGACTCCTCGGATAACGTCAAATGACAGCTTCTCAACACCGTCGAGGACATGTTATGATGTAACTCCAATTCCGAACATGCGGGCGGACCGGGTTTAGAAAGTCCATCTTGGTATCCTTTGGGCCCATTGTTTCCAGATATGAACACACTAGCCTTGCACTGCCTGATCCTGAGCCCTTCGAATCCCACAAAAGAACTAATCGAGCATAGCCTACAGAACCAGTTTGATAATTTCCGGATCACGAATACAACCAATCTGCACGATGCAATCATGGAGGTTGAATCCTCACATTTCAATATTGCCCTCCTTGTTCTGGATCCGCTTCAGGATGATCACCATAAGCTGTTCGGCAAGCTGAAGAGTATATTCATCAGCTTGCCTACAGTCATGATCGCAAATAATAAGGATCTCGATGTTTTGATTGGCATGCTTGACGACCATGCCGATCGTTATGAAATCATCGAAGCTCGGGGGCTGACTGAAAATACCGTACGATACAGCATGCTGAAGGCCATCAGAAACCATGAATCAACCCGGGATCTGGAAAGACTCAAGAAGGAATTTCAGGGCTCCCTGACAAAGAATCGCGGTCTGCCGGATAAACTCCCGGACCTGGTATTTATCTGTGATCGATCGGGAAAATTGCTTGATATCAATGAAACGGCGCTACAGTTTTTTGGAATATCCCGTGAAAAGATATTACTGCGCCCGATCTTTGAAGTTTTAGGGTTGAATCGCGGGGATTTCGATATGCTGTTGTCCCGCGCCGTTGCACAGGAGGAAAAGGCCGAGGCTTTTGAAATTGAATACCGTCCCCCGAATGGGGGGGGAGCTGTATTTGGGAAGACCCACCTGATCCATGACGATGATCCCACCAACAAGGACCGGCCGATAGAGTTTCAAGGCGTGATCCGGGATATCACTCCTCAGAAGGCCCTGGAACGCCAACTGCGCGAAAGTGAAGACCAACACCGAACGCTCTATCAGCTTGCTCGAATCTGCTCATCTTCTTTGCGACTGACGGATGTTGTCGATCAGTCCCTTGAAATGATCCACCACTGTTTCCATGCGAAGGGTTCCATGTTGTTGATGAATCAGCACGGCGAGAATTTGAACCTCATCAGGGAATTCGGCATGCCCAAGTCGATCCGGGACAGCTATGCGAGTGAGAATCCGCCCATTCTGGGCCAGGATCTTATCGGCCGCCTGGCGATCAGCAGCGGAATCATCACCGATCATCATGGCCGGTTCGAGGTGGAAAGTGAGGAAGGGATGGGAACAACATTCCGGATTTATCTTCCCTCCTGTGTAAATGACTCATCCCAGGCCAATATTATTTCCATCGAGAATACGGCCGATTAATATAGTCCGGGAGGTAAAGATCCATGCCGGTTATCGCGAATGGCTTTGACCTTATAGACATCAGACGTCTCAGAAAAACAGTGGATCGCTTTGGTGAACGGTTTCTGAAACGTTGTTTCACACCCGATGAGGCGTCATTCTGCTTCACAAAACGCGATCCAGTCCCGGGACTTGCCGCCAGGTATGCCGCCAAAGAGGCGATATCAAAGGCATTGGGCACAGGTATCGCACATGGCATCACTTGGAGGGATATCGAGATAACCAGGAAACCGGGTGAAATTCCACGAGTACATCTACACGGGGAGGCACTGAAACAATTCGCTCGTCAGGGAGGGATGACAATCCATGTCAGCCTGACACACGAAAAACATTTGGCAGGAGCTGTTGTCCTGATCGAATCCACATGATCGGCCCCCACCCGATGAGTTTCCCAAACCTCCAATACCATGCCGGTCCAGCTCTGTCTCTACAACCAGCTCAGTTCGCCCATCTTGAAATCGTCCAATAATCTGGTGAATATAGTGTGTCAGGATGCACCATAATCCCCCCTGTGCCAGCCCGCCCCTACCAAGACGGGAGCAATACGTTTCTGGGGCAACATCCAAATGAAATACTCCCGCTGACATTCTGTTCTCCGGGGGATTATATGTACCCACGGTTTACCCCCCTGGGCGGGTTAATGGCCGGGACAGGAACGGGGGAAATGGGTGTTTGCCGACATCTTTCAGGAAAAGGATAACCGGTAAAGAAACAGATATATGACAACCCCGGTGACTGAAACATAAATCCAGACAGGAAACAGGATACGGGTAATCTTGACATGCCTTTCCCAACGACGCCGTACCGCATACCAGAGGGCAGCCAGCGCAAGCGGAACGACTCCCATCGCAAGGATGATATGCGTGATCAGGATCAGATAATAGACGGGCCGGATCCATCCCATGCCTTGGAAGGCCCGATGACCTGAGATGAAATGATAAGTCAGGTAAGATATCAGGAATATCATTGAAACCAAGAAAGCGCCGCCCATGAACCAGCCATGAAGAACTTTATTTCCCGATCGAATGCAAACCCAACCCGACACAAGCAGAAAAAACGCAGTGGCGTTAAGGAGGGCATTGAGGGCAGGTAAGCAGGATATTTCCATGATGGATATTAACACCACCGGGGATTCGTAATTACAACCATAATCGGATATCCAATCGGGCAAACCTATTTCCCAACATGTCCAGACGAATGCAACAACAACCAATAATTTCACGGATCAGGATTTACACGTTATCAGGAGTCAGGGGTAATATTCAGGACAAGTGCAGACAACAACAGGGGCAGATAAATAATTGAGGATAAAAAAAGCACACGAGCTGTCCAAGTATCTGCCCTAAACATAAAACGAAGGCAAATCATGATAAAACAGGACCCTAGGATGATTGCCGACACCAGATATGGCCCACCTGCAAAACCATATATGAACGGGGTGATACTAACCGGAAGAAGCAGACAGGTGTATAGCAGAGCCTGTAATGCGGTTGCCCTGCCCCGGGAGTCCAGGCCACTGTACATACAAAAACCAGCCTGGCAATACTCCTCGCGATACTTCCATCCAATTGCCAGGAAATGAGGGATTTGCCAGAGGAAAAGAATAAAAAATAGTGCAATTGCCCCAGCCTCGATCCGGCCACAAGCGGCCACCCATCCAATCACCGGGGGCAATGCACCCGAGATCGCGCCAGCCAGAGTATTAATCGTACTGATTTTTTTTAATGGTGTGTAAAGATAAAGATAGATCGCCAGCGACATCGCTGCAAGGAAACCGGACAGAAGGTTTACAGTCAGACAAAGAATCAAAAGCCCCGCCCCGGAAAATATGCTACCCAACAATGCTGCAGACAGGGGCGTTATCCTCCCGGTCAATAGAGGACGATTTTCCGTACGGTTCATTCTTCCATCGGATCGGTATTCAATCAATTGGTTGAAGACACTCGCGCCCATCGCAACCATGGCTGTCCCCGCCATCGTTCTCAAACAAAGCCAGAAATCGAATTTAACATGCGAAGCTGCATAAAAACCCACAAATACGGCCACCAAAACAAGTCCATTCAACCCGGCTTTCGTCAGGACACAGAAATTCAACCACTTTTCCCGGATCGACATGCATTTCAAGCCGTCAGTATCCCGAACAAGACGGATTTTACGGTAATGCCAGGTTGCCAGCGCAAGTACACAAATCAGACAGATTACAAAAACCCAGGACAGCCATGGAAACCCGCCAGAATAAGCACCTGCCGGATCCATGAACATGGCGGCCGATACTCCGCTGACAGCTATTGCAGGCACAGCCATCGTGACAAGAAAAATACCGCCATCTCTTTCCCTACCGATCTGGGAAACCCAGTTGAGAGCCAGCCCGAGCAGGGCAAAGCTGAATCCGAGCATCGGCCATCCGGCCAGATCGGTCCTGAGCGCCATGTAACCCGGATCCCTCGATAAGTTAAAGGGTAGTGCCAGGAGGTAGATCAGGATCAACACCGGCAGGGGAACCCAGACCCAGTCCATTCTCCGTGTTCTTAGCCCGCGGGAATGGACGGAATATTGTGTACCAACCGATTCGGAATCTATCAGTCCGGATTGAGTCAAGCCCATAATCTTCCAGTCCGGTCAGGCATCAGTGGTCATGCCTGTCGTGATCTTCTCCATCCGCGTCATCTTGCACGGTTTTGACGTGATTCAAGTCGCCGGGTTGTTTCCCATCCCTCCCGGCAGCGCCATGATGGATTTCGTCGCCGTGATGTCCGATATAAGGCCGCAGAGGATCCAGTTCCTCCTCACTCAGGTCGAATATATTGATACGGTATTGCTCGGGAACAATCTCACGCTCGACATCAGGATCAACAGCACCACGAGTCATGGGGTCCAGCATCGTAAACACGAAAAATATCACGATGAAACCGATAGCCGAGATAAACAGGATAAGGTTCAACTTATCATCCCAGATTAAATGCATGAAGAACAGTGCAACCAGTGAGGCCTTGAAGGTCGCTATGGCCAACATAAGGGGAATATTGATCGGACCGAGATCAACCGTTGCAGCCAGAACCGTAATGGTTGTCCCGAACAGCAGGCCAATGAACACACCCCAGTATAGCCACATCGGAACGATATGGGGACCCTCGTGATCCTGGGAACTGTTTTCGTGCTGGCTCATCATTTCATGTCCTGTCAACCAGGTATAATAGCGGGAACAGAAATATCCATATAAGGTCCACTATATGCCAATAAAGCCCCACATTCTCGACCGGCGTGTAATACTCCGCGCAAAATTCATTCTTGCATGCCCTCCATATCAGCCAGCCGATGACCCCCATTCCGCACAATACATGAAAGCCGTGGAGACCTGTCATGATAAAATAAATCCCAAAAAATATCCGGGCATTGGGAATCTCCGCAATGTTATGCATCAGGCCATCTGCGCCAAGGAAAGTGGCGTTAACCGGGTCGGGATGAAAAAAGACTCCCGGCAAGGTTCCAACATGTATCTTGTGACTATATTCGAAATACTTTACGACCATGAATGCCCCTGCAAAAAGGAATGTCAAGGTCAGGTGGATAATCTGCATCCGCTGATTGCTCATCTGGGCAGCACGAACTGCGAGCGCCATCGTGAAACTACTGGTGATAAGAACCACCGTATTGACCGTCCCCATTTTTAGATCCAGCATCCTGCTGGCATGAACAAACAGTTCCGGATGCCAGTAGCGGAAGGCCACATAGGCGAGAAAGAGGCCGCTGAACATCAGCATCTCGGTAAGCAGAAAAAGCCACATCCCGAACTTCGCCGATTCATACTGCTGCTTGGGCGTATCAAAATGATGTGCCAGAAAATCCGGGTGATCGTGATCTCCATGGTCGGAATGGGATATTTCAGCACTCATAGACTTCACTCAGTTCCTGATGTTGATCATTGTTCCAATTCCGTCCAAACCCACCTAGTGGGTCTTTTTCCTCAGTTCCGAAGGCCGGTAATCATAGGCCTCTCCACTGAAAACGGGAGACTCCCTGAAGTTCTGATGCACGGGAGGAGTCTCGGTCTTCCATTCCAGGGTGCATCCACCCCACGGATTATCCGGCGCCTTTTCCCCCCATTTCAATGAATAAAGGAGATACAGAAGCATGACAAAGAATCCGGCACCCAGCATGAATGCGCCAATTGACGAGACCTGATGCAGAGCCTGGAACTGGTCTATATAGTTGTAATAACGACGGGGCATACCCTGGGATCCCAGGATGAACTGGGTAAAGAATGTGACGTTGAATCCTGTAAAGATAACCCCAGACACAACCTGTCCCAGCTTTTCGGGATACATTCTCCCAAACATTTTCGGCCACCAGTAATGCAACCCACCCAGAAAGGCAATCACGGTTCCACCCATCATTACATAGTGAAAATGAGCGACAATGAAATAGGTATCGTGCAGATGCAGATCAACAGATAGTGTGCCGAGAAAAAGGCCTGTAAGACCCCCGATCGAGAATAGAAATATGAACGAGAGGGCGTAAAGCATAGGGGTCTTCAGTGATATGGAACCCTTGTACATGGTTGCAAGCCAATTGAAAACCTTGATGGCCGAGGGGATTGCAACCAGGAAAGTAAGGGCAGAGAATACCATCACCGCGACCTCGGATTGACCGCTGGTAAACATGTGGTGCCCCCAGACAAGAAATCCCAGCAGCGCGAGGCCAAGACTTGAAAAGGCGATAAAAGTGTATCCAAAAACGGGTTTTTTCGAAAATGTCGATACCAGCTCACTGGCTATTCCCATACCGGGCAAAATCATGATATAGACAGCCGGATGGGAGTAAAACCAGAAGAAATGCTGAAACAGGACCGGATCTCCGCCCATCAGTGGATCAAAGATCCCGACACCCATGAAACGCTCGAAGGTCAATAATAACAGGGTAATTGCCAATACCGGCGTAGCCAACACCTGGATGATTGCCGTTGCATATATGGCCCACACAAACAGTGGCATTTTGAACCAGGTCATTCCAGGGGCACGCAATTTATGAACCGTTACGACGAAATTCAGGCCCGTCAATATGGATGAGAACCCAAGTATGAAAACGCCAAGTGTCATTGCTATCACGGTCTGGCGAGTGTCCGTACTGTAGGGGGTATAAAATGTCCATCCCGTATCAACTGCTCCTTGAACCATGGAATATATCGCAAAAATAGATCCGAAAACGTATATGTAAAAACTGGCCAAATTAAGCCGGGGGAAAGCCACGTCCTTTGCACCAATCATGATTGGCATGAAAAAATTACCCAAGGCACCCGGCAATGCAGGAATGATGAACAGAAAGACCATCAGCGCACCGTGGAGCGTAAATATCTGGTTGTATTGTTCCGGGGAAAATATCGCGCCGGTAACTGCGCCAGTAACCTCGTCCTTAACATTCATCGTAAATAGTTCCAGGCGAATCATCATGGCAAAGAGTCCGCCCAACCCGAATGCAGCCAGGGTTGAAACCAAATACATGATCCCGATGCGCTTGTGATCAAGCGTATAGACCCAGGACATAACTCCCTTATGGGATTTCCAGAAATTGGTGTTCAGGACTTCCTCATCATGATGAGAATCAGCAGGAAGTTTGTTTTCTGACGATGCCACGCTCGACATGATTCCTCCCCCACCTTGTCATTTCAAAGTCTTAAAATACTCAATGATGTCCCTCACTTGGTCATCGGTAACTTGGCCTGCAAACGGCGGCATAACAGCCTGATAGGGAACCACCACTTTTGCGCCGGGATCCATGATGGACTCCCTCACATATTCTTCATCGAATTTGACCTTGATGGTCGCCCCTCCTGACTTGACATCCCGCATCGTCCCCCAGGCGGCCTTGAGACGGGGGCAGGACAGATTCTGACTCCCGCTCACATCATGACACGTGGCACATCCCCATTTGTTAAACCACATCTCGCCCCTGGTTTCAGGAGGCAAGGTTTCCGGATCGACCCACGACCCAAACTGGATGTAATCCTCATAATCTTCCTTCGTGACAACATAACAATCTGCCAGCATGTCCGAATGACCCGTCCCACAATATTCTGCACAAAATATCTGAAGCTTATTCGCCGGGTCCTTGCCTGTCAGGCGCGTCGCCTCGAACCATAATGTTGTGAACCGGTTGGGCAGCACATCCTGTTTGTTCCGAAAGGATGGAACAAAGAAACTATGAAGCACATCCTTTGACTTCATCACCAACTTAATGGGGGTATCGACGGGAATGGTCAATTCATTATAAGATTTGACACCATTTGAATACTCAAATTCCCACCTCCACTTTTCCGCCGTAACATAAATAGTCATCGCATCGTTTGGCGGCACCCGCATATGCATGTAATCAACAAACCCCCATACGAAAAAGATCACAAGCAAAAATATGGGCCCGACACTCCATGTCACCTCAAGCCATGTGCTGTGGGTGATATGTGGAGGCACCTCATCTTCCGATTTCCTACGGTAGCGGATGACAAAATAAACCATCAGACCGACAATCAAGATGAAAAAGAAGACACATACCCAGTAGATGAAATAATACAGGTCATCGACATCCTTCGCGAAGGTCGAAGCCTGTGCGGGCATCATGATGGTGGCGTCTTTACCCATACCTAACCATTCCCGGTTCCCTTTGATTTCAATTCGCCCCATACTTCCGCGACTTGCGGACCATTAACACCTGGGGCCTGATCCAACTTGATCTCCGATCCCATTGACCCCCGCCGATAACAACCGAGGCGTCGTTCCTTCCAGATCAGTCCGCCAATAATTAATGCAATCATGACAACCGTCAGAACTCCGCCGGCCTGCATCACACGGGTGGCCATGATACGATACTCACGCGCGATGGGATCGTAATGAAAACAACGAAGAAAAAACCCATCCAGCGGGCTGCCAATCTGCCCCATCCCCGCCTCAAGCAGACCCATTCTGAGCTGCTTGCTGTCAACGGCCAAGCCATGCAGGTATCGGGTGATTATTCCGCCCGGAGACAGGAGTATTAATGCCGCCGAATGGGCATACTGCTGCTGCCTTTCATTCCAGTGGTAATTGAAGCCAACCGCGGCGGTCAATTTCCGGATCTGTTCTTCTTCGCCGACGTGAAAATGCCATCCCCTTGATGCGCCTGGCCGGGCTAATTCCAGCAGATAGGATTCCTTTTTGCCAGCCGCCAGAGTGGGTTGTTCGATCGGGTCAATGCTGACGGTCACGATATCGAATTCACGGCCCGGAAGAAAATCCAGGTCCTTAACACAATCAGTCAACTGGTTCAGCATGAATGTGCAAAGCATTGGGCAACTGTAATAGCCAAGAACCATCACGACAGGCCTGTCGCGGTTGAAATAATCGGCCAGCATGACCTGCTCACCCACGCTGTTCCAGAGTTGAATATCAAGGGGAAGCATTTCGCCGAGTTTTTCATCAATCCTTATCGACTCAAGCTCAGGGTCGACATATGTTTCGGCACCCAGATTGTGCTGATGGCAGATCATTGTCGAAATGATGACCGCGGCCACACATATAATCGGTTTTTTACTGGTGCCATTCATTGATTTTCCACAATTTTTTTTAGGCCGCCTGCCACCCCCGCCTGAACCGGCAGGATTAAGGATGAAACCGCTATTGGGGCGGGCTTACCTCGTCTGCCCTGACGGCCGTTTCCGTGGCCGTAGTCATGATTTCATCAACCGGAGGGGAAATATCACGGATTTCAACATGATTACGCCAAGAATCCTCGACCTCCAACTTCATGGCCTGTTCGATAGGGATTCGAACGACCCCCGCAGCTTGATCTACGAACCCATAACGACTGAGTTTTTCCTTTTCCATACCCCTAAGATCGGCAAGTGATTTTGATCCGATATTTTCAACCTTGATGTAGACCTCCCTGTTCGTAACGCTTTGAAACCAAACAAGGACAACGCAAAGCACGACAAACAGGACAATCCACGATACGACCCACCACATCATGATCTTGTTATTATTCGGCGCTGTAGTGTCATGGGGCATGATGCATCACCTCTAGGAGTTCTCAAATGCCAGCGAATCGGCTAATTGCGGATCACGCAACGGAACAAGTGGCTGGCTTCGAAGGCGGTGTATCAGCCACGAGACATACAATGATGTGAAACCAATCCAAATAAACAGGTCCATTAACGTCAGAGGAACATGATGGCCGGAATCAGGCTGCGCAGGCATAACCAGCCAGTACATATCAATGTAATGCATGATCAGGACCCAGACTGACGCCAGTCCCAAAGTCAGGTAAAACCTTTTCACGGTTCGCGACAACAGAAGACAGAAAGGGATGATGAAGTGGCCGACAAGAAGGAAAATCGAGTATGCCTTCCAGCCCGGGTCCTTCCAACGATGGGCAAACCACAGGGTCTCCTCGGGAATGTTCGCCATCCAAATCAGAACAAGCTGGGAAAATCCCGAATAGGCCCAAAATACAATGACCGCAAACATCAATTTTCCCAGATCATGGAAATGGTTTTCATTGATGGCACTCCCGATTACGCCAGACCGATTGATCACGATACATATAAGTGCAACAGTCGAGAAGACTCCCAAGAGGCAACCCGCGAAAAAATAAACCCCCCAAATCGTTGAATACCAATGCGGATCCAGTGACATCAGCCAGTCCATAGCCGCCAGTGTCAAGGTGATCGCAAAGAGCAGCATGCCCGGAGCACTGACACGCCTCATGGATATCTTCAGCCCAAGATCACCGGTCCTATCCTGTCTAATTGACGTCCTGTACATCCAGCCCGCCAAGAACAGCCAGATGGCGAAATAGACAAAGTAACGGACGATGAAACCTCCCCTGTTCAAAAAAGCGGATTTCTTCTGAAGTATCTGGTCCTCTTCCGCTCCGGGTCTGGCCCATGAGTAAAGGTCCCCAAGCCAGTAAAAGACGATCGGAAATCCCATGATTAAAACCAGAGGCATCATCATCATCACCTGCTCAGTAATCCGGCGGAAGACTGTGCTGTTGCGATAATTGGCAAGGTGCTGCACAAGGACGAAAAACAGGCCGCCCAGCGTTATGCTGACCAGAAAGGCAAAAGTCACAAGATAGCTGAATTTGAAGTGACGAAAATCATCCCCATGCTGAAATCCCAGAAAAATTGCCAGCAGCAGGGATGCTATGGATAGCCCAAGCATCCCCTTGCTGAGAGTTGCGCCAAACTGCCCGTGAATACGGTAACCGTGGCTGGGTGTTTCAATGTCGATACTCATGACTGTCTTCCCTGCAACCCTGCTCTCTCTCGCTCTGGAACATCATCAATGGTGGTCATCTGGCTTCGCTGCAGAACCCTGAGATACGCAATGATCGCCCAACGGTCCATAACCGGAATCTGGTGACGGTATGACGGCATGGTTCGGACACCGTTGGTTATGACGTTAAAGATATATCCGTCCTCAATCAGTCGAAGCCTCTCCTCATGAAAACTCATGGGCGGGGATAATCCCTTGTATTTTCTGACGGGCAGGCCCATACCGCTTCCCGTCCGATCGTGACAAACGGCACAGAAAATATCGAACCGTTCCCTTCCTCGCTCCAGCATGTCCATGTCAATATCAAGCGGATTTTTCTTCACAAATTCGCCATTCGGAGTCATTCCCCGGTTGAGTTCCGCATTGTGAAGCCTTTCATATCCCCCAATTTCGACCGTTCCAGGAACTGATTTCCTCAGAGATCGGCGATCATGGAAAAAATCATTGATTTCTTGCGAGTCATACTTTTCCTGATTATCCATGTTCGGGTTGAGATGAATGGGGGGTTTGGTCGACACCTGACCACGGCATCCCGCAAGAAGAATCATAAGCATCCATAGAGTCAGGCAATGAGCAAATAACCGGGTCATGGCCCCAGAACCTCCACATGTTTGCCACCTAGCGATTCCAGGAATTCGCGGGTGCGTTTCTCGTCAAAATTTTCATCACGCGATTCAATCTCAAGGAAGAAGCCATCACAGGTCGCCTTTTTGAATCGTTCATGCTTTAACAACGGATGATAAAACATGGGCAGAAAATTCGTCACCAACATCGCCCCAATCGCAGCAAAGGCAGAAAACAGGACCGTACATTCAAAAATCACCGGGATAAATGCCGGCAAACTAAAGAATGGCTTCCCGCTGATCACGAGGGGGTATTCCCAGACATTGATCCATGTCTGGAGCAAAAGCCCCCCGGCACACCCCGTTATACCTCCGCCAAGAACAATCCAAGGGACAAGGCAGGGCCCCATGCCCATGGCTTTATCCATTCCATGAACCGGAAATGGGGAATAAGTGTCAAAATTCCTATACCCCGCATCCCGGACGGCACGTGCCGCACTCAAGAGGTCCCCGGGATTTGAAAATTCCGCGAGGATACAGTACGGATTCCGTCTCGGGGGATTCCCCACTAGGATCGAGGCGATATGCCTGATCTGTTCGGATGTACTGCGCGGCATTATTGGTTCAACCCCTCATTCACCTTGAATCACCCCTTACCTTGCTCATTGAGATCATGCCCATGGTGTGGATCTGCCTGGGGCAGGACACCCTTGATTTCGGATATCGCAAGAATTGGCAAGAACCGGATGAACAGTAGAAACAGTGTCAGAAACAACCCAAAACTGCCCACGAACGTCAGGACATCAACAAATGTCGGGGAATAATAATCCCAACTGCTTGGCATGAAATCATTGGCAAGTGACGAGACAACAATCACGAACCGTTCAAACCACATGCCAATATTGACAAAGATCGCGATAATGAAAGTCATGACGATGCTTCGCCTGATTTTCGCGAACCAGAACAACTGGGGCGAAATCACGTTGCAGGTGACCATGATCCAGTAGGCCCAGGCATAAGGCCCGGTTGCCCGGTTAATGAACGCAAACGTTTCATAGGCTTCGCCACTGTACCAGGCAATGAAGAATTCAGTTGCATAGGCATATCCAACAATCGTACCGGTCACCAGAATGATCTTGTTCATGTTGTCAATATGGCGCAGAGTCACGAAGTCCTTCAGCCCAAACCATTGACGAGCCGGGATGATCAGCGTATTTACCATTGCGAACCCAGAAAAGATTGCTCCAGCGACGAAATAGGGCGGGAAAATGGTTGTGTGCCAACCGGGAAGGTTGGATACCGCAAAGTCAAAACTCACGATTGAGTGAACCGAAAGCACAAGCGGCGTGGATAGCCCCGCCAGTAGCAGGTAGGCATATTCGTAATTCCTCCAATGACGGTTCGAGCCTCTCCACCCCAGGCTAAACAGGCCGTAGGCAACTTGACGAATCTTGTTTTTTGCCCGGTCCCTCAGCGTTGCAATGTCGGGGATCATGCCCATATACCAGAATATCAGGGAAACTGTGAAATAGGTGCTGACCGCAAATACATCCCACAAAAGTGGGCTACGGAAATTCGGCCACACGTCCATCTGATTGGGCAGGGGAAACATCCAGTATGCGGCCCAGGGTCGACCGACGTGGATCCCCGGAAAAAGACCGGCACAGATGACGGCAAAAATTGTCATGGCCTCGGCAAACCGGTTGATCGAGGTTCTCCATTTCTGACGGAAAAGAAACAGGATTGCGGAAATCAACGTTCCCGCATGCCCAATACCTATCCAGAAGACAAAATTAACGATCGCCCAACCCCAACCCACCGGATTCATCACGCCCCATGTGCCAATGCCGTTCCAAACCAGCAGGGCTATCATGATATGGAGGACCCCAGTGATGCTTAGGGCAGCAAGGAAAATGATCCACCAACCCCACGGAGTGCGACTTTCGCTGATCCTGCTGATCGAATCGGAAACCGACGAGAAATCATGATTTCCCTGAATCAGTGGTTCCTCGGTAAGCAGTTGATCGGGCGTGGTATTATTGGTTTCGAGTGACATGATATTCCGGCTAAACAAGCTCCCGGTTCTGGTTGCGCATCTTCGGCAGGAATGACGTTCGGGGACGCGTCCGCAGATGATCGAGGAGGGTGTAGTCTTCCTCTTTTGATTTCATCATCGAGACTTCGCTTTCCTGATCCGTGATATCCCCGAATGATATGGCCTGTGCAGGGCAAACCTGCTGACATGCGGTCAGGACCTCACCATCCGCCACGGGACGCTCCTCACTCTTTGCGATCTGTCGACCACGTGTAATCCGCTGGACGCAATAAGTGCATTTCTCCATGATCCCGCGGCTTCGCACGGTGACATCCGGATTGGCGGCCATAGCAACCAGATCCGGATTTCCGCCGTCATAAAGGTTTTCAACATCCGTATGCGGTTGCTCAAGCGGACCCAGTTTCAGGTCCTCTTCCTTTGCGTGATAATTGTAGAAATTAAAACGACGCACCTTGTAGGGACAATTGTTCAGACAGTAACGAGTCCCGATACAGCGGTTGTAGGTCATTTCGTTGAGTCCATCCGGGCTATGGGTTGTTGCCGCAACCGGACAAACCTGTTCACAGGGAGCCGTCTCACACTGCTGGCAGTTGATAGGCTGGACAGACATCCCCACATTGTCCTCAAACCCCGCGGGGTCTGCCTCAAGTTCATCCGGTGTCCCCGAAAAGTATCGATCAATCCGTATCCAAGACATCTCCCGAGCGTTGGCCACCTGTCGTTTTCCCACGACGGGGATATTATTCTCGGCCTGGCAGGCTACCATGCAGGCGTTACAACCCGAACAGGCGCTCAGGTCGAAGACCATGCCCCACTGTGGCGATTCGCTATATTGATCCGCACCCTCGTGGCCCTGATGTACCGGCTCTTTCCAGAGCTGGCTTTCCCGGTCCGCCTTCTGGTGATCATGTCCACCGTGCTCCCCATGATGATCTCCAACATGATTCACGTCCATTTCTCGAATCAAATCGCGGCCTTCCATCGACCAATGGTCCTGCACACTTGCCAGCCCGCCGGGATACCTGCGCCCTGTCCTCCGAACAGTGGCACCCTGTGCAATGTTCATGGCCGAGGTGGTCCGAACTGTATACGCGTTGACACCTGATGCCACGGCAATCCGCCCACCAGACTCACGGCCGTAACCCAAGGCTACGGCAACGACATGATCGGCCATGCCGGGCACGATCCAGGTGCCGATCTCGATTGTTCGACCGTCGACCTCAAGCTCAATCAGGTCCTCGTTGGTCAAGCCCAGCTCCCCCGCCGTACCCGCACTCATCAGTGCGGCGTTATCCCACGTAAGCTTCGTGACCGGATCCGGTGTTTCCTGGAGCCAGCCATTGTTCGCAAACCGGCCATCATAAACATTGGGGTCCTCAATAAAAACCACCTCGATTGCGGAGGCCGTAGGGGACGTCGGCACAGGGTTCCTGTCCAGCTCGGATTGCAACGAAGAAAAACTATCGGCCGGCTGGATCACAACCGAAGACAGCCCCAAGTCCTCGGCAACCCCGTCCTGAAGTGACTTGTCCAAAAACTCCTGTAGATCCCGCCCTGACGGAAGGGATGAACGGAAATACTCACGCACCAGATTGTAGCCTTCACCGGCTTCACCCGTACTCAATTGCGCCATAAGCTCAAGAGGCGTAACGCAGTCATCAAAAAGGGGCGCTATCATCGGCTGGACCGCGGACACCTGACCCGAAACTGTCCGAGCCATACCCCAACTCTCCAAGACATGCGCACGAGGGATTACCCATCCTGAAAATTCCGATGTTTCATTGGGATGCAGAGTAAGATGAATCGAGTTATCCACCCGACCCATTGCCTGCCCAAAATTCAAGTCTGCAGGCGCATCATAAACCGGATTCCCACCCATCATCACCAACGTATCAACCTGACCGGACCTCATCTCCTCGACGAGATCGATCAGTGAACCGGTGACATCCTCAAAACCCGGATCTCCCAATGGGTGATGGGCCAGGCATGCAGATCCATGATAAAGGTTGAAGAGCGCTGCAACCGCATGCACAACCGGTGGCTGGCCGGGTCCGGCAATAACAAGGCTTGTTTCAGGATGCTCCATGACATCGGCCGCAATCGAATTGACCCACTTCTGGTCCACACCAGTGGTGTCGCAGGCATTGATGAGGCGTTCCAACCCGGAATTAGAACCCATTCCCCCCATTGATATAATCGACTTTACAAGTGATAACAGGAATTTCTGGATCTGTCCGGCCGGCATCCTTTTGCGATGATCAGCCATGCCGCCGGTCAGGCTGTAACGACTCTCAACGCTATAGAGGCGATTCATCCGGACTTGATGATCGTGACCCCTCCGTCTCGCCGAGAAACCACGTGCGTTCTGCAGGTGATCGGGCCCCTCATGCAAAAAGTCTGAGTCCAAAGCCAGCACCCTGTCGGCAGCCTTCAGGTCATACTGCGGGAGAACCGCCTGACCCGTGGCAAGCCGGTAACCCCCGACCGCGTTGTCGTGGTTGATTGGATCCCAAAAGTGCCATCTGGCTTGGGGATATTCAGCGAGAAAAGTATCACGCATACGAAGGAGGGCGGGGCAGGTTGTCAATTCGGACAGGATTCGGAATCCGCTACCATTTGACTGGGCAAGTCCTCCACGAACTTGATGGACGAATTCACTGAATTCCCCCATCGTGGCCGGCCGTTGATTATGCATCGGTTTCTGCTGCCGGTCCGGATCATACAGTTCAAGGATCAGCGACTGGTGTCGGCCATCCGTTCTGCCTGACGTAACCGGATGGTTCGCATTTCCCTCTAACTTGATCGGACGGCCATCATAGGATTTGGCGACCACACCATAGGATTGACCGCCGAGTTCCAAACTCGTTGCATAATATCTGGGAATCCCCTCGACGGTGTATTCCGGCATGCTGGCAAAGGGCAGAATCTTCTGGGTCGGACGGCGGCAGGCCGTGAGTCCACCGGCTAGGCCAACGGACGCCGCCATCAGGTTGAGAAAGGTGCGCCTTGAAAGCGGATCCAACAACTCGGAAGCATGTGAGGGAAATTCGCGATGAATAAACTCCCTGAACTCAGGCTTGTCAGCAAGTTCATCCAGACTGCGCCAGTAATTCCGACCCTGTAACCCGGCTTTCGGGGGGTGCTTCTCCCTGACCTGTGTTTTTGGACTACTCATCAATCACTGCTCCCCTAGTAATGGCACGCCGAACAGTTCGTCGGCGGCGCCGTATCGTGCAGTTCCTCGAGATTATTCTCCACACCCTCTGCATTATGAATGTATTCCTCAGCGAAAGCCAGTTGAGTCACTTTGTCCCGCGGAACCAGATTCGGTTCGGGATTCCTGTGACAGTCAAGACACCAACTCATGCTGAGAGATTGCTCCTGCCTTACAACAACAAGCTGGTCAACCCGCCCATGACAACTGAAACAGCTGACACCCGCATTGACATGAACATCGTGGCGAAATCGGACAAAATCAGGAAGTTTATGGACGCGAACCCATTCCAGCGGGATTTCCTCGTCGGTTGCCTCGGTATTATAGGCCAGACGAACCGGCAGCAGTTTCTCGCTCTCGGACTTGATCTTACCATGGCAGTTCATGCACGTCTGAACGGCGGGGATATTTGCGTGGGCACCCGATTCAACCCCGGTATGGCAATAACGGCAGTCAATGCCCAAGTCTCCGGCATGCAGCTTGTGGCTGTAGGGAACCGGCTGTTTCGGAGCATAGCCCTTGTCGGTGTATTGCGGGGAGAAATAATACCAGATAATGCCAATCCCGAAAATCGCCCCACCGCCCTTCAGGAGCAATATGACCAGCGGTAACCGGTTAAACCACTTTGGAAAAACTGCGGACAAGGGCCAAGCCCAACCTTATCTACATTCTGCGTTACTAAACGTTCTTCACCAGGAACCCCGGTCCGTGGTTGCTGACTGACAGCAATCTGATATCCCTCACACTCTACCGCCGGAAATCATCATAATCCAGCATAAAATGAGGATTTTCAACTTTCCAGACGGAACGAACCGTCAGGAATCCTGCTAGAATGGGTTGGCCTATAATCCTCAATTAATCAACCATGTATATTTTTGGGGAGGAATTGACGATTATGGAATCTCTGTCTGCATCCAGGTCCCGAATTCGAGAATATTGTGAATTTTTTCGCTTGTGTAATTTATCACAGACTTCGCCCCAGTCCTAATTTATAGATTTTCCCACGCCGAATTTACAGAATATTTTCCAATGACCGCTTGAACAGTCTGCAAAAATCTCAGCCAAACAAATGCTCATGGCATCCCGGCTTGATCTTGACCCAAGGGTTCTCGTGCCTAAGGCAGGAGGATGGTTTTCACCCCCAGTTGACCCCAAGATTGGATATTCGATTTGGTGTTCCCGCCAGACTTGAAACCTGACACATGATTTCGATAAAATACTTGGCTGGCCTGAGTGAAAACAAGATACTGGAACGGATCGTCACGACATTCAAAACGAATCAACCCGGAGGATATCAAAATGGTATCAGTAGCGGTCATGGGCGCAACGGGCGCGGTCGGCCGGGAAATGCTGGAAATTCTCGGGGAACGGCAATTTCCCCTGAAGCATCTCAGGTTACTAGCATCGGAACGATCGGCAGGCAGTTTCCTGAAAGCAGTTGGCAGAACCCATCAAGTGGAACTGCTTACAGCAGACTCTTTCAAGAAAATCGATGTGGTCCTGGCATCAGCCGGCGGGTCAATCTCGAAACAATATGTACCCGCGGCAGTCCGCTCGGGAGCTGTTGTCGTCGACAATACATCCGCCTTCCGTATGGACCCGAATGTCCCGCTGGTGGTTCCGGAAGTAAACCCCGAAGCGGCTGAGTTCCACCAAGGTATTATTTCGAACCCGAATTGTTCAACCATCCAGATGGTCGTGGCGCTAGCCCCGATTCACCGGGCAGTGGGAATTCGCCGGATCGTCGTCTCCACATATCAAGCCACATCCGGAGCCGGGACCGCAGCTGTAAGAGAAATGGAAAACCAAACCCATGCCCTGCTGAACCAGAAGCCCTGTCCCAACCATGTGAGGTTCGCACACCAAATCGCCTTCAATGCCCTCCCCCACATTGATGTCTTCCTCGACAACGGTTATACGAAGGAAGAAATGAAGATGGTGAATGAAACGCACAAGATTTTTCAGGACAATTCAATTGGCATTACCGCGACAGCCGTACGCGTACCCGTATACCGGGGACACAGCGAATCGATCAATGTTGAAACCGATTCCCCGCTGAATCCTGCAAGAGCCCGTGAGCTCCTGAATCAGGCACCGGGGATCGAGGTGATCGATGACCCGTCTGTTGCTGCGTATCCCCTGGCAGTTGATGCAGCCGGCAGGAATGCGACCTATATCGGGCGTGTCCGGAAGGATGAGTCCAGGCCCAACTGCCTGAATTTGTGGTGTGTCTCGGACAACCTGCGCAAAGGGGCCGCCCTGAATGCGATCCAGATAGCGGAAATGCTGCTGGAGAAGAATTGGTTGAAACAAAAAGATTCTTCGGGATAGGTTTCAATCACGGGCATGATCCGGAGGGATGGCCGAGTGGTTGAAGGCACCGGTCTTGAAAACCGGCAGGCGTGCAAGCGTCTCCAGGGTTCGAATCCCTGTCCCTCCGCCATCCTTTGTTACAAGCCCGACACTGCAATTTTCCTGGATAACCTGCGGGCGGGCAAGATTCCGACCTGGAATTCTTGATCCGGGATTGCATTTGCCCTGTGGATCCATTATGAAATGGTTTCCAACGGTGGGGTTCTGGGATCGGGAACCTTTGATTAGCATCCGTGACTTGCCCGCCCTGAAAGTGCCGGAAATCCCGCCTGTTCCGAGTCGAATGGAACTCCCGATGGCCTTGGCTGATATTCCTGTTTCACTCATCAAGAACGCCCGCGATGGCGGTTCGGATGCCATCGAGCAGCTTATGATGGCGATCAGCCCCGATCTGTATCGGATCATTTTTTCCATGCTACGCGATCACGATGATACCGATGAGGTCATGCAGGAATCGCTTCTGCGAGTATTTAGATATCTGAAAAAACTCAGGGATTGCAGCCGGTTCACACCTTGGGCCATCCGGATTGCGGTTAATCAGGTCCACACCTACCGAATGAAACGCGGCAAAAACCGTTTCTACACACTTGAGGAGGAATTGGAACCCATGGAAGGAGCCGTTATCCTCAACAGCACCCCGGCACCGGACCCTCGTGATGCTGCGTCGAGAAACGAAACCCGTGCGAAAATCGTCCGTGCCATGAAGGCCCTGCCAAACAGACAGCAGACAGCCATTATGCTTTTCGAACTCGAGGAGTTGACCATTCGCGATATCGCGAATGTCATGGAATGTAGCGAGGGGGCTGTTAAGCTCAACATCCATGAGGCCCGGAAAAAACTCCAGCGCAGCCTTGAATCGGCTGCCTGCGAGCAGGTTCCCGGAATCCTCATCCCCCGAGCCGAGGGTTCCTGAGCCACCCATGGGAACCACCGAGAATAACGGCCCACAAAAACAATAGTCACATTCGTCCGGCCTGGCGCCCCGGCCGCGAGGACTGGATTCTCGTCAGCTGCAGTATATTTCGGGCCTAAAATGCCAAACCCGGCCCACTCCCGACAAGTCTTAGTCAGTTACGATGGATGGACCGGACGCTGGAAATAATAACCGTGGAAACCGTCCCGAAGTGGTTTGTGCCGTCACGACAATGGCCAAACCGGATTGTCGTGCTAACTGATCAGGAAGTCGGATTCAATTGATGCGATGTGACCGCGTAAGGAATGTATACAGTGAATATGCCGTCTCGAGCCTGCCCCCGAGCAGGATGGACGCAGTTGAGATCCACCTTGGCTTATGCACCCAGTGCCGCGAATTTTATGACAAACAGGAGCTGATCAGCCGGTATATCACCGATTCCTCGGATATCCCCCACCCGGGTTCATCCTATTTTGAGGGGCTTCACCGAAGGACCATAGATCAACTAGACAACAAATCAGGACGGATGTCCGGTCGATCACCCCATGAAACCGGGAAATCAGGCATCATGCCGGCCATATTCCGGCCGCTGTGGCTTGCCGGGATTTGTGTGGTCACGTCATTGTCCTTTGTTGCCACCCTGCCGGAACTTCCGGTTTCAAATTTACTGATATCCACGGGCAATTCGGAACATCCGGGCGCAACCCCGGTAACCAAAATGGTTTCACCAGTCGAATTCAAGTCAACAGACACACCTTCAGGTCACACCCGCCCGGGGCAGGTAATCAGTATGAACCCGAATCCATTAAATTTTTCTTCGGTCCGCAACCTCGAACCCGAGAATGTTGAATTGCTCGACAAGGGCATTGGCGGCATTGATGCAGGCCGCCTGCCCAAAAAGCATTTTGTTGTATCCACCAGCAGAAAGGCCGATGACGAGAACCCACCCGTGATACGGGGCGATCTCCAAGCCGTACATGAAACAGCCCCCCGGATTCGAGACCCCCAAGAAGAAACCGGAGATGAACAGAACATCATCCCTGGGATATTGATCGAGCAGGCCCAGATCCTCAAGGCCCAGCTGCTGGACGGGAATGATGCATCAGCCGAAAAACGCCTGTCTGAACTCGAGGAGACCATACAAGGCACGGGTTCCCGGCAGGATTTTGCAGACTACCAACCTCTCATGCAACAGACGGTCCTCTACGAAGAGGCCCATGAGTCCCTGCTGTCAGGAAATCTGGATGACGCCGAAGTCAAATACCTGCGAATCATCAATTTGGATCATGCCGGCCCGCTTGCCCACCGTGCATCACTTCAACTGGCAGACATTTCCTACGGTGAACGTGCACACTTTAACGCAGCAAGAAAATACTACGAGATCTGCCATGATGCGGCAGATTCGATTGCCTTTACTCCCCTGGAAGTCGACCATATCCGTCGTCAGCTGGACAGGCTTGACCGCTATTCAGCCAACAGGTGGGAAGCCCTTCGCATGGTTAACAACGTCAGTCGGGGCGACTGGCATCAAGCAAAAATGGCAATTGAACGGCTGTTCCTGAATAAGGACACAGACCTTCTGGTTCCCGAGGCGGCCCGCGAGATCATTCACAGGCTCAGGAATGGACCCCATCCGAAACCGGATTCTGGAATTACTGCGGGGCTGAACAACCTGCTTGCCAGTCGAATTGAGAAAGAACAGAACAGGGAAATCAGGGCTTGGCTGGAAATTACCGTTGCCGAGATCGTTCTGGTTCATGCAGAAGATTATGAGCAGGCAATCGTTCATTTTCGGCGTGCAAAAACCCTGTCCGATGACTCAAGTGCAGACAACTATGCCGGGGCCAGGCTGGATAAGCTGATCGACCTGAGACAATTGAACCAGATTCGGTAATTCAAGTTGGGAACCACCTTGCTGTTCACCTCGAGACCCGCCCTGCTGTTCATCTTTGCCGACCGTCGGCGACACCTACGGTTGATCTGGTGCGGCCTGATTGTCCATGTTCTCTTGTCAGCATGCGCGTTCCTGCCCCCGGAAAGTCGCCCCAACGATCTCGTGAAATTGGTCATGCGATCGGGGGTCGAGGTTGATCTGCGAACCATCAATGGGGATATCGTCCCGACCGAAGGGTTCAGGTTCAGCTCGGCACGCGATGTCGCAAATCTCAAACCCGGTGAGCCCATCTACACCATGCAGCCCAGAACAGGCCTGCCTCCCTTCGAGAAAATTCAGAAGATTGACTTCAAGAACAATATCCTCAAGCGGGTCTTGATCGGCAGCAATCCCGACCAGCTTGAATATTATCAAATGGGCAATACCCGGTATTCCGTGCCACCACCACCCGACTGGTTCAGGCGAATTGACCATTCAGCAGCCTGGCACCGGACCGCACCGATTGATGACTCCACGGTTCACCCGTTCCTCAATCATTCTATCAGTTGCTGGGTCGACACCACTCAAAGTGGGAACCCGGGTGAGGGTCCGGTTTACCTTTTCAGGCAGGCATTCAACCTGAAAAATACCACCCAAATCGCGCGCGCCAGAATGCGGATGGCCACCAATGCCGAATTCCGGGAGGGATGGCTCAATGAACACCCCATCCACACCGGTTACGGATCGGGTATCGCCGAATTCGAGATCACCACACTGCTGCGTGACGGGACAAACATCCTGGCCTTCCAACTCGGAGAACAGCAGACCACAGCAAACAGAAGATACAGCCTGTCGTTTCACATTGAAATTACAACGCGCCAGCCCGGACAACAGGGCCTTCATCCGGGCGGTTCGGCCGCGCTGTTGACAACCGACCTTGGCGACCGTGTCCTGGGGCAAGTACACACGATTCAGGGCGGACAGGTAAAAATGGATACGGGATACGGTCCCTATGCTATTCCATGGGAACAATGCACCGGCCTTATCTTCCCCGAAGGATGGGCCTCATCCGGCCCTGATACAAGGGATTTTCAGTTTTTCTCATCCCACAAGGAGGCCAACCAGGGGGTAAAGAACAATCTCTATGCGATGCCAGTGAGGACCTTCCCCCCCTCTCTCGGAGATTCTATCCTGTTGACGAACATGCGAAAAATTATGGCGAAGCCAACCTATGTCACAGCATCGAAACTTCACGTGGAGGACATACAGGGAAACCACTACACCATCCCAACCCGCGAGGTCCTGGCCATTTACCCCCCCCGGCCGATCAGGAAAAGGATGCGGCGACCACAACAACCTGCGGCAGTCCTCTATTGCCGGGTCAAAACAATCCATGGGGAAGAAATCAGCGGCTGGCTTCTTGAACTGAATGGGGGGAGGGTCATGATGGAAACCGCCAATCACGACCGGTTGCTGATCAAGCCACACTGGATCCGGGACATCCATTTTCCTTATCATGCCGCGCCCATATCCGAAAACCACTGGAAAGAATCCATGACACTGGGAATCCTCGCCCAGATCGATGGCCAAGAATCATATCAACCTTTGTATACACATGACTCGATGGCTGCCCGTGCAGCAGCCTTTTCGCTCGGCATGTCGAGCCGGACAATATCAGCCGAATCCCTATTAGCGACCGGCGGCGATTCACCCCGGGACCACCCTGTCCTGATATATATCGACCCCATCGGCGAATTCATGCACACAAGAGACGGTGAAGGAGATGTTCAAAGGGCACTAATTGATTATATTTTTGAGGGAGGGGTCCTGATTGTTCTCTCCCGCGGGGGTGCATTCAGAACGGCAGTGGTCAACAAGGGCAGTCGTCTGGCACGAAAACCATCGCACATGATCATGCAACCGCTAAATGAGAAATTGAGAATCATCACTTTGCAACCGGGTCACCATAACCCCAAAATAGCCCGGGCATTCGACCGGCCGCCCAACCACGGCAGCTCAATCTACTTCCAGCGCACAGGCAGGATTCCAAGGGCATTATCCGGCCTCCCAAGACGTATCATGCTGTCACCCATGGTCTCCGCACCGTTTTATCCCATGACCTCGAGTGAGGGAGATGGGACGGTGATCTATTCGCTGGAAGATGACAACGGTTCACGATATGGTCCGTCCCTCACGATGCTGCAGCGAGGGAGGGGACACCTCGTTCTTATTGATCATTTGATATGGGACAGCAAAATAAACGAACGGCCCTTCAGTGAAAGAATACTGCCAGTCATCCTTCACTGGGCGTTGAATATTAACTCAAGTTGAAGACCATGAGTCGCTAAACCGGGACCAAACCCCTTGGCAAGCCCTGACAGAAACATCAGAATCCTGCTGATCAATCGGACCCTGCCCGAGCATGTTCAGGGTGGTCTTGAGCACCATGTTAAAGACCTTGCCATGGGCCTTGCTGACGAGGGATGTCATGTCCACCTCCTGACGGCACCCCCTTCTGATCCAGTCCGTGAAAATTATCGGGAAGCAGGTGTCAACATTCATTCCTCGAATTGCGGGGACCCGTCCAGGTATTCCCTTGGTTACCTTCGCAAGATCGGGCACAGGATCAACAGAATCTGCCATGAAATAAAACCGGACATTGTCCACGGTCAGGAATTCGCCCTGGGATTCTGGTCACCCCCCAAGTCAGCGCCGCCACTCGTCCTGACAGTCCATGGCACCCTGACCAGTGAAACACCCCTGCACCCGGATATATTCCCTCTACTCGGATATGGGCAAAAGATCCGGGCAATCATGCGTTTCGGACGTAGACTGCTCTATTCCCGGCCCTGGTCCGGTCATTTGAAGAAGGCCAGAGCAATTCTGGTCGATTCACTTTTCACAAGAAACGAATTAACCCTGCGACATGACATCCCCACCAGCAGGATCCACAGAATTCCACTGGGCACACGCCCCGGGAATTTCAACAGTGTGGATTACGAAACGGCAAGGGAGCAATTGAACTGGACCTGTTTCCAGTTCCTGACCATCGGACGACTTGAATGGCAGAAAGGCCATGAACTGGCCATCGATGCACTGGCAGGCCTGAAGGATTATCCGTGGGCCTATACGATCGCGGGGACGGGATCTTATGAATCCCGGTTGAGAAAAAGGATCGCAAACGCGGGACTCAACAAAAGAATCCGGCTGGCCGGACGGGTCGACCCTGAAACGAAGAATCTGATGCTGTCCGGCGCAGACCTGTTCCTATGGCCGGAAAGGACCCACCCGGCATTCGGACTGGTGGGTTTGGAGGCGCTTAAAAATGGGACTCCTGTCCTAGGTACCCGCCGGGGGGGTATCCCTGAATTGATCCAGAAACTACCCGAATCCGGGCGATTCCTGATCGAACGGGTCGGTGTGGCAGAACTTCGGGAAAAAATCCTTTATATTCTCGATAACCCATATATAACCAAATATATAAAGGGATTTCTGGCGAGTCAGGATTTCGGGAATAATGCCTATCGGGAGATGGTCCATTCCACGATCCAAGTGTATGATCAGTTACTGGATAATTCTGAATAAGGGCAGGATTGTCCTTGAATTTCCGATTGCCTGGATACTCAAAACCGTATATTATGGCCGGCTACCCAGAATTAATATTCCGTATGTTCCCAGATTATCATCGGATCTGAAGTAATCTGGAAAAGGGGTTTGCAAAATGTCACTCAAATCAGTTTCTATTTGCCCACCACCTACATGCAGCGCTGACAATACCGTCTCGGACGCCGTCTCGAGAATGATGAAGAAACCGCGCAACGGAGCGGTTCTGGTAATGGAAGATGGCAAGCTGGTAGGAATTTTTTCGGAACGTGATGTCCTGACAAAGATTGTACACTCAAATATGGATCCGACCGAGGTCAAGGTTGGGGAAGTCATGACCCGCAACCCCAGATCACTGCCCGAACACAACCGGATAGAGGATGCCATGAAATTGATGATAGAGAACGGATTTAGACACCTACCCATCACCGATGAGAACGGAAGTCCTTCGGGACTTGTTTCAGTCAGACAGATTTTCCAGGCCCATGTCGACCATCTGGGTCAATTGATGGATTCACTCATCTCCTACATGGGAGCCGACGGCCCCGGCGGCTGATTCGGCCATTACCTCCGAGAAAACCGGGCCGGCAAAGCGGGATTTATCGTGGGGCACACAAAATATCACGGATGTTGTCTGTGATCCTACTGGCCAGTTCAGCCAGTTCAGCCTTCACAGAAATCAGGTCTCCCTCGTCCACATGCCGATGAAGCTGAACATGGAACCGCAATGAATTTCCGGTACCCGATGGCCGGACTGTCAGATTGTTCAATCCGTCCTCGCTGAAGTAAAATCGCACCCCTTCATCCGGGAAAATGAAATGGCCCGACGGAGGATATATCCCGTCATACTTGCCGGTCCGGTAAATGACGGTGCCCAGAACCTTCTTGCCGCCAATATTGACGTTCTCTCCCCCCCTGACCCTTCTCCAAAGCTCCAGCGCCCTGTTAAGAATGGAGATCTTTTTGCGGTCACCCTCTATCCCGGGGTATTCTCCGTCAAGCGGGTCCGGTTCATAACGGTTCACAAACAGCCCGACCGCAGGATCCAGATATACCCGATGATCGACCAGTTCAAACAGGCTGGTCCCGTTTTCCTTCGCCCATGCAGCAACCTCTGCGCTGAGGATTGCCGCGAAAGTTCCGTCCTTATCCCGAACATGACCACCCTCACCCAGACTGAAGGCATCCGCGGGCGCCCCCCCAAGCAGACTGAATCCATTCGACTGCTCAAGTGCACCGATATTGATCTTACGTTGCTCGTTCATTCCCCAGGTCTGACAGAGATATGGATGGCAAAGCGAATCTCCCTCGGAGGCCCTGCCTTCACTGACCTCCAAGTTGAGAGTTCCTTCCCATGCATCCCGAACACATGCGGAAAGTGCCGCGAAACCGACCCATGACTTGATGTATCCAATACCCCGGCTCAGGCAAAGTCTGCCTATTGAGTCGGCTGAGGTATGCGAATACACCACGAATTTCCTGTCCGCATCGGGTACGACGCCGCCATTCAGCTCCGCCTCACGATGCAGGCGAAACCAGACCAGTAGTGCCCACATGTCATCAGCGGGCAATAACATCCAGTCGTTTCCTTCATACAGGTGCCGTTGGTTTTCAGGAACTTTCACGACAATGCCGCTGCGGTCAGCGTCCGGATCAGTCCCGATCAAGATGTCAGTTTGCTCGAACTGGCCAGGATACTCCTTCCTGTATGCATCGACGGCAATCGCGGCTGCGCGCGGATCACCGGGATCTGGTTGGCGCTCTTGACCGGGATCGCTGCAGAAACTCGGGAACAGGCCGTCCAGCTCGAACAACCCGTTTCGTGTAATCGGCTTGACTTCATTCAGGCCGATATCGCCGAGCATCCTTGGAACGGCCTTCCGGCCTGCTCCATGATAGGCACAATAACCAATTCTCAACGGGTCCTTCATGGCTGCGAAATCAGTATTGAACAGGAATTTCCGGACATGTCCCGCATGGGCCTCATGGATGTTGAGTATCCGGTCCTCACACCCGTAATATTCCACGCCGGGGACTGGCTCCCCGCCGCCCAGAAAAATCAGTCGACCCGGGGCTGCATCACGCAGCGGACACAACTGGATATCTTCAAAGGTTGCGGGCTCGATATATTTCTCATACATCTCGCCACGCTCCTTCGGGTCAAACTGGGAACCATTCCCACAGGATAACTTGTAACCGTTGTAGCGGTAGTCGTTGTGCGAGGCTGATATCAAAATCCCCACCTGGGCCTTGATCAGTTCACTGGGGATTGCATAGGTTACCATCGGGTAAGGACAGGGCTCGTCAAAAAGATAAACCGTGTAGTCGAAGGCAAGGAACAATTCAGCAATGAGCCTTCCAAAGTCACCACCCCTGACACGGCTGTCATAACCAATGACAATGCGGCTAAAATTTCTCCCCCCCGACTTTCCAAATCTCGCAACCCCCACGGATGTCCGAAGTAGGACAATGTTATTGATCGTGCCCGGACCCTTGAGAATCCTTGCATCCAGCCCTTCCTCCTTCAGCTTCTCGATTGAGTCCCGGTCGAAAGCCATCATGCCCCGGATACCACCGGTCCCGAAACGAAGTGGCTGCCTGTACGCATTCACGATATCTTCCCAACGGGATGCTCTGATGGCATCGACAAGGCCGGGCTTCAGGTTCGGCGACAAACGATCGATTGATTCATTCCGCATCCATGCTTCCAGGCTGGGCAAAGCCTGGCTGACGGCAACCCCATGCTGGGATTCACTGATCGCACCTGAATTCCTTGCCTGATCCAGATAGCCGGTCATTCCTTCCCCGGCCTGGCCAATAATTTTTTCAACTTCCATCATCTCGATCCTTGCTCTCCTCCCCATATCATCTTGTATCGACCCTGAAAAAAGACGGGCCACAGTCCGGCCCTTGCCCCTGGTACACATAGCCAAACAGCGGCCGGTTCCGACTCTCAACCGACAAGTCTTATATGTCAAGCACGGATCCCTGGGCCCTTCAATCCGGCCAAAACCCCGATTGATATCGTATCAATATCAGCACGAGCCGATGGGATCATATTCGGACCTGCATGGGCCAACAGCAACACGTTTCTGGCCAGATTGAAAATTACATGCCCCCCGGTTGCCTGGGTCTTTGCTTTTCGTTGCCCGAATATTAAAGACTATTAAAGACAAATCATTTCTCAAGCAGGTTCAGAATTTCATGATTAAAAGGCATCGACGAGGCAGTCCCAATTCTCGTTACGGAAATGGCGGCGGCTGCAGAACCAAATCGGGCCGCTTCTATCAGTGACATCCCCTCGGCCAAAGCATATGCAAATCCACCGTTAAATGCATCTCCCGCTCCGGTCGTTTCAATTACATGGCTCCCCATCTCAAAGGCAGGTATATGCTGGCTGATTTTGGAGTTCAGCACATAAACTCCTAGCTCACCCAATGTAATAACTGCGGTCTTGACACCTCTTTCCAGGAATATTGCAGCAGCTTTTTGAGCGCCCTCTATTGAATCTACTGGGATTCCGGCCAGCATGGCCGCCTCAGTTTCGTTTGGAGTGAAATAATCAGCAAGGCCATAGACTTCATCCGGAAGTGTTGCAGCAGGCGCAGGATTCAAGATTGTCGGGACTCCGTTTCTTTTTGCCACTTCCAAACCATGTTGCATTGCTGGAATCGGCACTTCGAGTGATGTCATGAAAAAAGCACATCTTGAAATCCCAGCCTCTGCCGCGTCCAAATCATCCGGAACCATTGCATCAGCGGCTCCGGGAAACACTATAATCGCATTGTCGCTGGTTTCTTCGTTAACCACGATTGAAGCGGCACCTGTTGCCATATCAGGAATTTTCCAAACATATTCAGCACTGATGCCTTCATCTGAATAGAGACTCATCGCCATCTCGCCAAATGCATCTTTCCCGATTTTGGTGATGAATATTGTTTCAGCGCCCGCCCTACATGCTGCCACAGCCTGATTTGAACCCATACCACCCGGCCCGAGTTTAAATGAATTTACGATGAGCGTTTACCCTTTGAGGGGCATACGGTAAGCCCGAAACGTAACGTCTGCCACAAAAATACCCAGAATAGAAATTTGTTTACCCAAATTGAAGCCCACCGCATC
>CAYYNQ010000064.1:0-5764 GCA_964473105.1 uncultured Candidatus Sumerlaeota bacterium | reverse complement strand
AACGACGGCGCATACCTGATGAAGACACGGCCCAACGGGGACGTGGAATGGTTCCGCACCTACCCCAGGATCCAGGAGCTGAAGTCGGTCGTGCAGACCGAGGGCTACAATGGAGACACGCGCTATATCGCCTGTGGGCGTGCACGCATGTCGAACAACGCCGTTGTCGCGGTGGTCATATGCACCGACAGCGTCGGGAGCATCATCTGGGCCAAGCACATGTATGGCACGAAATATGACCTGATCGGCCACAACGCCTACAACCAGGTCATCAATTACAGGCCTTTCATCCAGGGCGGCGTGGAACCGGTACCTGACCCGGAACCGGGACCAGGGCCTGGACCGGATCCGGGACCCAACCCCAATCCTGGAGATCCTGATATTGGCGGATTCATCATCGACCGCGGTGGTATCGGCGGCGGATACATGGTCGGCGGCGGCCTTCCCGGATTCAAAGGCCGGGAAGCCCTGGCCGGTGCGAATCGTGAGTTGAGGTTCGTGAACAACACCAAGCAGGACGCCAACGACCTGCATGTCGAGTTCAGGCAGGCGGTCACCCCTGTTTTGGTCAACAACAGCTACGGTGGATTTTCCAACGAAAGCGGAAGCGGGTCCGGCAGGATCGATTTCGACGGTGGAACCGTGAACGCAGGTGATGCCACCTCCATCCGCTTCAGCAGCAGGGCCAATCGGATCACGGTGAACAGGTGGTGGTGGACATTGGACGGTGAGAGGATCGGGCCGATCAACAGGGGTTTGACAGCTGTGGCGGTTCCCATCGATGGTAATCCCGATCCTGGCCATCTTCCCGACCCCGATCCCACTCCCGAGCCGGGCGATATCCCCTCTGACCACATAAGGCTGTTTGCCCTGTGTGGCGATGCAAACTACAACAAGCTCAGCCGGGACCGCGATATCCTCTTCACGATCATCGACATTGACGGGAACGTCCATGTCAACGAGACCTACGGGCATTCGGCACCGAACAGCCATTACGGCCAGAGCGAGTCGGGTATTTCGCTGGCCCAGTTACGGGACGGCACGGCGGACCTGGTCATTGCAGCCAACACCATGAAATCAAGTCACGGCTTGTCCGACTTGGCCAGTGTTTATGTCCGGCGCTCCCCGATGTTGTTGAGGGTTCGGAATAACGGCAGCGTCGTGTGGGCCAACATCTACAGGGACAAGACATTCCCCTCCCATGTCTCACGCGTGATTGTCCGGAATAGGCTGCTTGACGATGCTCCTGCCGGGAGCGTTTCACCGCAGGCCAGGGAGATCGCTGTGACCGGTGTCTCAAGAACCAAGATCTTCAACCCCATGTCCGGTTCAGCCGACGCGATGCTGTTCAGGACAAGACTCACGGGACAGCCCCTGGGGATTGAATACTTCGGCCTGAAGGGCCATGAGAACAGTGTCTCCCTCCGGGACAACGTGTCGGGGAACATCGTGATGATCGGCAACAGCACCAGCTTCCCGACCGCGACCGATACGAGCCGGAATCTGGTTTACTTGGTCGAGCGGTATGATAACATCGAGCAACCCTGCCACGATGCCCGCAAGAAACTGCGGCATCGCCCGATCAAGGTCAGGAATGTCAGAGCAGAAAATCTCTCGGTTGATCATCCCGCGGACCGTCTCCCGGTCAAGGGCAGGGAGATCGACGTGAAAGAACGCATCATCTGCGACAAGATCCCCCTGTAGGATCCGGTTCGCTTCCCCTGGTTGCAGGGGGGCATGTGTTAACGGACAGACAGTCGGCCCCGGGCCTGTATCGGCCCGGGGTATTTTTTTATCCGGGCCATGGAAAAACCAGCTTCCCAATATCCAAATATGATTGCCCCGGGAGGCCGGGTGATCCCCCGGACTCCAAACGTCTTGTCATATGGGGATGACTTTAGTATAAGTGGGGCGCTTTATTGAAAAGGGAAGTATCATGGGCTGGTTGTTGGGTACAGGAATAGGTTTTATGATCGCCGGGCCGTTGGGGGCCGTTGTGGGAGGTGCGTTGCAGAGTATCCTCTCCAGGCAGGCTCTTCCGCCCGGCAGCAACGAACGCATGCCGGCCCAGGGCGAGCAGGTTTTCATCAGCAACCTTGTGGCGATCATGACCAAAATCTGCATGGCCGATGGAAACATTTCCGATCTGGAACGCAAGACCATTCATACCTTCTTTTCCAAGGCATTGGGCTACCGAGGGACAGAAATGCGTTTCATCGATGCCCTGATCGACGAGACCGAGCGGGTCAATCCCGACCTGCAGGAGGTCTGCAGGGTGTTTGATAAGTTTGCCGTGCGTGAGCAAAGGCTGTTGATGCTGGATCTGCTTTACCAGATTGCGATGGCGGACCATATTCTCACCGAAGGCGAGATGAATGCGATACAGCTGGTTGTGGGTGCGTTGGGAATCGCTCCGGAGGAGCACGACCGGATCAGGTCGCGATATAGCCAGGCCATGCGTCAGGATCATCTGGTCACGCTTGGGTTGAGTCCTTCCGCCAGCAATGGGGAAATCAAGAAGGCCTACCGTCAACTTGCTTCCCAGTATCACCCCGACAAGGTCTCACACCTGGGGCCGGAGTTGGTCCAGTTCTCTGAGAACAAATTCAGAGAGATCAATGAGGCCTACGAGGAGCTGAAAAAGGAAAAGGGGATCGCTTAGTATCCGGTATGGACGTGTTACGGGAGGCTGGACAACATGTCCCGTCACCGGGACGCTGATCGGGCCCGATATTTCATTCAGGCGATCCAGGGAACATCCCTTACAAGTTTAATCAGCCGCGCATTGTTATCATGATGACCGGAATTGGCGGATAGTGGGGATCTCTGCCGGATCATCTGCAGTATCTGGGCGAGTCCTTCGTCATTTTGATATCAGGACTCCCGTGGGGTGGGGGACGGTTACCTTCTGATGCCGTTGGGCGGAGATCATCCGGCACCAGCACATTGAGGAATAACAGCCACACGGGTGGATATGGGTCTGTTAGCCGGGGTGTTTTCCTGCCGATCCTCATGCCTGGCCAGGGGGGTGGGATCCCGGCCTTATTTCTTCTTATGGTGTCCTTGAAGTTGAAAATATTAGCTGAATCGAGTAGATTGTCTGGGTCCGCTCAGACAAAATTCGAAATCTCAGCTGATACCTGACCGGGTGTCATTCAGATCATGGTGACAGCTTTTTCAGGTCATGGGCTGGATCGTACGCAAGGGGTGACCACTCATGAAATTCAGGAATAAACATGCGTTCACATTGATTGAACTCCTGATTGTCGTTGCGATCATTGCTATCCTGGCAGCGATGGCTGTCCCCAACCTGCTCGAGGCGCAGATGCGGGCCAGGGTTTCTCGCGCGCTCACGGATATGAGGACGATCGGGCTGGCGATTGAGATGTATACCACAGACTACAACCAGGTCCCGATAGCATTCGGGGGGACTTATGTGTTGCCTGATTTGTCCTATGCAAACGATACACTCCGGGTGGAAGGTGACAATCGTATGCACAACGGGACTCTGCTCAGCACCCCCATCTCATATCTTTCCGAGGTTCCCTACGATTTTTTCAACAGCAACCAGATCCCATCCAGCGGTGCCTATTGGGGTGGAAGGCGAATCTCGTTCATCTGGTGGGCAGATCCGATCGGCGGTGAGGATTGGGAATATCTTCCCGGCGCTGAGGACGCTGAATATCCCGTGGGCCGTCATCCCTCCCAGAGGGAGCGATGGAAGATGGAGAGCTGCGGCCCCGATCGGCAGTGGCACAACAAGGGACAGCTTCGCATCACAGCCTACCTTTATGACCCAACCAACGGGACGGTCAGCGGGGGGCAGCTGGTCTACTGGGATGGCGGACGCATCAACCCGGTTCGCTAGGCCGGATCGTTCCTTATTGATTCAGGACAACAAGATGATACCGGACGATCTTGTGAACGCAGTCCTGGGGCAGGCGACATGGAATATGACTTGATGTTCCCCCCTCCCCCCCCCGCTATACGGCGACATTATCGGCCCTATGCCTGAGATTATTGCCAGTGATGGTTCATGCTACCGGGCCGGGTGTCATCACATGAATATCATGACCCTGATCGAGATCATTTGGGAAGGAGCATTCACGCATGAAACGACGTGATTTTGTCAAGGCAGCGGCCGGGACTGCTGCCATCTCATCCCTGTCGGGTGCTTTCAATATCCAGGCTTCCGGAGGTCCATCCCCGCGGCCGAATATCTTCATGATCTTCACCGACGATACCACGCAGCGCGATCATGGCTGTTACGGGAACAGTCATGTCAGTACGCCCAACATCGACCGGTTTGCACAGGAGGGGATGCTGTTTGAGAACATGATCACCCCGGCCCCGATGTGTGGGCCAAGCCGGGCCGCACTCTACACGGGACTGAATCCGATCCGCAACGGTGCGCACCCCAACCACAGTTCCTGCAAACCCGGCACAAAAAGCATGGCGCATTATATGAAATCCCTGGGCTATCGTGTCATCCTGCTCGGGAAACAACACATCAAGCCGGAGGAAAGTTTTCCATTTGAGTATCGTGACGAGATATTGGGCCATAGAGGACACGGGAAAGAGGTCGAGGGCATCCTCGCCGATCCCGGGGACAAGCCGTTCTGCATTATTATGAACCACTTCGAGACGCACTGGTCCTTTGATCACGGCCAGGACGATTACCCTTATAGCCCGGATGAGGTCGAGATTCCTCCATACCTGGTTGATACGCCGGAGACACGCTCACAGAGGGCGCGCTATTTCTCCGAGATCACATTCATGGACAACGCGGTCGGGAATGTCCTGAAACTGCTCAAGGATGCCGGTTTGGAGGATGATACCCTGACGATTTACGCATCGGATCACGGGTCACACTGGCCACGCGAAAAATGGAACATGTATGACTCGGGGATCAAGCTGCCATTCATCGTGAGATGGCCGGGAAAAATCAAGCCCGGGACACGAACGCAAGCGCTGGCGAGTATTGTTGACATCGTGCCGACGTTCATCGATATCGCCGGGGGGGATGTGGGCGGGGTTGTTGAAGGGTGCGGGGGTGAGGTACTGGATGGCAGGAGTCTCCTGCCGGTGATGCTTGGGGAAACAGATGATGTCCAGCAGGAGATCTATGCCGTGATGACTTACGGTGTCACGACTGTTTATCCGATGCGGGCGATCCGCACCAAAACCCATAAATACATCTGGAATATCGATTCCCATTTCGAATTCCCCGATTACTGGGCAACCAATCTGCCCAGGAGGGAAAAACATGAATGGGTCGTCTGGGAATCATGGCTCAGGAAGGCGCAAGCCGACCCAGTTGCGGCCGGGCTGATTGAAGTACATCTCCACCGGCCTCCGGTTGAACTTTATGATTTACGGACAGATCCCTACGAACTCCATAACTTGGCGGGGGATCCTGCAAACGGGGAGCTCCTGTCGGGGCTGCGGGAAAAACTCGATGCCTGGATGGTCCAGCAGGGCGACGACGGTTCATCGTCATATCATCTGGAGGAGGGACTCGAGCCCAAACATATTGACCGAGTATGGTCCCGTCAGGAAGTTGTGAATATAAACCTCGCCGCCTATGGGAAAGGCATTGCCTTCACCGATCGAACGACAGTTAGCCTGAGCAGTCCTGTCTGGAAGGCGGACATTCATTATACCCTGGATGGGTCGGATCCAACCCGGGATTCACAGCGCTTCACCAGACCTTTCAATGTCGACCCTCCCGTGATCATCAGGGCCCGGGGATTCTGGGATGGGA
>CAYYNQ010000063.1:0-9565 GCA_964473105.1 uncultured Candidatus Sumerlaeota bacterium | reverse complement strand
CCGCACGGCAAGCGTATCATTTATCTACTGCTCTGGTTTTTTTGTTTCCTTCGTTAGCTACGGTACGGCGAGCGGCACATTTACCAATTGTATTGCGGGGGATTATTCCTTCGGCTTCGGACATAACGGCGATGCCACCGGAGGCAAGTTTTATTTCTGCTCTGGTGGATTAAACAGCTTCACAACAACCGGTAGTCCCTCCGTCATCCATTGCATCAGGGACGGCGTTGTCTACCCGTAAAGGGTGATACCGGATGATATCAAGTTAAACCTGATCCCGACATGGCCGGTCGGCTCGCTGGTCGACCCAACCTGAGCATGTGCGATTGCCCTGATTCCCCGGTTTGTCGATTGACAATCGCACTGACGCTTGATACAAGAGTGGTTCGCGTATTTTGCATCGCGATAACTACTAACCACCAGTAAAGAAGGTTTAACCATGAGTGGAGAAACTTTTAAGTCAGAGTTACGCAACGGGAACCCGAAGTTCGGGGTCTTCGTCAATTCACATAGCCCCAGTGTAGCTGGACAGCTCGCCTGCAGCGGTTACGACTGGCTGCTCGTCGATACCCAGCACGGACCAATGAACGGTGAAAACCTGTCGGCCATGCTGTGCGCGATCAGTGACGGAGGGGCCAAGTCCATGGTACGTGTCGGCGGTTACAGCGACCGCTCCGGTATCCAGCAGGCGCTCGACCTTGGAGCCGACGGCGTACTGATCCCCTACATCAACAATGCTGAGGAGGCACGTCAGGGTGTGAGTTGCGCCCTCTACCCAACTGCTGGCACACGCTCGGTCTATTTCCCCCAGCGGAGCACCAACAAGGCCGGACTGCTCGGTTACGTCCCCAACGCCAATAAGAACATCATGGTGGCGCTGCAGGTCGAGACAGCGTCCTGCATCGAGAACATGGAGGAGATCGCGGCAATACCCGGGATCGATATCCTATTCCTCGGCCAGAACGACCTGTGCATGTCCATGGGGCTGTTTGAGAAATATGAGTTCCCGCACATGTATACCTCCGACGAACTGGGTGCGGCAACCCAGAAATTAGTTGAGGAAGCCAACAAGAATGATGTCATCCTCGGACTTTTCCTGTTCGGCTCCGATCGTGTCGGCGAGTTCCTTGACAAGGGTTTCCGCTTCGTCAGCCTTGGAAACGACATGCACCATATCCTGACGCAGACCGGTGCATACGTCGAGAAGCTGGAACAGATCGCAAAGGACAGCAAAACATCCTGGACACGCCGCCCGACAAACCTGTTCTAAGGCCGCCTGCGTGATGATAGGCCAATGGACTGAACACGGGCTGTGTCCCCCCCGATGGACACAGCCCGTTTTGACAGATCGAAACCAATAAAAACGCCGGGATTTCTGCAAGGCAAGTCGAATACCTGGCCGGGTCTCCGACCCCGAATACTGGGAACGTTAAATTTAGATGCCAATACTCATTGATGCACTGGGAAGACTTGGAACCGAAACCGCCTTCGAGGTGCTCGCCCGTGCCCAGCAACTGACAGCTGAAGGGCGGGATATCATCAACCTCGGTATTGGCCAGCCGGATTTCCGGACCCCCGACCACATCGTGGAGGCGGCAAAATCCGCGCTTGATAGCGGCGCACATGGCTATACGCCGGCAGCCGGGATTCCTAGGCTTCGAGAGGCCGTTGCCGCAGACCTGAACCGTCGGCATCAGGTAGAGGTGGATGCGTCCCGCGTCCTGATCACACCCGGGGCAAAGCCCGTCATGTACTTCGCGATTCTGCTTTTCGGTGAACCCGGCGCGGAAATCATGTATCCAAACCCGGGATTCCCCATCTATGAATCGCTCATTAACTTCACCGGCGCGGTGCCGGTGCCGATCGAACTGCACGAGGCAACAGGCTTTTCCTTTGATGCCGACCAGCTGCTGGAAAAAATCACGGATCGAACCCGCCTGATCATCCTGAACAGCCCCGGAAACCCGACGGGTGGTGTCGTGCCGGCCGGTGAGATCGAAAAATTACTGGAAGGGCTGGAATCCCGGCCCGAGATCGCCATCCTGAGTGATGAGATCTACAGCCGGATCCTCCACGGCGGTCGCGAGCACGTGAGCCTGCTTCAATATCCCACGATCCGCGACCGGTTGATCGTGATCGACGGCTGGAGTAAGACCTACGCCATGACGGGCTGGCGGATCGGTTACGGGGTTTGGCCCGAAAAGTTTTTTCCGCATGCCGAAAGGCTTGCGATCAACTCGTATTCCTGCGTGAATGCGGTCGCACAGCATGCCGCCGTGGCCGCCTTGGAAGGGCCCCAGGATGAAGTCCGGGAAATGGTTGCGGCGTTTGATGAACGGCGGGGACTGATTGTGCGGGAACTCAACAATATCCCCGGGTTTCGATGCGCCGACCCGGGTGGTGCGTTTTATACATTCCCCAATATCACGGGGACCGGTCTTGACTCAATCACCCTGCAGCGAAAACTGCTTGAAGAAAAAGGTGTCGCAGTCGTGGCGGGAACCAGTTTTGGGAAAATGGGTGAAGGTTACCTCAGGTTCTCATATGCGGCGAGTTCGGAGGAAATTCAGGACGCGATGGGACGCATCCGGGATCTGATGACCCATTGATCTGGCATCTCCCCATTCCCAGATCAGGAACACTGGGCCACGGGATGGGTGAAATTGTTCCAGAGATGATCCAACCCCAGCCGCAAAAATATGGATGGTAACTCACGTCCTGCCTCTGTGCCCGTGAATGATCGATATCCGGGGGATTTTGGCCACCCTCATTCCGGAAAATACACACGGGATCCAAGGGACAAGAACCGGACTATCGACCGGGTTCTCCGGCCCCACGGACCTCGAAAACATCTTGACCGTGGGAGACAAATAACCCAGAATCGTCGCCGTGCCCAGTGAAGTTTCGTCAGGATTCGGGCTTGATGGCCCGGTTCTTGACGGGCCAGTGGCATCTTGCGCAAAACCTGCACAAGCAGGATGCGTTGTTTTATATCTGGAGGTTCATTATGAAGTTTCACGACGTTTCGCGACTTCTGCCCGGGATGATGTTTTTAATCGCCCTTTTGGCCGGATTGCCCCAAACCCTTCCCGCCCAGCATAACCACGACCACGCTCCCAATGCCGTCACAGTTACAGGAAAGAACATCTGCATCGGCTGCTCCCTCAAGAAGAGTGAGGGTGCCAAGGCCCAGTGCAAGGCCTATGGTTGTCGGCACGGCCTCAGGGTTGAGAAGATCACCGGTCCGCACGGTGAGGACCGTTCACGATTCGCACGCATCGGAACCGTCCTGCATTACCTCGATAACGACAGAAGCAATGACCTGATCAGCGGAAATCACGGGCAATCCGTGATCGTCACGGGCAGGGTCTATGCCCAAGAGCATATATTCGACGTGGCGTCATTTAAGGTGATGAAGGAAAAAGCGGCAAAGAAAAAGGCGGCAAAGAAAGAGGTAGAGGCCCCTGCCGGTAAAACGGAGTCACTGGCTGCTATTTTCAGCAAGGACAGTTGCTGCGCGAAGGCCTATGAGGATGGAGGCAAGGCGTGCACACACCCCTGCTGCGTAAAGGCCGCCGCCGCCGATATGGCCTGTGAAAAATGCAACCCGGGCTCGGGAGAAAGACAGAAACTGGAGACTGCGGCTAGATATTTCACCGAAGATAGTTGCTGTGCAAAAGCTTATACCGCGGGCAAACCCTGCACGCACGGATGCTGTGTCCAGGCGATTGCCGCGGGCAAGCCCTGTGCCGGATGCAACCCGGGTGGCGTGGAAAGGCAAAACATGGACTCGGTCTCAAAGTCCTTCACCGAGGGGGGTTGTTGCGCGAAGGCGTATATTCAAGGGAGGGTGTGTAGCCACCCCTGTTGCTCCACATCGATTGCAAAGGGCGAAGCCTGTTCGAAGTGCAACCCGGCATGACATGACCGTTATCTGAAGACAACTTCTATTCGGACGGGGCGGCCGTTGGGTCGCCCCGTTTCCTTATTATTTCAGGGCCCCAACCACAGTGCTTGTATGATTCCAAGTAAGATGTCATGACGAAAACAGTCGTTCTGGAGGCCCCGCCTGATCATCGCTTACCGTGCAAATTGCGAGGAGGGAAAGTTGCCAGGACGGGCACGAATTGTGAAACGGAGGGTAAAGCAACGTCCTGTCGGTTAACCGACAGGACAGCGACAGGCCGAAATCGAGGAGACGGGTAACCGGAACATGCGCACACAGCATCGCAACTTGAGAGAAAACATGACCCGACGCGAGGAGGAACTGGTTGCCCCCTTCGGCTGTCGAAGCGCCGCCTCCCGGGGCCGCGAGGTTGAGGAATCCCCCCACTGGTTGAGGACGGAATACCAGCGCGACCGAGATCGAATCATCCACTGCAACGCTTTCAGAAAACTCGAATACAAGACACAGGTTTATGTCACCCATTCCGGGGATATGTTTCGCACACGACTGACCCATACGCTTGAGGTCACCCAGATCGCCCGCACGATGGCCATGGCCCTCAGGGTCAACCCCGACCTGACCGAGGCGATCGCGCTGGGCCATGACCTCGGTCACACGCCATTCGGACATGCCGGCGAAACTGTCATGAACGAGTTGCTCGCCGAAAGTGGGGGATTCGAACACAACAACCAGAGCCTGCGCGTTGTCGAACTGCTGGAAGAGCGGTTTCATGACCGTCCGGGCCTGAACCTGACATTTGAGGTCCGTGCCGGCATTGCCTGCCACTCAACCGCCTATGACAAACCGTCGATCAACAAATACAATGAGGACGGCTCAGCACCTTGTCTTGAGGCACAACTCGTGGATCTGGCCGACCAGATCGCGTTCAACTCCCATGACATCGACGATGCATTGAGCATGCGCATCCTTGACGAGGAACAACTCTCAGACGTCCCATGGGTCTGGGAATTATGGGAATCGGCCCGCGGCCAAATTCCCAAGAGCAGCCGTGAATCATTTGGGCGATTCCGCGGACTGGGAATGCTCATCGACTGCATGGTGGACGATGTGCTCGAAACCACGCTGTTCAATATGGAGGCCTGCGATGAGCCAAATTCCCCGGACGAAATTCAAAAGCTCAAACAACCTCTCGTGAATTTCAGCCAGGATATGGCCAAAAAACAGCAGGATTTGAGGGAATTCCTGATGGCTTCGGTCTATCAACACCCAATCACGTTGCGGATGAATCGCAAGGCCGCCCGCTTCCTCAAGGACCTGTTTGAACTCTACCAGAAAAATCCCGAACTGCTCCCCAATGAACAGCAGAAACGCATTGATGACCAGGGACTGGACAGAGTCCTGACCGATTACCTCTCATCGATGACAGACCGACATTGCATCGATGAATATGTCAGCCACTTCCGGCCGACAACCCGCTGATCCAGATCCGTCTTCTGGCCCCAGCGAAGATCCGGAAAGGGCCCCATTACAAATACTCAAGATTGTCCGTTTGCGCCCGCATTCCAGATACCCGCCTGCCAGTAAATCCCCGATTTCCAAAGGAATGTCGGGTTGTAATCGACTACCGGGGGACCGGGGAGTTTTGTCTGTTCAATCTGGACTCTGGCAGCTAGAATGACCATATACGTAACCAGACCGAACAGATTGAGACGACACCACCGGATTCATCATTCAATATGCGCATCCTTCTACCCGGATCCAGAGGCCGAGGCTGTTTTTTATTCCTGATCGTTCTGACGATACCCGGCCTCAGGATAGTGTCTGCCGACTGGCCTCATTTCATGGGCCCCGAATTCAACAACACATCCCCTGACTCGGGCCTCGCGCGCAATTGGCCAGCCGACGGGCCCAGGATCCTATGGGAAACGACGGTCGGCGAGGGTTATGCAGGCCCCTCAATCGCGGGCGGAAATGTCTACCTGCTCGATCGTAATGGGAAAACGGAAGATGTTCTGCGCTGTATCGACCTCGAGACCGGTCATGAAACATGGAGTTACGCCTATGATGCACCGGGTGACTGGGATTATCACGGATCACGCACCACACCCACGATCGATGGGAACATGGCATTTACGGTCGGGCCTCTGGGCCAGATTCACTGCATCGACACCAAGACCCGAGAACCTGTCTGGACGAAACACCTTTTGGATGACTGGGGCGCGGGGCGTCCACAATGGGCTGTCAGCCAATCTCCGCTCGTTTTCAGGGACAAACTAATTGTCGCCCCGATGTCCGAAAAGGCGGGCATGGTGGCATATGACAAAACAAGCGGCGAACTGGCATGGAAATCCGGCCCGCTTGGAGGCAGGATCAGTTATGTTTCACCCTCGATCACGAAACTCGACGGTCGGGACCAAGTCCTGATTGCCACCTCGCGTGGGACAAAACCGGATGGGGGTGTACACGGGATCGATCCCGAAACCGGGCATGTGCTCTGGTCATTCACCGACTGGCAGTGCAATATCGCCATCCCCCAGCCGATACACCTTGGCGGGGGCAGAATGTTTATTACCGGCGGGTATGGGGCCGGATCCTATCGTTTCCAGGTTACAAGGAACGAAAACCACTATACGATATCCAGCCCGGTAAAGATACGGGTGTGCGAATCAAAACTCCAACTGCCAATTCATTTCGGGGAACATATTTACGCCAACAGCAGCGACGGGCCCAACGGGATTGTCTGCCTGGATGAGGATGGGGGACTGATCTGGAAATCTGGCCGGAAAAACAAGTTCGGTGCCGGACCGATCCTGATCGCCGATGACCTGATTTTCGCGCTGCACGGCGACAATGGCGTACTGTCCCTGCTCGAGGCAAAACCATTGGGGTTCAGCAAACTGGCGGAGGCAAAACTGCTTGATGGCCCCCATGTCTGGGCGCCGATGGCGATGTCGAAGGGCAGGCTGCTAATCCGTGACATGGGCAGGATGAAATGCCTGGATGTCACAGGTAACGGGAACAAGCCCGGCTGAGACGGGGAATGTAAAGATCATGATATCTGCCGTTTCCCAGTTTCGTTCACTCGTCAATGCCCCGGGCATGATCCGCAGCCTTGGCGCACATGATGTCTTCACCGCACTGATTGTCGAACAATCCGGCTTTGAATCCGTGTTCATTGGCGGTTTCGGGACCAGTGCATCCCAATTGGGATTGCCCGACCTGAACTTCCTGACGATGAGCGAGATGGCCGATGCGGTCCGTAGAATGGCAGGTCGGGTCTCGATTCCCGTGATTGCCGATGGTGACACCGGCCACGGAGACCTACACAACGTACGACGAACCGTGGAGACATTCGAGGCGGCCGGGGCTTCGGCGATCCTGCTTGAGGACCAGGTGACACCCAAGCGTTGCGGCCATTTCGAGAAGAAAAAAATCATACCGACCAGGGACATGACCAGGAAAATCAGGGTTGCGGTCGAGGCGCGGCAAAACCCGGACTTCGTGATTATAGCCAGGACTGACGCCCGGCAGATGAACGGAATCGACGATGCGATTGAAAGGGTCAATCATTACTGTGAAATGGGAGCTGATGTCGGTTTTATCGAGGCACCCCAGACCGTTGATGAGCTTGAACAGATACCCAAGCGTGTTGAATACCCGTTGCTGGTCAACATGCTGACCGGGGGGGTGACGCCCATTCTGTCGGTCGACAGGCTGGCAGAGATAGGTTACAAGATCGTCGTCTGCCCGATTGAGTCGCTGATGGTCTGTGCGAGTGCCATGCGCGGGCTTTGTGAAACGCTCAGGGAAAAGGGACGTGTTGACGAGCTGGGGACCTCGGCGGTGAGTTTCGATGATGTCAAGGACCTACTCGGCCTTGAGGATTACCTCAAAAACGACCTGGTATAAACCCCATTCCGAGCCAACTATATGCAGACCAAGTACAGCTACTTCATGTTTTACACAAAACGCGGCAGGGGTCGGAGTTCCACCGGCGGGCGCCTTGTCAGGCTGGGATTGCTTGTCTTCATTGGGTTGAGCAACATCATCCCGTTATTCATGATTTCGCCGAACACGCCGCCCGATCCGGTAATGGAGAAAATCACGGGACAGGGGAAAACGAACCTGCAGCCGAGTCTGCCGGACCGGCTGAACGAGAAGATGACCCCGGTATCAAAACAAATGGTATCATGCAGCTGCTGCTGCGGAAGCGCATGTCCCGGAGGCGGGCAATGCCGTTGCGAATTGCCTGCCACACCCGTGCAGAATATACCCAGCCCGATTTCGGGGTCCCTGCGGCTTATTGCCGATTCCTGTGGTTCACAGAGAGGCGCAGCCCACAACCAGATGTATCCTGTCATTCCATTGCAGTATTTTGTCCCCTGCTCACATATCATGCTTCCCCGTGATCACAGGACGGATCCCACGTCTACCGAGACCGTGATGCATATTGGTCCGACAATTTTCATTGATACCCCTCCTCCCCGAATCGCCTGAAGACAGATCCCATCCCGGGGATCCGAACCATTCGTCATAAGATTTAATAACTGATTGAAAATAAATCGGACAGGGAAGATGTCATGTATAACGACAAGACATGGGGGTTTACCCTCATCGAATTGCTGATCGTGGTGGCCATCATTGCCATCCTGGCAGCCATAGCAGTACCGAACTTGCTCGAGGCACAGACCCGTTCCAAAGTCTCCAGGGTCCATGCTGACATGCGGTCAATCTCGACCGGCCTCGAGGCATACCGTGTGGACAACAGTCATTATCCACCCAATATCGATGGGACTGGTAGCGCCAACGTGATGGACATGTCCATGATGATGGCAAATTCCCGAATGCCCTTCGTCCCCTTCAACCTGACCACGCCAATTTCCTACATGACGGATCTCCCGCTCGACGTGTTTGACCCGCGAATCATGATGTCGGAACCGATGATGTCAGGACCACATGACCATCATCACAAACATACTTTCATGTATTTCAACTCGACAAACACGCCGGACCAGTCACAGCGCAATGATTACCGAAATACAATAGGGGGCCTGTCGACGGGAACAGTTGGCTTCAACATACCGGAATGGTTCATGATATCCACCGGCCCGGACAAGGAAGTGGGTGCCATGGCCATGGAAATAGCTGTTCATAATAGTCTGCCCATCTACGGGATCATGACGGACGGCATGGGTATGGGCTCGGCATTGCGGTATGATCCCTCGAACGGCACAACAAGCCAGGGTGACCTCATCCGTTACGGACCTTGATCAAGGTCGGCTCCCCATGAAACGGAAGTTCCCCGGGGGCCAGGGTCAAGGAAAAAATAAAATTGCCAGAAATCCTTCAATCCTTGGTCACCTTTGGCGTCATTACAGATGTACAGTACTGTGACTGTGAGCCGCTATACAACCGGTATTACCGGAAGTCATTGCAAAAACTGGAGGATTGTGTTGGAACCCTAAACAAAATGAACCTCGACTTCGTCATTCACCTTGGTGATTTGATCGACCATGACTTCGCGAGTTTCGGCCCGGCACTGAAGGCCATCGGACGTCTGACGTTTCCGGTTTACCACTTGCCGGGCAACCATGATTATGCCGTGGATGATCAGTTCAAATCCCTTATCGCGGGCCAATTCGGGCTCTTGGGAAGACA
>CAYYNQ010000062.1:0-16263 GCA_964473105.1 uncultured Candidatus Sumerlaeota bacterium | reverse complement strand
ACCCAGCTTCCTCCCCCATCTTCATTACCCTGCTGGCTCTTTTCCGTGCCGTTTTCCTTTGCTGCATTGCTGTTCAACGTGGCCACCGCTCTCCAGCTCAGACCGTTGTCGGTTGAACGCGAAAAGAAAATATCCCTGTCCATGCCGATCGTGCCACCCAGGTTCTCGGCAGAATCCCAAACCACGACCCAGTTCCCCGCACCATCCGTTGATATATCCGCCATAAAATCCTGCTCACTATCGCTGGAGGCATTCGAGTTCAATGCAGACACGTCACTCCAGTTCGCACCATGGTCGGTTGAACGCGAAAAGAAAATATCCCAGTCCGTCCCGACTGTTCCACCCAGATTCTCGTTTGAATACCATAACGCAACCCAGTTTCCCGATCCATCGGTCGCCACCTGGGGAACTTCATCATCACCCGCATCCAAGATGGCATTGCTGTTTAAGACTGCAGGTGCACCATGACCCTGCAACCGGGCATGGAGAAAACCGCTGGACGCTGAAGAGATCGCTGCTAGGGCCAGAAGAAACATCAGCCTCGAGAATTGCATCATTCCCCCACTTTGAACTGAACTCCCACTCCCCTTGAGACCCGTAAAATGTTCCAGCCAGCAAAGTCGGGCCTGCCATGAATGTGGGTCATGTTATCATTCGGGGGCGGTTTTCAGGAGCGGATTCCAACCTTCTGGCAGGACAACCTCCCTGAGTGAGACATTGTCTCTTCCCAAATCGTTCGCACCCCAGGTGATTGTACGGGCGTCGGGGGCCATGCTGGCGTAGGCCTCGGCAAAGTAAGCCTTCGTCTTGCCCAGTTCCCCGGCCATCGGTTCATGGTGGTCGTGACCGTCAGAACCTCCACATCCCCGTCGTAGGGCTTCACCCGGAGCATGAAAATCATGTTTGCAGACCATGCGGGATGCCGTGCATCCTCCGAATATGTGGATATCATGGCCCACCCCCGGGCCCCGGCATAGGATGTTTTTGCCGGGTGCTGGCCAATCACGGTCCCCTCATTGCCCCACATGCCAAGGATATTGAAAGCGAACTGCGGAAACACATTGAAGGAATGATCCGGAACTTTTACAGCGGTTGATCATGGCAATTGCAGCTTCATTTTGCCCAAATCCTAACATAGATTCAGGACTCGTTTAAGGGGACACATCATCCTTCGGTCATCAGTGTCAACCCATGGTTACTATTCCAAAACGTCAAAATTTGTACCTGATACTAGTTAACACCCCATCCGCCGTATAATCCACGGGTCGGGTGATGTGGAAAGATCAACCGATTATGGGTATGTTCGGGAGCAGGTTGGCTTGAAGATCTTGTTGAAAAACACAATGATCCAAAAACCACAGGGAAAACTACGCCCTTCTGTTGGAGAATGGAGCCGGTTTCACTGAATAAGTATCAGTTTTGGCCACGAGGAATTCGCATACTCTGAGTTCAGACCTAGAACCGGGGTCAATTGGCTTTACTTTGATACCCTGTGAGATGAAAATGTTGACTGAATCGGATAAAACAATCAGGATCAGTCAGTCAAATGGGAAAACTCGGCTAATAATAATATGAATCTTTTATTAATTTTATTTTTCGTTTTTTTGTGCAATGCCTCTTTTGCTGAGGACATTTTGGTCGCTGATTTTGAAAAAGGTGATTATGGAGACTGGCAGATTTCGGGCAAGGCCTTTGGTTACGGGCCAACGAGAGGCGCAATTCCTGATCAACCTTACATCTTGGGATTCTTGAGTGAACGGCTTGCAAACTCACATCACGGTGGAGTGAAGGCAACAGGGATTCTGACTTCACCTCCCTTTAAAATTGAACGGGATTATATCAACTTCCTGATTGCCGGGGGATATCACCCTGGTAACCGCCTGGATATAAAAGTGCCAAAGGATTTCTGGGGGGACGAATGTTGTGTGAATCTACTCGTCGATGATACCGGATTACCATTATCTTTCGATATATTAAACAAGGGACATCATCGCCTTGCAGTTGAGGATAGGGTTGTGATTCGGACAAAAACAGGGACTGGCCTTAGGCCTGACGGTGCGGTTGAGCTGCAATGGGCGACCTGGGATGTTCGAACATTGCGGGGCAAGACTGCACAGATCCAGCTTGTGGATAATTATGCCGGATCTGAGGGGTTCATCTGTGCTGATCACATAATTCAAAGTGACACCCCCCGAAGGGATATCCTGCATGACGCTGATGTACTTCAACGTGCCAATGAAAATGTCAAGAGGGCTGAACGTACAGCCCGACCACGACGCGGTTACCATTATGTACCGACCGTGTTCGGTATCGGAAGTGGGCCGACTTGTGTTTATCACAATGGATACTATCACTTATTTCACATCTACGACCCTTTTTGGAACCCCAGGAAAGTTATCTATCCCCACAGTTTTTGGAGGCACGCTCGCTCGAAGGATCTAGTGTATTGGGAGGAGATGGATGTAGAGATTTGGCCCTCGGTGGACGCAGGAGAGTTTGTTTGTCAAGCCGGTGCAGTCGTAACGGGCGATGACGGTGTGCCGATGATCTTCTACACGGGCCTAAGTTCGGAACGACCCCTAGTGCAAATCGGGGCTGTTGGGAATGCGGATTTAACAAATTGGCGGAAGCTTTCGACAAATCCGGTGATCACAGATACTCCAGATAACCCTATGACTCACGGCACGGATTGCAGTGTATTCAAACATGCGGATCGATGGTACATGATTCTTGGAGGGCAGAGAAAAGTCGGCGACCAATACAAGGGATGTTTCTCCTTGCATGCCTCAGACGATTTGATCAAGTGGGAGTTTATCAGTGTTCCGTATACTGCTGAAACGAGAGGGTGGGAAGAACCTGAAATGTTCCAACTGGGAGATAAATGGGTGGTCATTTTCGAGCCCTTCGGCCCGACTCAATACTATACCGGCAGATTTGACTGGGAGAATTACAGATTCCATCCGGAAGTTCACAGCTTCGTGGATTTTGTCGGCAGCGAGAAGCACATTCCCATGGTTCACGGTCATGCCGAATATACCGGACAATTCTATGGGTGTACACCGTTTGAAGATAAGAATGGCCGCCGGATCTACATGGGATTGGCAACGGGGGGGTTGTCGTTGCCTCGGGTATTGTCACTGAGACCGGACGGAAAATTAGCTCAGCGGCCTATTGAGGCATTATCCAAGCTACGCCGGGAGAACTATACGGTTTCCGACATGAACCTCGTCGATTCATCGCACCTGATTCATGGTATCGAAGGAAACATGCTTGAAATCAAAGTAGCATTCATTCCGGGCACAGCGAAAGAGTTTGGTCTTAGGATGTGCCGTTCGGAGGACGGCACTCGATTTGTGCCTATCAGCTTTGACGGTCAGCACTTGGTAGTCAGCGGGGAAAGAATTCCTGCCGATCTGATGCTAGGGGAATCCGCTCTTCGACTCCATATTTTCCTTGATCAATATATCATGGAAGTCTTTGCGAACAATTGGGTTGTTTATACCAAGAACATTTCTGTTCCACCGGCAGACTTGGGAATTGAATTATTTTCCGATGGCGGCAGGACGACTGTTAAAAACCTTGATATCTGGAAGATGGCTTCAATATGGTGAGAGCGTAGGTCAAAATTTACCTTTCTACCCTGTTCTATGGATGTGCACTCTGGATTCATTAAGGGGAGCTAGGTAAATCTTAGGACCTGACGGTCATGACTTCCAAGACACACACATAATACAGGCTTTGATGATAAAAATCACCAATTTAAGAGATAGATACGCGATTATTAATGGTAATTCGTTCGATTTACTGCGTTTTAGCGTGGAGTGATGCGACCGCGCGACTTCAGTACGGACTGATTGCTAAATAATTATTAATTGTGATTGACGGATTGAAATGAAAGCAGGGGGTATCTTGGGGAGTTAATGCATGTATCAACCGACGAGGACTGCAGAGACATTATATATATATTTTTTCGATATTGATTCTTGAAGTGATACACACGGTCAGACCCTTCTTAACACTCCACCCCTGTCGCCTTATAATCCACGGGTCGGGTAAAGCGATCCTCATCGAGTAATGAGGTGGATCCAACTAATCACTAAACGAGACAGACCTCACTTGACGTTCCCCACTCATGTTCCCGACCGCGAAACATTCAGATTGCCAAAAACGTCTTTACCTAGCAAAAAGTGTAAGCCTAAAAAAATCCCCGGCCACCGAAGCAGCCGGGGGGAAATGTTTCCGAAATGTTTCCGGGAACGTAGAGGGAATCAAGCCGGAATGAAGACAAAATGAAATTTCGGGACGATATCAAACCGAAAACGTGAACACTGATTTAACTGGATTTAAAATGGTGGGTGGGCAGGGACTTGAACCCTGGACCCCCGGCTTGTAAGGCCGGTGCTCTAGCCAGCTGAGCTACCCACCCACTTGCAGCAAACTCCGTCCTTATCATGCTTCGCGTACGGCAACCCGTCAAGAATCAGATCCCATACCGCCTCGCCTGCAAGAACCGGCCCCCATCCTACTTTGCGTCGATCTGTCCCTCATGATCGGGAATTACAGGACTACTGCCACGACATCCTGGATTGAAATCAGCGTTTTCGAATAACCTGATCGGCCAGCCCGACCTTGTTCAGCTTGTCATACAGGTTTCGCCGGCTGATTCCAGACAACTTCGCGGCACGGGTTATGTTCCCCCCCGCACGGTCAATCAACGATAACAGGTAGCCCCGATCGAATTCGTGCCTCGCCTGACGGTAATTGATCGGGATTTCCCCCGAAACGGCCTGTCCAGCCTGCAGCCCCCCGGGTCCCGATGTAACCATGCCTTCTCCATCCGGTTTCCTGATCTCCTCCTGAAGCGGCATCGCCTGGTTCCGCAAATCCACAGCAAGGTCCTTGACATCGATTTTATCATCCTTGGAGAGAACGACCGCGCGTTCCAGCACATTCTCCATTTCCCTGACATTCCCCGGCCAGTCATAATCCTGCAGGATACAGGCCGCTTCATCGGTCAGATACAGGCCCGGCCGGGCCAGGTCGCGCTTGATGCGGCCGAGGAACCGCTGTGTGATCAGCGGGATGTCCTCCCGGCGATCCCTGAGTGGCGGAATCTCGATATTGATCACATTGATCCTGAAGTACAGATCCTGCCGGAACCGTCCCTCCTGCATCTCGGCTTCCAGGTTGCGGTTGGTTGCCGCAATCAGCCGCAAATCGATATTGATGGTTTTCAATCCACCGACACGCTGGATCTCCCGCTCCTGCAATACCCGCAGAAGCTTGACTTGGATCTCCACCGGCAACTCGGCAATTTCATCCAGAAACAACGTGCCGCCCTGCGCCAGCTCAACCAGCCCCATCTTCGAGCGATCGGCGCCGGTAAACGCGCCACGTTCATGGCCGAACAGCTCGCTTTCCAGCAGATCACCTGGAATTGCGGCACAATTGATCGCGACAAAGCGGTTTCGGCTGCGATCGCTCTGGCGGTGAATCTCCGCCGCGACAAGCTCCTTGCCCACGCCGCTTCTGCCGGTGATCAGAATAGACGACCCGGTCGGGGCGGCACGGCTGATCATGTCACGCACCTGCTGGATGGCAGGGCTTTCGCCGATGAGTCGGCCACCATCCGCTCCCCTGCTCAGCTGCTGGCTGAGACGCCGGTTCTCCTGTAGAATCCTGCGATGATCGACCGCACGTGACACCTGGGCCAGCAGGTTGGACTGGTCGAACGGTTTTGTGATGTAGTTCAGCGCACCGGCCGACATCGCCTCGACCGCTCCCTCCACAGTCCCGAATGCCGTAAACACCAGGACCGAGACATCGGGATATTCATCCCGCATGCGATGCAGCACATCCATGCCGTTGAGATGGGGCATCCGGACATCCGTCAACAACACATCGGGCTGCAGTTCACCCAGTGCCTCCATGCCTTCCTGGGGGTTGGTGAACGCGTGCGTATCATAACCCTGGGCCAACAGTGTCTTGACCAAGATCCGGCCCATACCGGGCTCGTCGTCAAAGATCACGATACAACCCACACCCGTTGATTTTGATTTCCTGCCCATTCTTCCCCGATCAGACATGCAGTTCACCTGCATCAGATGTATTCTCATGATCTGCGTAACGACCGAGTGCATTCAGAATGGTTACCTCGATCTTGCCGCATCGGCTCTCATCATGGATCTTGTTGTATTCCAGATCGGTCACGTAGAAGACGTCCACCACTCCATATGCCTCAGACCCGATCATGGCACGCTGAATATCAAGCATGCATTCGGTCAGCGCACCGGTGATCGCAAACAGGACCCCCGCACGATCGGAAGTCCTGACCTCAATGATCGTGCATTCCTGTGATGAGTCATTGTCAAAGGAAACGCTGTCCGGATGGGGTGCCTCCCTCCTGGGCCGGCGCCTTGAACGGGCCCTGTGTTCTGACATCAGCTGGTCGATTGCCTTCCGGCCATGCAAGACCTGATTGAGATCCCGCCTCAACCTTTCAATCCGGTATTCCACCGGGAGTGTCCGGTTCTCCATGTCGGTGACATCAAACGTGTTCAATGCATAACCGTCCGTGGTCGAGGATATCTTGGCCGAGCGGATGTTGATCCCCTTTGCGGTTATCGAACCGCAGAGATTACTGAACAGGCCGGTGGTGTCACTGGCACAGACCACCAGTTGGTTCAGCCCTGATCCGTTGTCGGGCAACAGCTTCCAGGCAACCAGGTTTTCCTCATTCAATTGCTGCCTGAGTTGAAAATGGTGCGCCATGATCCCAATGCGTGTCATCAGCAGGTAACGCTCGGAGACATGCTGCAGGAAGGCCTGTATCTTCTCCTTCAGTTCCCCGACGGGGATCCCCCCTAGTTCAGCCCCATAAATCCGGTTTGCCTGCTGCAGCATCACAGGGTAAAGCGCTCTCCTGTCGGGTGAAACCATGGGCTCCCGGCTTGCTGATCCCGTCAGGACGGCCGCCGTGGCCTGATAGCATGTGGCCAGCAGCGATGCCGTCCAGTCGGTCCATACCTCGTTACTGACCGCCTTGAGGTCGCAGACCGTGTGGACGTAAAGCATCTTCAGCCTTTCCAGGCTGCCAATCTCCCCGGCTAGCTGCCGGGCGACATCCGGATCGGAAAGGTCACGTCGCATTGCGGCATGGTTGAGCTTGAGGTGGGAGAGTACAAGATACCTCACCATTTCGACATCCTCGGGAGGCATCCCAAGCCTCTCGCATACCCGGGAGGCAATTCTCCCGCCCCTGATCGCATGACCGCTTCCCAGCCCCTTGCCGATATCGTGCATCAGCAGGGCCATGTTCAGCAGGTCCCAGCGGTGGAGTTGACGGGCGATCCGGCCCGGCAGGGTCGAGGATCCCCCGGGATCGGCAAGCAACCCCTCGGCCATCTCGATTGCACGCAGCGTGTGGTGATCAACCGTGAACTGGTGGTAATGATCTATCCTGACCATGCAGCGCAGGTGAGCAAACTCAGGAATCAACCGGCTTAGGATGCCACTTGCGTGCATGTCATAAAGCGTATACGCGACATGATGATTGTGGCTGATGATCCTCAGGAAAATCTCCTGATTCCGGCGATCCGCCGCAAAGGATTCGGGCAGAAACCGCGCAGCCCGTGCAACCCAGTCGCGTGTGCGGTTCCCGAGCCTGCATCCCCAGCGGATGCTCCGCTCGAAGATCTGCATGATCCTGTCTGGTTGATCTGAAAAATACGACGGGTATGCCGGGTCCACGGAGATGATGATACCCTTGATTGTGACATGGGGGTCCAGCCTCCGGCTGGTCAGTTTCTTGCGAAGCCCCTGCATGATGGATTTTTCACCCAGCGTGATGATGTTGATTGCACGCTCGGAATAGCGCGCGACCATCAGGGCATTCTGGTAGTGGGCGGCCATGAAGACCTCCTCAGCCATCCGGTGTTCCTGTTCCTGGTAACCGAGACGGCGTGCAACATCAGGTTGGTGGAAATAATAAAGTTGGTCATTCTTTCCGTCAGAAAGCAGGTGAACCTCATTCCTGACGGTCAGGATCATCGCAACTGCATCCCGGAAACGGCGCAGCTCATCCTCATAGAAACCGGCCAGCTTCCCAAGGTTTTTCAGCTCCGCCGAGTTGGTGACGGCGAAAAGTTGCCAGCGAACCGTATGCACATCCCGCAGGCCACCGGCCGAACTCTTCAGGTTGGGTTCAAGCAGGTAGACCGTGTTCGCAAACTGGTCGCGCCGCTCAACCCAACCCCCATAAATATTGCGCAGGAACCAGCGGCGGAATTTTCGACGGATCTGTCGGGCGATAATGTCCATGAATTGGCCGCTGAGGGCCTGGTTGCCACATACCAAACGGGCCTCCGCCATCGATGTCGATGAGTCGATATCCTGGCCGATTCGGTCCACTGCATCATCAATAGTCCGCGTGGAATGCCCGAGATTGAGGCGGAGGTCTGTCAACAGCATGTAAAGCTGCTTGATGAAATCCTCGCTGGCCCCATCCATATCCTTCACCAGAAGCATGATATCGATGTCTGAGCCCATACAAAGTTCACGGCGTCCATACCCGCCCAATGCCACCAGTGAGATCATGGGTGGCTTGACCCCGTTTCCCGACTTCCACTTTTCCACGGTATATTGATAGGCAAGATTGAGCAAATCGTCGTGGGCGCGCGAATACTGACGAACCACCCGGAGACCGCCAAGGTAGGGGTTGGCGTGGAACAACCACCCCTTCAGGTCATCGAGATATCGGCGGCCGCCCGAAATGAAGTCGTCCCGTGACCCACGACACTGCACATAACCGTCCAACGGTACCGGTGCATCCCCGATCGCGCTGATCCTTCCGGATGATGGGTTCATTTGACCAGCCCGTATTTCTCGATCTTCCGGTAAAGCGTTGCCGGCGAAATCTCAAGCCTGCGTGCGACCTCCTGGACATTACCCCCGCAGAGGTCCAGTCCCTGCTGAATCTGGTCCCGCTCGATCTGCCAGATTGGCCGGATCAAATTGCGGTCGGGCGGCCCGAAAGCGGGAGCCGGAAGGGGACCCTTTTCACTCGCCGGGGGGGACGACGGGCTTTGATCCTGAACGCGGATATATTCCGGCAACATATCCAGCTGCACCCTGTCACCGTTGTTCATTACGACGATCTTCTCGAGGACGTTCCTGAGTTCACGCACATTGCCCGGCCAGTGGAACTGTTCCATTGCAGCCAGGGACTGCAGGTCAAACCCCGCGAAGTTCCGCTGGTTCTCCCTTGAAAATTCGAGCAGGCAACTCGTCGCTATATTGCCGATATCCTCAACACGCTCACGAAGCGGTGGGACACGGACCGGAACCACGTTGAGCCGATAGTAAAGATCCTCACGGAAATGACCTGCGGCGACAGCCTCATGAGGCTCCTGGTTGGTGGCCGCAATGATCCGAACGTCGACCCGGATGGGATCTGAGCCACCGACCCTGTAAAAGCTTTGTTCCTGCAGCACGCGCAGCAGCTTGGCCTGCAATCCAAGGTCCATCTCGCAAACCTCGTCGAGGAACAAGGTGCCCTGATCGGCCCTCTTAAAACACCCCTCACGACGATCGATCGCCCCCGTAAACGAACCTTTCTCGTGCCCGAACAGCTCGCTCTCCAGCAGCTCACCCGGGATCGCGGCGCAGTTCAGCGCAACAAACGGCTTTTCATGGCGCTGAGAAACCTTGTGAACAGCACTGGCGACCAGTTCCTTGCCGACACCGCTTTCACCGGTGATCATAACCGTTGCCGATGTCGGCGCAACCGACTCGATCAACGTGTAGAGGGTCAGCATGATCTCGCTACCGCCCACCATACCCTGGAATGAGGAGGGCGGGTTGATACACCGCTTGAGGACACGGACCTCACGACGCAAGTTGTGATGTTCAACTGCATTACGGATAATCATGGTCAACCGGTCTAGGTCAACAGGCTTGGGAAGAAAATCAAAGGCCCCCTTTTTCATTGCATCGACGGCATGGTCGATTGTTCCAAATGCCGTGATAAGGATGACCGGAAGATCGGGGTGGCTGGTCCGGATCCCCTCAAGCAGTTCAATGCCGTTTCCATCCGGAAGCATCATGTCGAGTAGCAGCGCGTCATAACGGCGTTCAACAATGAGTCGCCGAAGATCGGCCGCCGTGGCACCCGAGACAACATCATATCCCAGTCCATTGATCGAGTATTCAAACAGCCTGAGAAGGCTGGTCTCGTCATCGATGACAAGTATCGTTGGCTTGCTGCTGTCCTGCATAGAGCTTCCCCTCTAACCTTATCAGGCTTTGATCGGTTGCCAACAGGAAATTCCATCCCCGGCATATCCCCGGATCCTTCCCGACCGCAAGGCCCGGGCTCAACCGGTGAGCCAGGCCCGCATGGGAAAAAGGCAGACTGGACATGGCATACATCAGGCAGGCTCCGGCATATCGGGAAAAGAATGACTGCCGGCGACTAAAAAGTCTTGCGGGCGTCCCGGGCCGGATGCACGATTGAACAAACGCCTGACACTCAGGCCTGGCCCGGCGGAAGAAGCACAAGATGACCGATTCCCTTCCCCAACGAAAAAAGTTTTTGTTCAGCCTGATGGCCCTTTCAATTATCCTGCTGGTCATCGCGTCGGGATTGGTCATCGCCAGCCTCAGCCTGCAACACAAACGACGTGAACTCGGCAGGTTGTTCCATGCCAGACAGGAGAGGATCTCGCTCGCGGACGTATTGAAATCCTCCGGGGCTTCCGAGGCACGCATCCGGCACGTCCGTGACTGCTATTCAACCGGCCAGCAAACAGACCTGGACGCGATATCGTGGAACCAGATCAGCCAGCCTGCGCCCTTTGTGGGTTATCAACCAGAACCGGGCATCCAGATGGAGGGACCGTTCAACAGCCAACACATGCGCTCGTTACAGGATCTGGTCCTGCCCAGGCCCGCGGATGTTTACCGGATCTTCATGATCGGAGGCTCAACCGCCTACGGCGTAGGCGCACCATCACCCGACGGGACCATTTCCGGTTATCTTGAAAAAATCCTGAATGAGAAAGGTTCGGCAAAAAACAAGAGAATCGAGGTCCTGAACGCCTCGGTTTGCGCATGGAGCAGCACACACGAAAGAATCTGGATTGTGAACGCACTGAGTGAGTGGGAACCCGACCTGGTTCTCGCATTCACCGGCGCCAATGACGTCATCTGGGGGTTTACGGGATCAAACATCTTCAATTTTCGCACCTGGGAGGATGACCTCTATCTCGAAGCCCTGAACACGGCACTGACCATGGCCGGGGTACGCCCCTTCACAACAACACTTCATGACAGACTGACCCACCCCGTTGATCCCGGCACCGTTGCTGAGCGCTTTGCAAAAAATATCAGGATATCGGCATATGCACTGCAGGCAATCCGCATCCCGCTGATTGTCTGCCTACAACCCTGCCTCTCATCCACAACCAAGACAATGACCGCGGAAGAACAGGCATGGATGGATGATGGAGAGCCTCCAGGCATGCCGGACTACCTCCGGGATTGCTACGTACGAATACGGGAGAAGCTGGCAAAAATGGGCGCCCGGCACGAATCATTCCCGACCCTTGGGATCATCCCGGTTGATCATGTTTTCCAAGGCCGGTCGGATGCCATCTACCTGGACATGCTTCACATGGGCGACAAGGGGAATCAACTGGTCGCGTTGGAACTGGCTGAAGGGCTGGAACCGTTCATCCGCGGGGATATGCACAACGTTGATCATTAGGCCGTGAGGAACGCAAAGGCCCTGAATCGAAGCAAAAAGGGGTTATGACGACCGGCCGGCCGGCAATAAGAAGAGCCCGCTATGGAGACAGGGGCTCATTGGCCACATGTTCACCACGACCTTCCTCAACCGGCAACACAGCCACGACGGTCGAGCCGCCATGGACCTTCATCCCCACCTCAACCTCCAGCCGCGCAGCGGGAGGAAGGTAAAGTTCAGTCCGTGAACCGAAGCAGATCAATCCAATCCGCTCGCCCCGATCCAACATCTGACCCCGACACACCCGGCAGATAATACGTCTTGCAATCAGGCCGGAAATCTGGCGAACCGTCATGCACCACAGGCCACATTGCAGGTGAATCCAGTTTGCCTCATTGAGCTGATGACTGTCGGGATGACGCGCGTCAAGGAATTTCCCGGGCTTATATTCGATTGCCTTTACCCGGCCCGCAAATGGTGAACGATTGATGTGAACATTGAATACTGAAAGAAAAATCGAGATACAAATCCCGTTTACAGGGCCGGCTTCCGGATTTGTATTCATTCGTATATCCGTTATGGTCCCGTCAGCCGGGCTGACGACACAACCGGGTCTCGCGGAAATCCTGCGCGGGGGGTCGCGAAAAAATCCCGCAAGCACAAGCATCAGGATCGCCCCGGGAATCCAGAGCCATAACCAGTCAATGCACCAGGACAGAACCGTGATCATCCCCACAATCCACAACCAGCGGGCAGCCGCAGGGTCGATCGGAAGGATGCGTCGTTGCGTTTTTTTCATCTTGATTCAAGGCTTGCAGGGCCAGGTCACCACGGTTCATGCCGGATGGGTGCGGGTGATCGTCAATCCCCACCAAAATCCGTGCCTCCACTATCCATAGGCTCAGAGTTTTTTTCATCAACGATTTCTGGGGCAAGCCAAAATATTAATTTCCCGCAAGATTTCATGGTGCATGATCAAGGAATTGACCCAAGGATATTAATATCAATACAGGATGGTAATCGAAGCGACCCTTGTCCCGCGTCAATGGATCCTGGAATTCGTGAAGACTGAAGACCCGCATCATCCACGAGCCAGCCGGCACAAGATAGCCACGACATGTTACGCAAGATCACGCCGGCTGTCAGCCGAAGGCCACGATTCATGAGACCCCCATGTTCCCCGATGCTTGGCCGCACAATCACGCTGGATCAGCCCGACCAGATGAGATGACCATTGCCGCAAATGACCCATGGAAATGTTTTTGTGACAAACCCTTCCAAAATCCGGGCGATTTAAAGATCCCGATCAAACGTGTTCGCATGACTTCGGCCGGGTTTCTGAAAACAAGCTGCAGACATGGTTTTTTTCGGCAATATGCGCCTGAAATTCATTGACAATCGATCCCTCACTGTTTGCAATACCACTTGAAATTGAATGAATAGAATAACATACATCACTTAACGAACCGTCTTCGGCGCGTTCTTCTGCCTGTTCCGGTTCCGTTTGCGCCCAAACCGGATATGGTTGTTCAGGCCCGCCCCGGTTCAGACGCGATGTGTAAAGCTCTGCCTTCGCTGGTCGCTGGAGAAACCATGGTCAACCGAACGGGTCCCCAACGCGGCCTGTCCAGCATCATCGAGCCACTGTTGATCATCCTGCTCGGCGGCGTTGTCATTTTCATCGCACTCGCAGCACTGCTGCCATACTTCAGCCTGATCAACGCGATCCAGGGCTGACCTGATGGTATGGTCCGCCTCATATGGGCTTCATCTCCCGGACCACAAGATTGCCCAATCCTCGATTTTTTTTGTTCAACCTGCGGGCATGATCGGCGATAATTTCGGAAATGAATGATCAACAGCCAAATCACAGGTTTCCCCGAAACAAGGACCAGCTGATCAGGGAGATCGATCTCGCAGGTGAGTTGAAGGATATCCGTGACGCGATCCAACTTCGGCATATTCTTCGCCCACACTGGTGGGAAACCATGGTCGGTGTTGCCCAGTTCGCAGCCGCCATGGGGCTGCTGGCCGCGCTGCTGTACCAGCGCGCAACCAACCCTGACGGCGTGATGAATGACCTGGTGGTCTTCTGGGCAGCTGTCCTGGTGCTTGCGCTCGTGTTTGGCTTCGAGATGATGATTTTCAAGATTCATCACCTTCGCCGGGCCAACCAAATCAGCATCCGGCTGATCGATGATCTCCGCAACCGTGTTGAGAAGCTCGAAAACCCATGTCGGGACGAGGCAGCACCCTCAACTGGTTGCCTAGAAACTGAAACATAGGAACATGGAGGCCCCACCCCAGGCCGACCACCTCCGGGAAGGTCGAGGCCAACATCCGGGATGCCCGAACGCGGCCGTGCGGATGGATTGATCCGGGACTTTTCGCGCCATGCTGTTATCCGTTATCATCAATACCTATGAACGCCCCGAGAAACTCGGACGCTGCGTGGAATCCGTTTCCCGCCAGAAAAATTCCGATCCCTTCGAGTTGATCATTGTTGATGACGGCGGACGCCCGGATCTCAATGCCATCATCCGGTTGTGGGAGCCTCGAATGAACATTCGGATGATCCGCACTGAACATGTCGGCCGGGCTGTGGCACGCAACCGGGGGGTCGATGAAGCCACCGGCCAGCGGATTCTCTTCCTGGGCGATGATGTAGTGCTCCAACCCGGCTGCCTTACTGTTCACCGTTCCGTCACCAATCCCGACTTGGCCGTGGTTGGGCCTTACCCAATGACCGATCTCACGGGGACCGACATCTACAAAAACTGGGCCGAACCCAATCCACATCGTGATATCGGTGATCCACAGGATGCGGGATGGAGATTTTTTGCAACCGGAAACCTTTCCATGGATCGCGAATGGTTCATGAAATTGGGTGGTTTTGACAGTCTTTTCCATCTTTACGGATGGGAAGACCTGGACCTGGGGCTGCGGTTTGAGAGATCCGGCGGTAAACTGGTCTTCAATTCAAAGGCAAAGGCCCGGCATGAACATGGCATGACACACGGCATGCTCTGGCGTCGCGAGTGGGAGATGGGATTTTCCGCCTGGCATTTCTGGAACAAGTGGTCGCAGGAGGCGGGGAATGAGGTCCGCTGGATGAAATTCTGGGACGATGCTTCGAAACTAAATCCGGGGGCGGCATGGAAAACCGCCGTGGGACATCAGTTGATTCGGATGATTGACCAGTTTGCGCCACGAAGCAGCCTAGCATCACGGCTATATGAACGCATGGTCTTTTCCTCCCGGTTGCGCGGTGTTGCCGAGGCGTTCCGGCAGTCACGACAATCCCCGACAATGATCGGGCCGGGGTCATGATTCCGAAACCTGTCCCCCTTAATATGAAGCGGCCAGTGATGCCGACGAGCGGAGAATCACGATGTACCGTCGGTCTGCTGACTTGGAATGCCGGCAATGAGACGCTCGGCATGCTCCAAAGCCTGCTGACGCAGACCGAGGAACCGTTCGACTTGATTTGGATCGACAACGCATCGGGCAACGGGACACCGCAACGGCTCAGGCAGGCATTTCCGGATCTTCCCGAGCCGTTTATCAACAAAAAAAACATGGGTTTCTGCCACGGCCATAACCAGGCCATGCGCGCCTGCAGGACACCCTATTATCTCGCATTGAATCAAGATGTCCTGCTTGCCCCGGACTATATCGAGAAGCTGTGCGACTGGATGGACGAGAACGAGGATCTGGCCATGACTTCCGGCCTGATCATGAGTGTGGCCCGCGATGGACCACATGCCGGGGGTATGGGGACACCTGCGGAAATCGCATCGGCAGGACTGGTTTTCCCTCGGGTTCGATTTCCCTTCGATCTGGGACACGGCCAGACCGCTGCCGACGGGATATTCAGGCAGCGGCGCCTGATTCCCGGCGTGAACGGCGCAGCCATGATGCTGCGCCTGTCAGGCTGCCGCCAGGTGAGTGTTCCCCGGGATGAAATCCTCGCGGATTCATTCTTCGCCTATCACGAGGAAGTTGACCTGGCGATGAGACTGGCAAGGGGGGGGTTCTTGTGTGGTATGGAAGGCTCCACTCAGGCCCTCCACAGCGGATTTAGCTCGGGCGGCATCCACCAGCCAGACATCATGGCCCATTATCTATCCAACCACTGGCTGCTCACGTTGAGACATGACTCATGGGGCTGCATCCTAAGGGAATTACCCTGGATCCTGCTTGGAGAAATACGGTTCTGGATTCCCAGTTACCTGAAACACCCCCTAGCCTTCTTTGGTGCGCTGCGCCAGCTATACGATCGATTTTCCGGTGCCCGGAAATTTTATCACATGCTGGAAAACAGGCTCGGCATCACAACCCGGGCACGTCTGAACTCAATGCGCAACCAGGCGCGCAAATGCCTCAGGAAATCCGGGACAACTCCTCACAGGCATGATCCAGCCTGATTCAGCAACCGCTACGCAAAGGAAGGAGGGAGCAGTTCGTTGGCGCGCTGTCAGGTCATCACTCGGGCACAACGGTCCCGTCAGGCGGCGGGA
>CAYYNQ010000061.1:0-5394 GCA_964473105.1 uncultured Candidatus Sumerlaeota bacterium | reverse complement strand
CTCATGGGTTTTTCACCCGATCACCCAGTGACGAGGGATTTGGCCACGCTTGACACCCAGCGTTTCCCCCTAAACAATCCGTCGCGTGTCCTTACGGTCGATGAGGACAGGCATCCCCAGTGGGTTGTGACGACCCTCGCTACATCCAGCCCGGAGTCTTGGACGGAAGAGATTCGTTACATCATCGACAGTTCCGACAGCAGGACCCCTCTCCAGCGCCCGACTGAAGTTGGCCCCCTTCCCATTGCCCTGGCAATCAGAAAGATGTCCCCGCCCATCCTGCCCGGACAGCCGCCCATTCCAGATGATGGCCCGAGGATTGTGGTTTTTGGAAACAGTGATTTTATCCGGGATGGCTTCATGGCAGCCTGGCAGCCGGCACTTGAGATGATGCTGAGCACGATAAACTGGCTAACTGAGCGGGAGGACATGATCCATATTCCACCCAAGCAGACCGAAGGCACGCCGATTATAATTACACCAGCTGTTTCAAGGGTTATTTTCATGATCGTTGTTGTCCTCCTGCCGGGGAGTTTTCTGCTAGGGGGCGTCGGTTATACGCTGGTTCGGGGGCGGAGGTGAAGGGTATGATATCCGGTCTGGATGGTGTGTTGATGGTTCACAAACAGTTTCGGGGTGATTCACGATCATGAGTATCCGAAAGACGCTGGTAATCACACTGATTCTGGTTGTCTTGATGATGATTTATGTCTGGGATCAGCAGCGGCTTTTCGAGGGTCGTGCTGAGGAAACCCTGAAAATGCGACTGACAGATCTTGTTGAAGGCCAAGTTCGGGAGATCAGGTGTTTCGTGGGCAATGAGAAAATTATCCTGCGGAAAACAGACGATCAATGGATGGTCGTGCATCCCGTCACATGTCGTGCTGACGGTATAAAGGTTCAACGTATGATCAGGGGCCTGATCCGTTCGAGGCGTGAAAGCGCGTTTGATGTGGAAACGAACCGTTACGTGGATTTTGGGGTAACCGAGTCTGGCCGGAGGATCGAGTATATTGGTCGTGATGAACAGGGTGATGAAGTCACCACTAGATTATTTCTTGGGTTGCCGACCCCGTTGGGTGAGGACCATTATGTGAGGATCGGGCAGAACATCTTCCTCATGAAATCGAAATTGTACAATTTCCTGTCCCCCGATCTGCTAGGAATACGTGACCGGCGCACATTGGACGCGAACCTGACCCAAGCGACAGGGGTCTGGCTATCTTGGGGCCCTGACATGATCGGTGCCGGGAAGAAGGGTGACCGTTGGCGTTTGTTTCAGCCGATCGAGTTCGATGCCGATCAGGAAGCCCTGGCCACGATGCTTAGAGCCTGGGACCGGTCAAGGGGGGCTGATTATCAGGATCAGGACGATATTCGTCTTGAAGATTATGGCTTGTCTAAGCCGCACTGGGCCGGCACCGTTGAGGTCTGGGATGATGAAACAACGCGGCAACTCACAATGTACATAGGAGATGGCGTGACCACAGGATCGAAGCCGAATCGATACTGGGCAAAACGATCGAATGACCCTGTAGTATTCTCGATCCCGGCACGGTTGGTTTATCAGCTGATGCCCTCCACTGACGAGTTCATGTCCAAGTCTGTCGTGACGGTTCCCCTGCAGAAAATTCAGAAGGTTGAGTTCAATCTGCGCGGTGCGGTTGTCACGATTGTGAGGGACTTGACAGGTGTATGGCGGTTAATGGATGAACCTGCAATCGCTCTGGACCAGAAAGTCGTGGGAGATACACTCCAGATCTTGGCCATGTTAGAGGCGATGTCCTATTTGGGTGATGACATTGAACTTGAGGAAAATACCGGATTGAACAAGCCTACGCTTGTTGTGACCATCCATTCCGAAGATGGTGGGGGTCCGCAGATCATCGCCACGGGAAAAAAGAATCCTCTTGAGGATTATGTCTATGCACGGAGGATGGACTCGGGTGTGTCATTTGGTATTGACTGGAAGATACCAGGCAGTCTTTTCATGACCCGCGATAAGTTTCTTGATCGTTCCATATTCACCTTTTCCCACGAGGTGGTCTATAAAATCGTAATTCTGGATAACGATGGGCGCAGGGTGGAGTTTTTCAGGGGAGGGGGCGGTAGTTGGAAATTCAAGGCTTCAACGAATACCAGTATCGGGAGAGTATCCGCCTCGCGGATGACCGATTTGATCCTGGTCATTGCTGGCCTTGAGTGGACCGAAGAGCTTTACACAGATGATTCGAAGGATATAGTGATCATCAGGTCCAAGGGCCTAGAAACGCCGAAGCGATCGATACAGATGTTCGATGAAGACGGGGTTTCGGTTGCGCGGCTGGATCTTGCCCCAGGATCTTCAGATAACCGGGCATTTATCCGGGTGGATGAGAATCACTTCTATTCCGTCAAGACCTTCCGCATGATAAGCGTCATGGAATCATTGATCCGTTTGGGTCGAGAGATAGGCCAAACCATAGAATAAACGGGATTTTCTTGTTGTTTGGACCTTAACGTTTCGATTTCTGGTTGGTAGGATGATGTCCTGAACCGTTTTTCCGGGGGGATGAACGTTGGAATGATTCGAGGGATGACCGAATGATAGACCGATATACACGCCCGGAAATGGCTGACCTCTGGTCGGAACAGACAAAATTCGAAACATGGCTGGAGGTGGAAATTCTTGCCTGTGAGGCTTGGAACAAGTTGGGCCGTATCCCCGAGGAGGCTCTGGAGAAGATTCGTGCCAAGGCGGTGTTCAGTGTCGATCGGATCCTTGAAATTGAGAAGGAGACCCGCCACGACGTGATCGCTTTCACCACGGCGCTGGCTGAAAACATTGGCGATGTCAGCCGTTATGTACATATGGGTCTGACATCAACCGATGTTGTTGACACGGCACAGGCAGTGCGTGTGGTGAGGGGCTTCAATCTAATTCTCGGGCAGATACCGCCCGTTATCGATGTACTCCGTAAACGGGCGATAGAATTCAAATCGCAGCCGGTAATGGGGCGGACACACGGGATTCATGCCGAACCCACGAGTATGGGCTTGAAGTTTGCTCTATGGCACCAGGAAATGTTGCGCAACCAGCGTCGTCTTGAACAGGCTCGTGAGGTCATGCGGGTCGGTAAGATCTCGGGTGCTGTCGGGACCTATGCTCACACGGGTCTGGAGATTGAAAGTTATGTATGCGAAAAGCTGGATCTCCAACCCGCACCCGTCTCGACCCAGGTGCTTCAGCGCGATCGGCATGCCGAAGCCATGTCTGCATTGACAATAACCGGAACCACGATGGAGAAAATCACGACTGAAATCAGGAACCTGCAGCGCACGGATATTTGTGAACTTGAGGAACTCTTTGAGGATGGTCAGAAGGGTAGCTCTGCCATGCCACATAAGAGAAACCCGATTGGATGTGAGAATATCAGCGGCCTTGTCCGTGTTTTACGGGGGAATTTGGTTGCTGCACTTGAGAATGTTGCCCTGTGGCACGAGCGCGACATCACGCACAGCAGCTGTGAACGAATCATCATACCTGACTCGATGACCTTGGTTCATTACATGTTGTACCGACTAAAGGGCATCCTGGAAAGGTTGCAGGCCAGACCGGACCGTATTGCGGAGAATATCGAGAGTACACATGGCCTCATATACAGCCAGCGGATCATGCTTGCGATGATTCAGAAGGGCATGCTGCGTGAGACGGCGTACCGGATTGTGCAGCGTAATGCAATGAAGACCTGGTCGAATCAGCGGGCGCTGATAGACAACCTGATGGAAGACGATGATTTCAAGGCCGAGTTCATCCGTGAAGAGGTGGAATCGTTGATGGATCCTAATGCGTATCTACAGTATGTTGACGATATTTACCTGCGTTGTGGCATTGAGTGACAGTTCCTGTGGTGTCGATTTGGGGGTTTGGGCAGGTGAAGGGGGGATCCAACTGGATGCCCCCGAGCTGTGACCGGGTTGCTTGGGTGATCCACCCCTGAGGGAAAAAGCCGAGGTTGCTTGATGTACTCAGAACGAATCAGAATTCCAAGGTTTGGACGAGAGAGATCGTGGTTTCAAGACCATCCGTACCTGGGATTGATTTCCCCGTTCTGATTTTATCCGGTAACGCATGACTTCACTCGACATGGATTTCGAGAATAATGGCTGGCGCATTCATCCTGAGGGCTGTCATCGATCTGACAACGAATTATCTCGATCGTCACGATGCCTCCCAGTTGATCTTGACAGCACTGCCTACCGGGATCTGGTCAGGATGTCGTCTCAAGGCGGATATTTGTGGGATCCCGAAGTTACAAGAGGCAGGTTCGTGTTGAGAAATACGCTGATGCAGGCCGACTGGAATGTCTTCCGGATTGGAATAGACTTCCCAGCAAAGAAGGACCTGGGTTCAACGGCATCTCTACTATCTCTTTGTCACGGTGTCTGCGCGTTTTCTCAAGTCGGAGACAGTCGGGTTTATCTGTGTGTCGTGCCGGAGTCTTCCGGCAGTTGACGTGTGATCATATCATGGCGCGGGACCGGCTGGAAACCCATCCGGAACATCACCTACTGACTCAGTGTTTCGGGAGCGAACGTCCCCTCCTTCTGGATACATTTGGAGGTTTGCGTGAGAAGGGTGGTCTGTTTATGATCTGTTCTGATGGATTGACTGGATCTATATGATGGAAAAAGACATATTAAAAATCCTGCGCAGTGATGGAGTCCCGTTATCGAAAAAGGCGGAATTCTCATCCAAATGGCTCTTGATGGCGGAGGCAGGGGTAATATCAGTATGGTCCTAATCAGACTCATCGGCTTAGGGGGCGAAGAGAACTGGAAGCCTCCTGATTCCATGCGGGCTGGTGCCATGGGGCGGGATGGTCATATGGACACAATTGGTCAGGACATCAGGCCAAACCGCCAGTTGCGTAATTCTGCACATATGGCAAAGGCCGGGTTTTCGAGGCAACTCAGGACTGTTTTTGTATTCTCCTTGCTGATTCTCCTGGCGGTTGGCCTGCTACCCGGACTGTTGCAGTCCAATCCGGTGAAGGTTTATCTAACCTCGGCGGATTATATCCAGAACGGAGGGGTAATCCCGAAGAAAATTCATGTTGTTGTCAGGCAACACGAGAGGGAAATTCTACAGTTCGATCTGGAAATTGGCCCGGGAGATGGGACTCATTCAAGGCCATTTTTTGACCTGCCCGGACCGGGCACTTATCAGGTTCGAGTAGTTGCTGAAGGTTTTTTGGATGTGTATGAGGAAGTGCAGGTCGAGAAGAAAGATATCATCGTCAGTCTTGACATCGCGTGGACACATCGGGCTCATTTGATTGTAGAACTGCCGATGGACAGACGAATTCGGGAGCTGCGGGTTGTTGCTGATTACGGGGTCCACGATAAGACTGT
>CAYYNQ010000060.1:0-7456 GCA_964473105.1 uncultured Candidatus Sumerlaeota bacterium | reverse complement strand
ACCTACCTGCGGGGCCATTACCGGACGGGTGAGACCCTCTGGAAAAATGTGGCGCGCTTCATCCCTGACAATGAACTGGCATGGTGAAACCCGTATCATAATTATTGATCATGAAAACCCTGCAATCCATCATCTTAGTTTTTCTGTCGCTATCCCCTGTCGTATATGCGGAGTCTACTGTCAACGGGATGAACCTCGGCAACGGCCTCGACCCGGCGATCATGACCAATTACGGGGCGACGCAAAACGGTGTCGGCTCGTTTCCCGTGATTGACTGTCTGTGCCGTGAACAGCGCCAGCACCAGAATTTCTGGGTTGATCACAACTGGATCCCGTATACATCAGGGGAAGTCATCGCCGCCTGGAAAAAGATGACGCCGTGAATTCATCCAGGATATTCCCATTACATGAAAATATGTTGAGGTTTGTGTTCTGCCTTGCACCACAACTCCTTTACCTTTCCTGCTTTCCATTTAACATCAGCGCCCAGGACGACCTTGAGGAACTGAACAAGGATATCGGCGACCCGACCTACCGCATCGTCGAGGAAGGCAGTGAACAAATCACGGGGGTCGCCGCGCGACCCGACCCGACCCCAACAGCCAGGATCACATACGTCAACCCGGAACCGCCCTCCAATGTTCCGCGCCCCGTTTATTCCGGGAACTCCCGGGAGATCATGGTGCCGGCCACGATCGATCTTGCCGAGCGGATGGGCCTGGCGATCAACGCCATCACCGAAATGATGAACCCCAAATGTGACCTGGATGTCTACTGGGTGATGGACCTGCTGGACACGCCCCCCCGCATGGCGCTCAACTGGTGCGGCAGTGTCGTGCGTGGCAAGTATTTCCAGTTGCTCCCCTACCTGCGCAATGGATCGGGGAGTTCCCAGAACCTGGATCGCGAACATCGGCTGATGAAGCTGATGCTGCAGCAACAGGGCGCGGATGGACTGGTCTATTATTCCGCCGAGGGGAAACCCTGGGCTGAGATCCGTGGCCCGATCGGCGGGGCCGGAATTTTCGAAGTGCCAAAGGGCAAACAGATTGCAATTCTCACCTGGCACAACGGCCGGGCGCTGGGGGGATTCACGGCTTATGCACACAAATACCCCGACAGCCTCTGGCCGGAACGCGCCAGACGACTGGCCGAGGCCCTGAAAGAGTTTGTCGTCGTCGAGGGCGACCAGGCATATCTTTCCTCGTTCATCGCAGAGCCCGGCTGGGAGACCAGGAAACCGGAGAGAAAACCACAGGGGTTCACCGCCGGCACGATGTGCCACACCGCGCAGGGCCTGGCCCAGTACAACCGGTTGCTCGGGACTGATCCCGAGGCCACCGAGCTGGCCCGCAAACTGATGCGATATATCATGCGCAACCGCAAGTTCTTCACGAAAGAGGGTGAATTCCTTCCGGACCTCGATGACGCGCCGGGAATTCATTTTCACGGCCATGCCATGTCGATCGTCGTGGCACTGGAGCTGGCACTCGATACCGGGGACAAGGAACTTCTCAGCGAGGCTCAAACGAAGTTCGATTATGCGGTCAATGTCTATAGCAACCCGCTTGTCGGTTATTTCCCGATCTGGCTGAACAAGGAACCCACGGAATGGCACAAGCGGGTGTTCGGCCTGGTGTATCCCACCGAAAGTTGCGCGCTGGGCGACATGGTGATCGGCGCAGTGCTCCTCTCAAGATTGGGTGTCGACCGCTGGGACCTGCTGGACCGCTGGACCCGCAACCAGTTCGCCGAGGCACAGTTGACGAGCATCGAGTGGCTGAGGAACGGGATCACCCGGCGCGAGAAACCGATGGTCAATCTGGACCTCTCGACGACAATCGACGTTCCCAAACGCGCGCACGGCGCATTTGCCGGCTGGTCGATGGCCAACGACTGGCATCACCCGACGATGCCGCAGAGCATCCAGAACTGCTGCACGGTGAATGGATCGCGCGCATTGTATATCGTCTGGAAGAACATCCTGCACGAGAATGACGGGACGCTGCGTGTCAACCTGCTGCTCAACCGGGGATCCAGGTGGGCGGATATCGAAAGTCACATCCCGTATACGGGGCGGGTCGACATCCGCATGAAACAGAACCTGGACCTTGTGCTGCGCCTGCCCGAGTGGATCGAGCCGGGAAATGAACGGGTCACGATTGACGGAAGAGAACGAGTGGTAATGCAAGATGGTCGCTGGGTGAACGTCGGCCGGGTGCGGAGGGATCAGGTTGTCACCATGACCTTCGCGATGCCTGAACGCACGGAAAACTTCCACATCCAAGGTGTTGATTACACGGCGGTCTTCCGTGGCAACACGGTGGTGGCGATCGACCCGCCGGGGAAATTCATGCCTTTATACCAGCGCGGCCATTATCGCAGCGGCGAGACACACTGGAAAAAGGTCGCCCGCTTCATGCCTGACAAGGAATTGACGTGGTAGACATGTTGGAGAAGAATCCCCCCAGTCGATGTGATATTCCAGTGGAGAACCAAATGATCTTTTATTCCGTCACGATCCTTTCCAGATCCCAGGGATGTACCGGACAGCCATTGTAGATGTTGCAGAATCCATAACGAGAAAGATCAGAAAAATGAAAGCGATTAAAGTGTTTGACCCGGGGACTGATGAGCTAGTAGGTACGGTCCCCAGCGCTAGTCATGACGATGTCGAAAGAATACTGGCTACGGCCAGCTCGGCAAGTGAGATCAGTCGAAATCTCCCCGCCCACATACGAGTCAGAATTTTACGTCAAGTTGCTGAAGCAGTCTCACAAACCGCCGAGGACTTCGCCTGTTTGATCGCCAGGGAGGGCGTTAAAACTATTCGTGAAGCACGCAAAGAGGTCCGCCGGTGTGTCGAAACTTTGAGAATTAGTTCCGAAGAAGCCCGAAGGCTTAATGGAGAAACTATCTCATTCGACCAAATGCCTGGGTCGGAAAACCGCTTTGGCTATTTTAAACGCTGTCCTGTGGGTGTGGTAGTCGCCATGACTCCTTACAACGATCCACTTAATTTAGTTGCCCATAAAATCGGTCCCTCTGTTGCCGCCGGGAATGCCACTATCTTAAAACCACACTCTTCCACACCATTGTCAGCAAAGAAACTCGTTGACTTGTTTGCTGCAACAGACTTACCGCACGGGATCTTACAATTGATAACTGGCTCCGGTGCCATAATTGGTGACCAACTGGTGTCTGATTCACGTGTCCGCATGGTGTCATTCACTGGGAGTTCCGAGGTAGGCAACCATATCTTGGCGCAAACCGGGTTAAAAAAGATAGGCATGGAGCTTGGCAGTAACTGCCCCAGCATTGTCATGGCGGACGCCGATATTGAGCTGGCCGTACGCTCCACCGTAAGTGGAGCATTCTTTGCAGCTGGCCAAAACTGTCTTCACGTTCAACGGATATTTATAGAACGAGATATTTTCGATATTTTTTCGAAATCATTCGTCGAACGGACGAAAAATCTGAAGGTCGGAAACAAACTGGATGAGACAACGGATGTGGGACCTATGATCAACGATTCGGCCCTGCATAAAATCAAAGATTTTGTCCAAGATGCAATTGACCATAAAGGACGTGTATTGACAGGCGGCGATTCTAATGGCCGCTTTTGGGAGCCAACCGTTCTCGACAATGTTTCTCCTGAATGCCGAATATCTAAAGAGGAGGTGTTTGGGCCAGTTGTAGCTCTATACCCCTTCACAGAAGTCAGTGATGCGATCAGCCGGGCAAATGATGTCGATTATGGTCTACAGGCCGGGATATTTACGAGCAACCTAGGTAGCGCGCATCACATTGCAGATGCGCTGCATTGCGGCGGAGTGATGATTAATGACAGTAGTGATTACCGCGTTGACGCAATGCCGTTTGGCGGTGTAGGTGGGTCCGGACTCGGCAGGGAGGGTGTAGCACATGCAATCCATGAAATGACTGAATTAAAGACTTATTGTTTCAACTTGTGAGAAGTAAGCGGCGAGACACACTGGAAAAAGGTCGCCCGCTTCATGCCTGACAAGGAATTGACATGGCAGACATGTTGGAGAAGAACCCCCCCCAGTCGATGTGATATTCCAGTGGAGAACCAAATGATTTTTTATTCCGTCACGATCTTTTCCAGATCTCAGGGATGTAACGGACAGCCATCCATTCCAGCCATCTTGACAGTTCTCACCTGCTATATCCTGCTGGCCGGTCCCCTCCCCGCATCTCAAAAATCCGGCGGGATTTTTCATCCCGACCCGCCGCTGCCCGGGACGGTCGAGTTCATCAATCCCGACCCACCGGATTTCGAGGTCCCCGAATACCCGGGTGAATATTATGAAGCCCTTGTCCCGGCCACGCTCGACTTGGCCGAACGCGCACGGCTCGGCGTCCATGGGCTCACCGAGATCGTCAACCGCAACTGCGAGTTCGAGATCTTCAGCAGCATCGCACACATGGCACAACCTCCCGCGATGTTTCACAACCCGTCCGACATCCCCTGCCACGGCAAGTTTCTTGAGGTGCTGCCCTACATGCGTGTCATGTCCGGAAGCCGCCAGAACCTCGACATCGAGCGCGGCATGCTCGAGGTCCTGCTCAAAATGCAGGGCGATGACGGCCTGATCTACACGCCCACCACCGGCGGCCGGGTATGGATCCTGCCTTCAACATTTGATCCTGCATCGGGCCTGCCCGGCATCGATGACGGCTATAAACAGGTCTGTCTGCTGGGATACGGCACCGCGCGTTCACTCAGTGCGCTGAACAATTACGCCTGGCTCGATCCCGACGGCCCCTGGCGCACTGCCGCGAACAAGCTGGTTGAAGGTTACCGGCGCGTGATCCTGCAGGATGGAGATTATGCCCACGTGTTCAGCACCTGGATGACGCCGGACAAACCCATCGTGAAAAACGATGCCTGGTTCGGCGAACACCTGTATCTCGCCGGCTCACAGGCCTGGATCGCGCTCAACCTGGCAAAACACGCGGTGTCATCTGGCGATACCCCTGCAGCCCGGCTCGCCGAGAAGATGATGAACTACAACCTGCTCAAGGTTGAATACAACGAACCCGACGGACGTTTCAGGTTCGGCGGCCCGAACGTCGGCGGTGGTGGGTTACGCGGAAAATGCGCCCATTTCCACACCCATGCCATGAACATCCTGGGTGCGCTGTATACCGCGCGCGAAACCGGAAATCAGGTATTGTTCGACCGCGGCTTGAAGTCCTACGAGTGGGCCCGTGACAACGGTGAACCTCTGGTCGGGTTTTTCCCGATGGTCACCTATGACGAATATGTCGGTGCGCAGACCTCGGAAACCTGCGAGGTCGCCGACATGATCATGGCCGGCATTCTGCTCTCACAGATGGGAGTCGACAAGTGGGACGATGTCGACCGCTGGACACGAAACCAACTGGTCGAAAATCAGCTGACCCAATCCAACTGGCTGACCGATGGACATCTCGACTATTCTCGCTCGCCATTTAATCCCGGTTTCTTCAAGGCCGATCGCTGCTCGACCGACCGTGTCGGTGAACGCAGTGTCGGGAACTTCGCCGGCTGGCCGACACCGAACGACTGGGCCTATCGCGAGGACTGGTGGGGCGGCAACACGCACGACATCATCACGACAACCATGACCTGCTGCACCGGTTCCGGCTGCAGGGCGCTCTACCATGTCTGGAAAAATATCCTCAATCATGAGGACGGCCGGACCCGTATCAACCTGCTACTCAACCGTGCTTCAAAGTGGATGGATATCGACAGTCACATCCCTTATCGCGGTCGGGTCGACATACGAATCAAGCAAAATCAGGGACTTGAGGTCCGGATCCCGGAATGGATTCGGCCGGATGAATTACGGGTTGAAATCAACGGCCGGCCGAGTAGGATGGACTTCTCGAATCGGTATGCCGTCCTGGGAAATGTCCGCAAGCGTGACGAGATTGTTCTCCGTTTTCCGATCTCGGAAAGAACCGAGAAGCGGACGATCGAGGGTTTCGATTACACCTTCGTGGTCCGAGGTAACGATGTGGTCTCCGTCGATCCGCCCGGCAAGTACCTTCCGCTTTACCAGCGCGGTCATTACCGCGGGAGCGAAACCCTCTGGCGAGAGGTCACGCGTTTCGTGGCCGAGGACGAGCTTGATTATTGATTGAACCTCCCGAACCGGGATCAAATCAAAGGCGGATATCACACTTGGAAAAACGGGGGGTTCAGGGAAATTTCATGTGGGAAACAAGAAGCAGGAAGGCAGGTTTATCATCGATAATTACTTTTGTCATTCTCGCAGGATTGACAGGAGGGGCCGACGTTGGATCGGAACCCCTGCCGATCGATCCGGCCGGGACACGAAAATACCTGGACTACATCAGGCTGACTCCGAAGGAAATTGACGACTGGTCCGCACGGCGTTCTTTTCTCTTTGGCAAGCACGACCCTGAGATGGGTTTTTTGCTGGATAACCGCTCGGAGCGGCACGGCGTTGACAACTCGATCGTCCATTATCAATACGACACGGTGACCGGCGCCCGGCAGATGCTTAACCACGCAGCGAAAGCCTGCCGTATCAACACCTACGGTGACAGCTTTGTCCAGTGCGAACAGGTCAACGACGGTGAAACCTGGCAGGAGGTCCTTGCCTCGCACCTCGACGAACCCGTGCGCAATTATGGAACCGGGAACTCGATCTACTGGGCCTACAGGCGGATGCTGCGTGAGGAGAAAGCCCGACCCGCGAAATACATCATCTTCAACCTCTATGAAAACGATCACCATCGCAACGTCATCAGCTGGCAGAGGATCCCCTACGGCAAACGCGGCCCGAAGTCGATCCACCCGACGATGCCTTATGTGAGGGTCAATCCTTCAACCGGTGAATTTACAGAGCTGTCCAATGTCTGCCCAACCCCCGAGTCGGTCTACAAGTTGTGCGACCTGGACTGGATCTATGCGACATTCAAGGATGATTTCTACCTCAAGATTGTCGTGGCACGCGAGAACCTCAAGAATGGAACGCCCGAAAGAAGCTACGAGTCCATTTCTAGGCTCGCTGCCGACTTCGGTATGGATGTCGAGGTAAATAATCCACAGGTCCTGCGCCAGACGGCCGAGACCATCCTCAAGCAGGCGGGCATGTATGCCACGCTGCGCACCATCGACAAAGTCGCTGAATTCTGCAAGGCCAGCAACAGGAAGTTGATGTTCGTGCTTTCATACGGCAGCATTCATGTCATGAGAAAGTATATCGAGGAGGGAATCCGTTTCGACCAGGAGATGGTTGACCTGCTGGACAAGAGGGGTTATCAGTACACGGACCTGCTTGAGGCCCACGCCCGCGACTTCGCGAACTTCAAGATCGATTTCGAGACCTATCACGACCGTTATTATACCGGCCATTACAATCCGGCCGGAAATTATTTTTATGCGCACTCCATCAAGGACAAACTGGTTGAAATGATG
>CAYYNQ010000059.1:0-9536 GCA_964473105.1 uncultured Candidatus Sumerlaeota bacterium | reverse complement strand
CCCTCTTGGGCGCCCTGCCGTTTCGATTATAGGACCGGTGGAAAAGCGGGGTTGCCCTGTCGTGCGGCGCAAGGTCTATCTCTGTGAAACCCCTTACTCTCATCCAGAAGTCCTTCCCCTTCAGGTTCCGGTGCAGCAGCCTCTCGACCACCGGGAACCTGACAACCACCTCGTCACCCGAGCGTAGCCTGTTGACCTGAAGGTATCTGCCGGCCAGCCAACGAACCGGTCGTGGACGACCGTTGACAACACACGAGACCTTGCCTGTGTTCACCCATTCGGGAATCCGGACACGCAGGTTCATGTCCTGTTTCATCGTCAACTCAACGCGGCCCTCATAGGGTAGGTGACTGTCCAGGTCGGCCCACCTCGAGGCCCGGTTCATCAGTAGATGAACCCAAAGACCGTCATCCCTGGCCTCCAGGATCTGGTCCCAAGTGTAATATAATACACGTCCTGCATTCCCGAGGCAGCAGCCGCAGAACTGGGTCGTTGGCATCCCGGTGGCGGCGGGAAGAGACACGCAGGAAAAGGAACCGACCGTACGCGCAGGCACATCACCCTCGCCCACCCGGCCCGGCTCCTCTTCCTTCATCTTCCTATATTTTTCCGAAGGTTCACCGGTGATCCTGCCATGGGGGTATTCCTGAAGGTAGTCGGTGTTCCTGAGCTGGGCCACCAGCATGAAATTGCGCACATAATGCTCAACATCCTCATGATAATCGCCAACCCCCGCACGGGTCAGCTGCAGCGCGATCAGTGCCATGTCAGCAAGCGAACAGGGCTCGACCAGCACACGCTCCTTGTCCTTGCCGCATTCCTCGGCATTGGGGTTGAATGTGCACGGGTCACAGGGTGGAACACCGGCAAAAAACCCGATCGTCGGATCACCGATGCTGCGGGCATATTCATAGGCCCTCCGGACATACCGAAGCATGTCCTCATCCCCAGCAGCCAATGCATATTCAAGCTGGCCGAGGATCCCCAGGGCCATGATGTGGAAATGATAACCATGCCAGCGACCCGTCTCGTCGATCAGGCCCGCATCGTTTCGAAAATAATTCGCCAGACCACGCGCCAACTCCAGCGCGGGTTCATGACCCGTCACGCGGTAATAACGGGCCGCGCCCATGGCAACAACCGATACAGAGTGCGCGACAGCGGTACCGACCATGCCGAATTCCGCCTTCTTGACATCGTGGTCAGTGACCGCAACGATCTCCAGTTTGTCCGTGTCCTTCTGTCCGGGGGTGTAGCCCTGGGTCCGGCGGAAATAAAGCCCATCGCCCTTCTCGACAGCGATTTCACGTAAACGCCGGATCTTTTGCTCGGCAACCTGACGATAGACCGGGTTTCCCGGGTCGACCTGTGTCCAGATGGACCAGGTCAGCAACTGTCGTCCCTCGCCGAAGATATTCGTCGCCGGCTTGTTCTGCTTCCGTGAAAAATCCTCGTAGAAGGCCCCGGGATGATCAGGCGGCTGGTAGGTCAGGCCATCGAAACCCGTGTGGTGGAGAATTCCCTCGATCATGTGGTGGTCGATCTCGCTGTTGAAGCTGCTGCCCGACATCATGCGCAGGAGCGGGAGTGCCTCGAGCCACTTCGGGTTGAGGTTGGTCAGGCCGGCCTCCATCGTGAGAAACGGCGGGTTATGCCGCAGGTCCGAATAGGAATACTGGGCATATGCATACCCGGGGTTGAGCATGCGGGTGATTGCATTGATCCCAAGTTCCGCATGGTCCGTCAACTCGAGTGTATCCGGGATCATCCGGGTGTATTTTTCAGCAACCAGCAAAGGCGTCCGGATCGAGATTTCCCTGAGTTCCGGATGCCGCCAGTCACCCATGTCCGCGACCGATTCCGCCGTCTCCCCCGCAGTTGCAATGAAACCGGGAATGCAAAATAGAATCAATCCAAGTTGAAGACTTTTTCCTGCACGCATGTCCTGATCCGACCTTTCAGAGAATTGTTACTTGCGACGCAATGACCGATTCCACAAGGGGGGCATGCAGCCCGGCACGGGCACCGGCCCGGCGTAATCCCCTTGACACCACGGGATGGTTTCACCAGTCCTGCACCAGACTATCATGATTGGCCTTCAAATCACAGGCCTATCGGTTATAGGATGGGGCAATCACCGCAGCACACGGGACAAAAGCAGGCTTGAATGGCTGCCGGTCCATCGCATGATAGACATCGCAAGGAAAGGGTGTCATGACTTTCCCTGGAACACGTCGCGCCCACATGAACCCCGACGACATGCCGGTTGACCTGCCTGCGGCTCGCAAGTCCCGGAAGAAGTGCCTGAAGAGGGCCCTGCGGCTTGCACTGGGCGAGGTCAACAAGCCGGAACCGGGGTGGACGGAACACCCGTTCAAAGGCAACACCTTCCGGCTTGGCCTGGTGCATTCCGCGGCATTTATGGGGTTGAAGGTCGCCCTGGACAGCCAGACGGTTGACCCCGTCGAGGGGATCGCCTATCTTGATGATATCGCAATACTCTTACACTGAGGAGAACCATGGAAACCATCCCTGATTTAGCGACTGCCCATCAGCCCTGCCCCGCGACAAAATCGAGCGGCGGGAATGACATATGAACAGGATCTTTCAACTCCCCTGCCTCCCAATTGTGGCGGCCTGCCTCCTGAGTGCATGCGGGCAGGGTCCACAGGAAGATGACGCCGGTTCCACACCCACACCGGCGCTGTCAATCGGCATGGAATCGGCCAATGCCCTGCTGCCGACACCCGTACCCGAGGCAACACCCACACCCACGCCCCCGATTTCGATATCTATGCAAGAATGGATTGAGGACTTTGAATCCAGTGCCCCGAAGCCGGCGCCGATGAACCGGCCATGGTTCTTCAAACGCAAGCGCGGCGGGACCGGGTCCGGTCATTTCAACCTGAAACTGCAGGCCCCGTTGGCGGGTAATGAATCGGGCCGGTTCCTGGGCGGGGACCTCGCCCGGATGGTTCTGCCCCCGGAAAGACCGGACACATACAGGATATCGATCGCAACCCACCTTGAAAAACTCGACATGGGACGCCTGATCCTCAGGGCAAAATTTTTCGGGGTTGGCCCCCGCAACTCCATGGGGGCAAGGGATATCACGCTGTTGAAAACGGTGACCCTGAAAGATATCGACACTGTCGAGAGTCACTGGACAAGCCATGAATTCACGCGCTCATTCACCCTGGACGGGATCAGCCACGACGCAAGTTTCATGACGGTCTACGCGGCCCTGGACAGCCAGGATGACTCGACCGCTGCGGGGGGGCTGGTTCACTTTGACAACGTGGGGTTCAGCTTTGGCGGGGAGTATTTCGACCCCGACATTTTCCGTATGGATTTCGACAACGAAGTGCCCCTTCCGTCATATTTGGAGATCTCAAAATCCTTCTCCCTTGACAGGGAGGAGAGTGTATCCGGAGATGCAAGCCTGATGCTGGATCTTCCCTCTTCCGGAAAATTCAACCCTTCACGCTACATCGGGGGGGACATCGTCAAGGTGCAAGTACCGTCCGGGACGCTGGGATATCGGTTGTCCATGAAAACCTGGCTGCAAAACGTTGAAGATGGTTACGTCATCCGATATGTCTCCCTGCGGAACAGGGAAGGCAGAATATACCGGAAGATATCCATGGACGAGATGACTGAACCTGAGCAATCGTGGACCGAGCACGTGTCCGAGCAACTTTTTGACAGCAGGGATGCCGATTTGTCGACTCTGGAAGTCCGTGTGGTCTTTCACCGCCACACCCCACGCCAGGTAACCGGAAAGCTGCTCATCGATGATGTCGACCTGCGTTTTCACGGGGGCAGCATCGACCCCGGGCATTTGCGGATCGATTACGATTTCGAGCCGCTGATACCCGATTACCTGAAACAACCAGGTGTTTTTCTCCGCATCCCTGACAACATCTCCACCGGTGACCACAGCCTGCTGCTCACGTCACCCCTGCGCGACAGGACCCACATTGGGCCTGTCGGCGGGGATATCGCCCGGATGGATATTCCCGCGGGCATGCATAATTTGCAGATGTCACTGGATACCTGGGTCAGGGAACTCCGGGCGGGTCAGCTGACAATCAGGGCATCCCTGCTGAATGATGATGATCATCTGGATGATGTTGTTCTGGGGAAAATAACAAAAGCGGAACAACAATGGACAAACCACCGTTTCAACTGGAGGCTTCGGGGAGGAAGTCCCGGTGCTTCCCGGATCCGGGTCCGGGCATTGCTGGAGAACGAATCAGGAGAGCATGCCATCGGGAGCACCTACATTGACAATATTAAAATTGTATCCTCGAGTGAGGTGGTCAGTCCCGGTGAATTCCGACTGGACCTGGATGATGAATCATCCCTGCCGGGCTTCCTGTTACAATCGGGTGTTTTCACGCGGAGCAAGGCCGAGGCCGCATCCGGCGACCACAGCCTGATGCTGAATCCACAGACACCGGGCGAAGACCCCGGACCAACGGGTGGTGACATTGTCCGGATGAAAATTCCCGCAGACAGCAACCTCATCACTCTATCCATCAGGACATGGCTCAAGGAAACGGGACCGGGACAGCTGGAATTGCGGGCCGATTTCCCCGGTGCCGGGGGCACACAACACACGGGAATCCCGATTGCGGTGATAACCGGGCCCGAGAACGGCTGGACGAGCCACCACTTCGAGCACGCGATCCCGAAATCAGCAGACGGGGCGACAACCCTCTCCATCCATGCAGCTCTGGCCACCCGTCCACCGGGGACCGGGAATGGCCGTGTCTTCATCGATGACATCGAATTGAGGTTTCACGGGCCAAATCCCAAACCGATCAGCATGGATTTCAACCCTGCGGCACAGACCTACATGCAGGCCAATTTCGACACCCAGCATTACATGCCGGGGGTCCTTGCAGATTCACGCGTCTTTTCCCGCTCCCGTGACGAGGCATCATCGGGCGACCACAGCCTCGCGCTGCATGCCCCGATGGCGGACGGGGACACCCTGAAGATCGTCGGGGGTGACATAGCCAGGGTCGAACTCCCCGGAAAAGGCGTGCATTACAGCATATCCATCAAGACGTGGCTGAGGCAGCTGAACTCGGGGGCGCTCGTCCTGCACGAGCAGTTCCTTGACAAGGATGGAAATGTGATCATGGAACTTCCACTGGGCGAGGTCAACAAGCCGGAACCGGGGTGGACGCAACACCAGTTCAAAGGCAACACCTTCCGGCTTGGCCTGGTGCATTCCGCGGCGTTTATGGGGCTGAAGGTGGCCCTGGACAGCCAGACGGTTGACCCCGTCGAGGGGATCGCCTATCTTGATGACATCGAAATACTCTTTCACTGAACCCGGCCCTTGTGCCCGGCCTGACGAAACCTGAGCGGCCGTTTTGTTCGATGCTTGATTCAGTCGCCTTCAATGGGGCGCTCAAACCGATAACGCCCGATAAATTGCGTAACGCCCCGCCCGAATCCTGTTTATGGCACCGGTTTTGAGTTTTACAAGCATCCTTCATTTGAATATGATCATCAATGTTACCAGGCAACATCATCCCCGGGTCCTGACCTTCATGGCCCGGAAGGACAAAGGCTGCCCGGTTTGTTGATGAAAGTGATGATGACATCCAGGTTCATATGGAAAGGACCCGCACGCAAATGACCTTGAACATAAGATCCGGTCACCAGCTGCCTCAATCGTCCGTGCTTATCGCGGCTGCAATGCTCCTCAACGTCGTCCTGGCGTCCTGCACAAAACATGGTGAACAAAAAACAGTCGGGGCAGTGCCGGACGGGGACACGGCCGGGATAGCCGCCACATGGGAGGACATCAGCCTGGAAATCGGTGATTTTCACCGGCTGCTGAATGCAAATATTCGATTCGGCCGGATCTATGACTATGAATCCCTGGAGAAAAGCGGTCTCTTGGAACACACCATCCAGATCGGCATGCAGGAGGAATTCTTCATGCGGGAGGCCGTCCGCCTGGGGGCCGACACGGACCAGATCTTCAACGATATCCTGATAAAACTTGCCCGCCAGAGCCACCTGGGAAATTGTGTCGTGCAGAGGATCAGAAGTGACCTGCCAAGCTCGGAAATCATCGACAAGAGCGAACCGGGCGAGGAGGAAATGCGCAAGCATTTCAAACTGTTCACCAACCAGCTTCTCGATGAGGAATTCCACATGATACACCACATCTTCTTCGGGAAGGATCCGGATGACCCCGGGAATAACATCCTGAAGAAGGAGGAGGCCATGGCGGCTGTGGCGAGAATCAAGGCGGGGGAAGATTTTGTCGACCTGAAGATGGAACTGACGGAAACCAGGAACCCGAAACCGGACCCCGAGCCCATCCCGCGCTATGACCCCGGCATGCAGAAACTGAGGGAACAGATTGAAAAGATGGAGCCCGGCGAGATCAGCGATGTGATCGATGGCAAACAGGGCTACTACATCATTTACTACCTTCCGGAACAGAACCTAACCGAGGAGTTCCGCTTGGAGGATGTCCTCCGGAACCCCTCACAAAAAGAGAGGTTGGCCCGGTTCACGATCAACAAACGTCCCCGGACAAAACCGGTCCTTGACTATGTTGATGAGATCTCCGGGAACTATGACTTCGAGATATATGACCACGGTGAACTGGATGAAGGGGATTGGCCTCCCCGGGACACGGTGCTTGTGCGGGTCGATTCGGACCAGTATACCCTGGATGACCTGATCACGGTCTTTGAATACCAAGGAATCGACCCCAGGGAGAAACTGGACCTCGATTTTTTCATCCCCTACCTGAAGCAAAACATGATCCTGTCCAGGAAGTTTGCGGATGAGGCCTACCGGGAGTCGGACATGGACCTTGTCAACTGGAGGATACTCTCGGCATCTGAGCATCGAAAATGGCTCATGAGGCATTTTGCCTCCAGTTTCCTTGACACCCTGGTCGATCCGGGGAACAGGGAGGACGCACGGGAGGAAGCCGAGAAGCTTGCAACCGAATATCTTGGCGACATGCTGAACCAGATGAAACAGGAAATGAAGGTGATGGTCACGACGGATAACTTGAACATGGAAACGGTCCAGTTTTCCAGCCCGCCGATGGACGTCACGTATTAACCCGCCACGAAAGCCATCAACAGGCCGGACGCACTTGACGCTCCCCTGCCCTCCGGGTCACAATGGAGCCATAAGTCCGAGCCATACAGATCAGGGAGCCTGCCAAGATGCGATATCTGACGACTTTATCATGGTCCTTATGCCTGATGTTATCCCCGGCGATGATCATTGCTGCAGGACCGGGTGTCATCACCTACCAGGGGAGCCTCACGCCCCCCGACGGTGACCCCCAGGCCAACGGGGCCTATGACATGGAGTTCAAGCTCTGGGGGGCGGCCTCGGGTGGCGACATGCACTGGATGGAGTCACACGGCGGAGTCAACGCCGTCATGGTTACGAATGGGGTGTTCAGCGTCAACCTGGGCAGCATCACGCCGTTTCCTGCCGACCTGTTTGATCAGATTCCCACCTTATGGCTTGAGGTCGCGGCGGATACGGATGGGAACGGCATCACCGCGGACGAGGTCTACAGCCCCAAAGTCCAGTTCACAACAACGCCCTATGCCTTTCACAGTGGCAATGCCGACAAACTCGACGGCCTGAATGCCTCGACGTTTATCAGGAGCTCGGAAGATATAACCTTGCAGGCCGGGACAAAGATTATCTTCCCGGATGGATCTACCCAGGACACCGCAACACTTGCAGGACCACAGGGCGAAACGGGAGCAGTGGGTGCAACCGGGCCGCAGGGTCCTCCGGGTGCTGATGGCAATGATGGTACCGATGGCGCAACCGGACCGCAGGGTCCTCCGGGTGCTGATGGTAATGATGGTGCCGTTGGTGCAACCGGACCGCAGGGACCCGTCGGGCCGGCGGGGCCCGAACCATCTGCCGGTATCAATGCGGCACTTCCCTATGAACCGTGGAACAGGGACCTCCTGCAATCCTCCCAAACAACAATGACCAATTTTGGGGTGCCCCATCATACCGCCATATTCATCCAATTCATCGCTCCATCTTCAGCCCAATATACCCAGGCCACCTTATGTACAGCCGACATCTGGGCCGGCTCTAGCTTTACAGGGGAAATTGGCGTGGCCCTGTATGACAACATGCCCGTCACCGACTATCCCGGCATCCCCCACAACCTGGTCTGTGAAGGAGAGCTGACGGGTTTTAACAGTTATAACACGACAAGGCACTATCTGGATTTTACCCTCACGGGTGCCCCGCTGGTCGCAGGTCAAAAATACTGGATCGGGATATCACGGGACCTCCATGTCGGGGGTCCCATCGGGAACCTGATGCTTTCGTGCTTTACAGATTTTGAGCCGAATCAGTACTCCGTCCTGAAAAGCATCCGCAACCTGTACCAGGGAACCGTGGGGTTCACTTCAACAGCCGGACACACCATCGATGACTTTACAATCAACGGCGCGGATGTAAGGCCCTACTGGTTTCGCATTTCTGATCCGGAATCCTCATTTATCGTGGGACCGCAGGGTGAAACGGGCTTGCAGGGTCCGGAGGGGTCCCAGGGATTACCGGGGCCACAAGGCGAAACAGGCCCACAGGGTATTCAGGGGCTTCCCGGTCCTGATGCTGCAATCAAGGGCACTGCTTCAGCCTACGTCGTCGTGGAGACAACCGACAATGCCGTGACCAACGGGACGAACCTGATGGCCGCCTACGCAACGGCAAAGACCCTGACCCCACACGGGCAGGCTCTGGGCGCAGACAACCGGGCAGTCGTGCTTGTGCCACCGGGGAAATATGATCTTGGGACAGCGCAGCTGGAAATGGATACAGAGTTTGTGGATGTGGCCGGACTGTCCAGCTTGCGTGACAACCAACACATCTACGGAATATCCAATGGCTATGGAACGGGTGTACTGCGCCAGACGGCGAACGACGTGAAGATCGAGAACCTGTTTGTTACATTAATGGACACGGGTCTTGTTATTGGCAACTATGATGATCAGGACCCGGCCGCCTATTTCCCGGACACGGCACTGGCAAACACCGTTATCAGAAATTGTTTGTTTAAGAGTGATGATCCAAGCGGGTGGTCCATGCGCTGGGCAGTGGAATACGCCGGAAACTACAGGGACTGTACCGGCACTGGCCCTTCTTTCGGCGCAGGTGCAGGGGGTACTGCGAGCGGCACGTTCACCAACTGTATTGGAGAACATACTTCCTTCGGTGGTGATGCTGCGAGCGGAATATTCACCAATTGCACGGGGGGGATGAATTCCTTCGCTAGAGGTGGCGATGCGAGCGGGACATTCACCAAATGCACTGGGGGGGGGTTTTCCTTCGGAAGCAGCGGCACGGCGAGCGGGACATTCACTAACTGCACCGGGGGGAGATATTCCTTCGGATCAACCAGCGGAGGCATGTATCCAACGGCAAGCGGCACGTATAAAAGCTGTATAGGGGGGAGTTATTCCTTCGGCCACTACGGCGAAGCAAGCGGCAAATTAACC
>CAYYNQ010000058.1:0-118334 GCA_964473105.1 uncultured Candidatus Sumerlaeota bacterium | reverse complement strand
ATCCGGTCAACCCTCCAATGACACCATTGAGGGCATGTATGACCGGATTTATTTGTATGGCGAGTCGGATGGTGCCGGGGGCAACCGGTTTGAGGCCGTCGGATTAACAGTCGGCTATGTCCCGGTCGAGATCAGTGAGTTTGTCATGGAATAGACCGCCGGGTTGGTTTCAGCACGACCGAGGATGATTTGTTCAAAGGGCGGCTCATATGGATCATGAGCCGCCCTTTTTTGTGTCCCCCGTCATTTTCCCGGTAAGATATGAACCGTGGTGCAGGCTGGAATCGGGATTCATACCCTGATGGGAAAACATCCCTTTCTATCCTGCAACACGCGATGATCATTGAGCGAAGTAGCCGGACGAAATGGGATGCAGGATTGACGCAGGTGTTTCTGCCCGCGATTCGGGACCGTTTCCTTTGGGCGTATGATGGTGACAGATCGGGTCCTCATTTTCAGTCCCTGCTTTTGGGAATGGCCGGATATGGGTTGACTTCTGCCCCGGCCCCGAGGGCCTTGTTCCCCGTGACGTTGATCGATGATCGACATTCCTTCCTTGGGGGAGGGGGCTGTCAGTGACTCTTGGGACCTTTCCCGGGTGCCTGCGCGCCGCTTGGATCGCTCGCGGCGGTTGTCGTCCAATTCCCAGACTCAACCCCGGTTTGTGCCTGTCGAAATTGTCTTTGCACACATTCAGGGCACCCATTAGACTGAATTGATATGTCTTCAGCGCCGGCAACCGACACATGACCGTAATCCGAGGAAGTCTTCTGCACGCTCCTGCGTGGTCATGCCTGTTACTGGTCCTGGCATGCGGCACGATCCGGAACCGGGACGGATCTGAGGTTCGGGGTCCTGGTGATGATTTCAGGAATCCTTTAAACACTTCAACCGCAGAAATTCTTGTCCTTGTCTTTGTGACCAGTGACTGCCCGATTGCCAATCGTTATGCACCCGAGCTGACACGGATCTACCGCAGGTATCAGGATGAATCGGTGGATTTCCATCTTGTTTATCCCGACCCTTCCCTGTCTGCCGGGATGATACGGACCCACCGGAAGGAGTATTCATTGCCGATGCCGGCAGTTCGTGACCCGCGGCATGATCTTGTGCGCCAGGCCGGCGCAACGCGAACCCCCGAGGCTGCGGTTTACCGACGATCGGGTGGCGGGTTTGACCTGGCCTATCGTGGCCGGATTGATGACCGTTTTGTTGACTTCGGGAAGACAAGGGCCTCCGCAACGCAACATGACCTGGATGATGCAATCCGTGACATCCTGGCGGGCAGGGAGGTCACGACAGCGAGGACCAGGGCCATCGGTTGTTACCTGGAGAACCTGTTGCCATGATGATTCATCCCAACAGGCAGACCCGGGCGGTGGAATTCAGGCGCACCTTGCAATTCGTGTTGATCTCCCTTTGCCTGAACGGGATTACCGGGGCCGTCAAGGAATCGGGAGGGAATTCAGGGCCGACATTTAACCGGGACATTGCCCCGATCATTTTCAACAACTGCTCGATCTGTCATCGACCGGATGAATCGGCCCCTTTCAGCCTGCTGGGTTATGACGATGTCCGTAAACGAGGCAAACAGATTGCGGATGTCATCGATAGCGGTTATATGCCCCCGTGGCAGCCGGAGATCGAGAAGCCGGATTTCATTGGTGAACGGTCCCTGACCGATGAGGAGAAGGACTTGTTCTACCGCTGGATCGACAGCGGCATGCCGGAGGGCCATGCCCATGACCTGCCCGCGCCACCACGCTGGGCCAAGGGCTGGCAGTCAGGTGAGCCCGACATGGTGATCGAACTGCCCGAGCCTTATACGCTTCCGCCCGATGGCGTTGATATTTACCGTAATTTCGTCATGCCCGTCCCGATCAACAGGACACGCTACATCAGGGCTGTTGAGATTCGTCCCAGCAACAAGCGGGTTGTGCACCACGGCCGGTTGATGGTCGACAGCACAAACGAATCCAGTTATCAGGACTCGCTCGATGAGGAACCCGGTTATGACGGCATGGAGGGCCTCGAAAGCTCTGCCAGCCCCAGTGGCCACTTCATCGGCTGGACGCCGGGCCGCACTCCTGGCATGGGTGAGCAGGAGACCGCCTGGCAACTGGACCCGGGCATGGATCTGGTGCTTCAGTTGCATATGGTGCCGACGGGGAAACCGGAACCTGTGCAGGTACGGATCGGTCTTTATTTCACGGAGAAGCGGCCACCGATCATGCCGTTGATCCTTAATCTTTTCAATAAATCGATCGATATCCCGCCGGGAGAAGCGAATTATCCGTTGAAAGCGCAGTATCGGTTACCGGTTGATATTGAGGTTTACACGGTTTACCCGCATGCCCATTACTTGGGTAGGATCCTGAGGGGTTATGCGGTCCTGCCTGATGGTGAGGAGCAAACCCTGATCGACATTCGTGACTGGGATTTCAACTGGCAGGACGAATACCGGTATACTGACCCTGTGACGCTGCCAAGGGGATCCGTGATTCACATGGACTACACCTATGATAACTCCAGTAAAAATATCCGGAACCCGAACAATCCGCCACAGCACGTGATTTCCGGGCCGAGGTCCGATGACGAGATGGGCGACCTGATTTTGCAGGTGATGACCCGGTCGAATCATGATCGAAATATCCTTGCCCATGGTATTACTGCGAAAAGCATGAACTGGACCCTTGATGGTGTGGACTACATCCTCGCCACCAGGCCGAACGACCCTGAATTTCTGATGGTCAAGGGTGAGTTGCTGAGAAGGATGGGTCGATTTGACGATGCGGTTGATCCCCTGAGAAGATCGCTGGGGCTTGATCCTGAAAACCAGACCATTCATTCCGTCCTTGGCAGGGTCTACCGTGCATTGGGCCGTCACCAGGAAGCACTGGATCATTTTCTGGAGGTGATGCGGATTGAACCCAGTGACCCTCTTGAGCACGCAGACCTGGGTCGGGCCTACCTTGACGTGGGTGGGTCGGTTGACCGGGCGATTCATCATCTCAGGCAGGCCATTGAGTTGAGGCCGGAATATTTTCGCGCACACATGTTCCTGGGGGTGGCGCTGGCTCAGGAGCGTGATTTTGATGGATCGATCAGAAGTTTTCGCAGGGCACTGGAAATCGATCCCGACCATCGGGAAACACACATGGAGTTGTGTTCTACCATGATCACGGCGGGATACCTTGATCGTGCGATTCCCGAGTTGATGTTGGTCAGGAAGAATCACCCGCTTGACCCCGAAGTCCTGACCATGCTGGGTTCGGCATTGGCGATGCGGGGTGAATTGGCAGCCGCGGTGAAATACTTCCAGAATTCAGTGAGAATCAAACCAAGCACCGGGGCATACATGGGAATTGGCATGGCCCGAAGCGAGCAGGGTCGTGACCAGGAGTCGGCGGATGCCTTCGGGCAGGCCCTGGAATTGAATACGGACCCGCGGGATGAACTGCGGCGACTGGTCGGCCTCATGCGTACGGCCGGCGAACTGGACAAGGCGGTGGGGTGTCTGCAGAAGATCACTGAGAGGGATCCCCGCAACCTGAATGCCCGGATGGTGTTGGGGGACCTGTATATTGAAAAGAAGAACGGAAGGGGTGCCTTTGAACAGTTTAAAGCCGCTTCCGAGATTGCCCCGGATTCGGTTGAGGTGCTTCATCGGTTTGCCGGTATGATTCGGATGTCGAACCAGCCGGCTCAGGCAATCCCGGTCTACGAGCGCATTCTGGAACTGAGCTGGTCTCATGCGCTGGCACATTATGAGTTGGGAACAATCCACATCCGGGAAGGAAATCATCACAAGGGCATCACGCATCTTGAAACCGCACTGGAACTGAACCCCGGTTTTGAGGCTGCTATGCGGGACCTTGATCAAGCCCGGAAAATTGTGAAGCAAGCGGGTGCTTCAAACTGAAATCCCGGGGTTTTTCCGATTCAGTATCCCCCCGGTGTCCCCAACCCGGTTAGCATTCGCCCCCCCCTTTTTGTGGCCATTTCGGAAATTGTTTAACCTGATATATTCCAAGGATATAAAGAATTTGATACCCACGGTTCTTTGGTCCGGTTTATGATGGACCTGTAAGGAAATTCATCAGGTCCGGACCCAGACGTCATGCACTACAACGAAAATAGATATTGTCTTGATTTTGTTTGTGTTATAAACTTCTAAGCACTGAGACCACTGGTGTGGGTGTATGAACGGTTTGATTGGATGATGGTGCCCCTGAACGTGGTCAACCCGATGCGTGTCCGTGACTTACAAAAGGAGAAACAGATAAATGTTCAAGAAGGCTTTTACTTTGATTGAGCTCCTGATTGTCGTGGCGATCATCTCAATTCTGGCAGCAATCGCAGTCCCCAATTTCGTCGAAGCCCAGACCCGTGCCAAGGTCTCGAAGTCTGTTGCGCATATGCGGACCATTGCCAACGCGATCGAAATTTACCGGACCGATTATCATGATTTTCCCATCATTGCCTCGCAACCCCAGATCGATAATCTCCAGTTCCCCTACTTTCTGGTCGGTTGGCTGATGGTTTCAAACAGCTCGGGTGTACACATCGGTAGCCGGTTGACAACCCCCGTCGAATACCTGGGCTCGGTTCCCTTTGACCCGTTCAATTCGTATCTGCTGGATTCTTTCTTCGGCATGAACAACGCCTACTCGAAGAGTGAATGGTCGGTCATCATGACCGGTGTTCCCAAGCAGTATCGCTCCCTGGTCAACCATCAACCTGTCGGTCTGCTGGGCCGTTCACAGGGTTACACTTATTTCTTTGAGAGCTGCGGACCGAACCTGACCTGGGAAAGTCAGGGGATCAATACGTTTTACGGCGGTGTCGGGCCCTACAACCCGACCAACGGCACGGTCAGCGCGGGCAATATCATGTATTATGATATTGGCGGTTTCAGCCAGATTTTCTAGAAAACGGTCGGTGTTTCGCATCACATTCTTGCAGATAAGTTTTCTGCATGCCGGATCCCGGGGCTGGCTGGACAGGAGCATGATCATGTTCAAGAGGGCATTCACGCTGATTGAACTGCTTATTGTGGTGGCCATCATCTCGATCCTGGCTGGAATTGCAGTTCCCAATTTCCTCGATGCCTATACGCGCGCCAAGGTCTCGAAGTGTGTCGCACATATGCGGACCATTGCCAATGCCATCGAGATGTATCGGGTGGATAATCATGAAGTCCCCATTGCACGGGACATCTCGAATCTCGGTTTCCCCTATCTGTATGCGGATTGGCTGATGATATCCGCCCCTTTTAATGGTAGGGAACTGCCGGGGAGCTGCCTGACGACCCCTGTCGAATACCTGGCCTCTGTCCCCTACGACCCGTTCAACTCGGATCTCCACGAGCTGATTTTTGGTTTTGACAATGCCTACTCGGATAGTGAGTGGTCGGTCATCATGTCATCGGTTCCCAACCGGTATGAGGCGCTGGTAAACCATCAGCCTGTCGGCCTGATGGGCCGGTCCCAACGTTACAAGTATATTTTTGAGAGCTGCGGCCCGAACCTGACCTGGGAAAGTCAGGGGATTCCCAACGCGGGCGGACCGATCGGGCCTTACAATCCGACCAACGGCACAGTCAGTAATGGTAACATCATGTATTATGATGTCGGCGGTTTCAGCCAGATTTTCTAGGGTGGGGGGTATTGCGGGCATCTTCTTGCCGTTGGGGCCGGATGCATGGGCCGACGGACTTGTTGTCCGTGACAAACGGGTTCGCGTTACACCGTTTTTGATAGCCGGCGAGCTTGGGCAATGCTTGTTCCCGGCCCATGATCATTCCAGTTCGCCTTTGGAACTCGTTGTCTGGATGAGCATATCCAGCCATGGAAATATTGAATTACAGCTGGTTATAGGGCATCCTGACATACTCGACGGAACATGCTGGAGGCAGGAAGTTGAAGCTTGGGATATTCATGATGCCGGTTCATCCACCGGTTAAATCCCGTACGGTATGTTATGACGAGGATATCGAGCTGCTTGTTCGTGCCGATGACCTGGGATTTACCGAGGCATGGATCGGTCAGCATACAAGTATGGCTTGGGAGCCGATTCCGGCTAATGATCTTTTCATCGCCAACGTCTTTCCACGCACGAGCAACATCCGGCTTGGGACGGGCGTCACGATTGTTCCGCACCACCATCCGGTCAATATCGCCTCGCGGCTGGCGCTGCTGGATCATTTGTCGCACGGGCGGTTGAATATCGGGTTCGGTCAGAGCGGTGTTCCGACGGACTGGCAATTGTTTGATATGCCCGACCCCGCGACCCAGGGAGCGATGGTCGCCGAGGGTATCGAGATGGTACTCAAGTTGTGGCAGGCCGAGGCGCCATTCGATTTTAAGGGGAAGTTCAACCGGATCCGGATCGAGACCCCCAACCCCGAGCTGGGTGTTGGTCAGGTTGTTCGCCCTTTGCAACAGCCACATCCGCCGATTGGGATGAGTATTGTGAGCCCTGGTTCCAAGGCGGCGGTGTTTGCCGGTAACCGTGGATACCGGCCCCTGAGCACGAACCTTGTTCCCGTGAACTCCCTGGTGAATCACTGGGAGACCTACGTCGGTGGCGCGTGCGATGGCGGTCGGGCCATGCCGGACCGCTCGGTCTGGCGTATCAGCCGCAGCATTTGTATCGGGGAAACGGATGAGGCCGCCTGGGACCATGCGCTCAACGGGACGTTCGGCGGGTCTTTCCAGTATATGCTCGACCTGATGCGTGCAGCGGAGATGCTCGACCTGGTCAAGCATGATCCCGATGTGCCGGACGAGGAGGTCGATACGGAATATGCCCTCCGGCATCTCTGCATCATCGGAAATCCGGACACGTGCCTGCAGCAACTGCATGATCTCTGGGACAAGACCGGCGGGTTCGGCACGTTGCTGATGACGGCCCACGACTGGGATGACAAACCGAAGTGGTTGCGGACGATGGAACTGCTGGCGAACGATATTGTCCCGGCCCTGCCGACACTCGGCCCGATGGAAGTTTAGACGGACAGGATCACCCCGTCCACAACCCGCTCGTTTCCAAAACCATGACTGGCCGGGATTGGAACGAGGGGGTGCATGGCGATATGGCTACATATTTGCATGGGGGAGGCGAGAGGGGTCATGACAAGAATATTTTCACACGGTATTTTCATCCTTATTTTAATGAACGTTTTTATTCCGGATGCCACCGCCTTCACGTTCAACCTGACGGGGGGTGAGACAACGCTCACCTGGATGGAGGATTTTGATGATAACGGCAACGGGTGGGTCTTGAGTAACACCGCGATCAGTGACCTGTCGCTCAAGGGAAGGACTGACGCGGATGTCGGGGACGAGAATAATTGTGGTGATTCCCAAGCCGGCGGTTTTACCGGTTATCTGCATATCAACGAGGAGGACGGAGCCGATGAATTTCCCGGTCCCAGCTTCAGTTGGGCAGAGGCGAGGAACAACCTCTCAACACCGGTTGACCTTTCGGGTGGTCCTGTTTCGATCTACATGGCCCTATGGTCACCCCTGCCCTACAGCCCGCGACAGATCATCCAGTTCTCGGAATTTGGAAATCCGTACAACAATGTTAGTTTTGAATGGTTATCGGGCACCCAGGCACAGATCATGGTCAGGTGTAATAATTTCGGGTTTTGTGCACCTTCAAGCTCATGTGGTAATCCCCAGGGTCCCAATCCTCCGGACTGCCCCGGTGGCCAGGACATTATCCCATGTAGCCCGAACCAGTTCCGGCTGACACTGAATGCCGCGGGGGATGTTTTGCTGCAGGCATACAATCTCGTCGGCAGCGAGGATACCTGGGTGGAGATGCTGAATTTCAACAGTTCCAACATTCCCCAGGTCATGGACCACATCCGGATCGGGCTCTCGAGCAATGCAAATGGGGGTGAGCGGATCGGGGCGATCGGCGGAACGCAGGGTGGGGGTCTGGGTCCACCGGATCCACCCGCTGTGCCGGCCTTTGCGTTTGAACTGACGGACGAGGATACTGCGCTGGCTTGGCAGGAGGATTTCGTGGACAACAGCAATGGCTGGTCCCTGTTCGGTGCCAATATCAGCAATGTTTTCCTGTTTGGTCGGCAGACAACAGAGGCCAATTCCTGCGGTCTTCCCGCACAGGGTTCCATGTACAGTTATCTGCACGTTGATGAGGATGATGGTTTGAATTCATTCCCGGGTTCGAAGCCCGATTTTGCTCGGGCCACCATCAACCTTGAGACACCCATCGACCTTTCAGCAGGACCACAGTCGATTTACGTGGCCCTCTGGTCGCCGACGGAGAACAGCCCGCGGCAGCTCGTCAGCCTGCAGTCGCAGGCCGCACCGGGAAATAACATCAGTTTGGAGTGGTTATCCGGGTCTGCGGCCCAGGTGATGGTCAACTGCGGAAATTTCGGGTTGTGCGCGCCCACGAATCAATGTGGCAATCCACCCGGACCCAATCCCCCGGACTGCCCGGATGGCCAGTCGATCGATCGCTGCAGGGACAACCAGTTCCGTCTCACGCTGGATGCCGCGGGCAATGTCTCACTGCAGGCATACAACCTGACGTCCGGCCAGGATACCTGGAAGCAATTGCTACCGCCTTTCGTCAACGCCAACTACCCGACGGTTCTGGAGACAATCAGGATCGGTCTTAAAACGGACGGTACCGGTGGGGCCCGGGTTCATGCAATTGGCGGGACGCAGGGCGCCCTGCCGGGTTTATCCCAACCTTCCAATGCCGTGAGCGGTTTCCAGCTGTATCGGGATTGAGATCGTTGTCGCAATCGCAATCGAAACCCGCTTGATCCTGAAGGTCACGAAGCATTCAGGCGACAAGCGCCGCGAGCGACCAGAAGGGATAAAGGGACAAATTTGCATCTGCCCCTGTGTCCTCTTATAGGCCCTTTCAGGATTTTATGGGTTCCTGATGTGCCACGTGGAAAATTTTCAATATGATCCACGATATCCATTCGATGGTGAGGATGATATTCATTACGGGCGTGAGCATATGTCCCGTATCAAAATCATATGCCGCAGTCTAAAGAAACAGGGTCATGACCGGAAAAATGTTCTTTTAAACAACATTAATGCATTATACAATCCCGTTTTCACGAGTGGCGGAACAAGGTTTTCGAACAAGCCGGGATCGTTATGACCGGCCGATACATGTCTGATTAATCTGCCATGCGAAGAAAAAAAATTGATATAAGCATTATCAGGCTGACGGAGATTCATAAATGAATTATAGACTTGTTCCCGGGCTGGTTATTCTCCTGTTATCAGTTCATATTTCAACCTTCGCTGCGCACCATGAGGGTCAATCCCCGTCGGAACCGCTGAACGTCGACAAGAACTGGCGTGACCCGAAACTCAAGAACCTGACCATCCCGTCGCCGGAAATCGAGGGTGAATCTTACGAAGCCACGGTTCCCGATACACTGGACCTGAATGATCCCGCCGTGTTGTCCATCCATGGGATGACCAGCATGCTCAATCCCGAATTCGGCTACACCCAGTATACATCGGTCGATTTCCGGGCCATTCCGCCGTTCATGTGGATGGGCGACGGTGGCCTGACCAACCTGAACCCAAAATGGATGGAGGCCCTGCCTCTGCTGCGCATCATGAGCGGCAGCACGCTCAACCAGGAGATGGACGGACATCTGGCCGAGAGTCTGGTCCATATCACCGGACGTGACGGCCTATCCTACCAGCCCCCGGAATATCCCGGGGCGTTCTATGACCCCTTCACCAAGGGGCGTGCCGTCCCGGCGGCCGACATGCTCGGCACCGGGAGGGAATTGATCGCGCTCTCGATCTGGGATCAGGTGACTGGAAACCCGCTTTACCGGGAACTTGCCGAACGCAAGATTGCACGTCTGTTCGAATTGGTGGCTGATAAAGGGGACACGCTTTACTTCCGTCGCAGCCGCGGTTATTACCCGGGTGAGGAGGATGCCGACAAGGTCGACCTGATTGCAATCACCGACCATGAGATGAATGATCCAAGCGTGGGTATAGTGGGGACCGGTGCAGCCCATACTGTCGGAAGCGCGGCCATGGGTGCAGCCCGGTATTACATGACAACCGGATATAAACCCGCACTCGAGTTGTCCAGGGGCCTGGCGCTTTATCTGAAGGATCACGCAAAGCTGATTGATGACGAGGGTAAATGGCACGGCTGGCATTTTCATATCGTTGCGACCTATGGACTGCTTCCTGTCCTCGAGTATGCCGTGGCAGTCAACGACCGCGAACTGCTTGAATGGAACCGTCGGGCCTATGAATACGGCCGTAGTATCGGCGAGCCGCTGCTGGGATGGTATGCGGGAGTGCCTCCGGCCTATCCCGCCGATTTCAACCCCAACTCCGATGAAAACGGCAAGGATAACGACCGTGACTTCTCGGAGCCGTGCTCGATAGCCGGGATGATCATGATTGCACTCCGGCTGACCCAGGCGGGTATGGGCGATTATTACGAGGATGTGGAGTATGCAACCCGCAATATGCTGGTTGAAACCCAGGTCACAAGCACAGAGTTCAAGAAGACCTACCCGAAGGAACTTTCCGACAAGTTCAAGCCGATGGAGAACCTGATGAAGGAGGACCCCCGCATGTTCAGTTTTGACGATGTCATGAACAAGGGACTCGGTTCATTCGTCAACTCGACGTGCAACCAGTGGAATCTTTTCGGTTCACCCGGTCCCCAGGCCTGTGCCTGCTGTATTGGAAATGCAGGACGGATTCTCTATTACGTCTGGGACCGGATTCTGCAGGATGACGGGAAAGATCTGCGGGTCAACATGCTGCTGAACCGAGCCTCTCCATGGGCGGACCTCGACAGTTACCTGCCCTACGAGGGGAAGGTGGTTCTCAAGATGAAGAGGAAAAGGAATGTCTGGTTTCGGATCCCGAGCTGGACGGACAAGGATATGGTATCCTGTACGGTCAACGGCAAGCCAAAAAAATTCCGTTGGGAAGGAAATTATATTTATTTGAAAAAACTGAAACCGGGGCAGGAACTCAGGGTTGAATTCCCGATCAGTGAAAGAACGATCTACCGTAATCTGAAGGGAAAGGAGTATTTCTTCACGTTGAAGGGATTCACGGTGATTGACATGCATCCCCGGGCGGAGGTCACGCCCCTTTTCGTGCGTGATCATTACAAGATGAACGAAACGCCGATGCGGAATGTTAAGCGGTTTGTCGCCGACCAGAATATTATTTGGTAAATCAGTTCCATCCGGGATGAGTCATCGTGCGTAAGCTACGGGTTCTCGGAAAACCTCCGGAAGGGTCCAGTATTCACATGAAGAGATTCATTCTTGCAGTCCTGCTCATTCTGACGTCGTATCATGGTCTGGCTCATGCAGGCGACATCGAGGTTTTCTCGAATCATTTTATCGAGCCAGGTGCCGATCTTTCCCCTTGGATGTTTGTCCCTGGGGACAACATTCGCAGCCTCTCCACCCGAAGCAATCCGGGTTACGTCAGGATCCAGCAGGATGGGAAGGGCCGGGACGTCAAGGGAATTCTCGAGGATCCCATCCGGCTTGATGAATACCCGGTTCCATGGGAATTCCAGGTCGGTTTCCTGCAGGACCTCAGGGACCAGTCCAATACGTTTGGGCAGGCCAACTATGCCTTTGGCATGAATGTTGTTGTAACATTTTCTGATCCCTCGACCTGGCCCGAGGACCGGACACAGGTGCCGCCTGACGCTCGTTCGGTCCAGCTGCTCGTGGTTCATCTCGGGAATGTGGGTGAAGGTTACATTCCTGCCGTTCCCCTGGTACGCCGGAGTGCGTTGAACTGGGGTGACCCATCTCCCGAGGCCTATCTTCTTTACGGCCGCGGCGACCTGCATCCCGACCTCATGGGGAACTGGGAAATGCCCTATGCCTGGGTCGGCCCGGATTCACGCACCAGCCCGAATTATGCCGGGGCGGGCAAGGAGGGAGGGCCGGCCGATCACATGGTTCGCTTTCAATTGGTCGTCAACAACACGAGTTCATTGATGCTGGGTTTTGGATCCGGATTTACCCGGGGCTGGCGTCATACGGTCGTCAGCACTTCCGAATATGGACCGATCACGGGGATCTGGGAGATCGGCCCGATCATTTCCGCCGATGACTGGATCTCAACTGAGTTGGCCTCGGAGCTCGAGATCAACAAGGCCCCGGCATGGATGGAAAGCCTCAAGCTGAGAGCTCAACAACCTGGTGCGGAATTTGAACCCGAAATGTTTGAACCCTTCGAAACACTTTTCGACGTGCAGGCGCCGCATCCCGACCGGCCGTATTATATTGATTATGTCGTGTTCCGTGAACAGGCGAATATCGAGCATTTCTCGGAGGATTTTGATATTCCCGGTTATCACTCCGTCTCGAAATTCCATATCGAAGGGAATGTGTTTCCCAATCCCTACGTGCGCAGCGGTTACCTGACATGTACCGCCTGGGGCAACAGGGGGGGCTGGGCGGTCTGTCCTGCGACAACCGATAGGCTTGATTTTTCCGAAGGCCGCAAACCGCCGTTCGAGGTTGAAGTCGGTGTTATTCCGCCATCCCGTGACGAGGCTTGGAATCTGTGGTGGAACATCGGCCTAGAGGAAACCCAAAACAAGGATTACTACACTTGGCAGCCGACGTTGAAGAACATCCCGGGGGTGGGTTTCAAGTACAACAACACCTGGCTCAACAATCCCAGGCAGCACAAGGTCAGGGAGGGATCCGAATCGCGGAAAGACGCGCGTTACCAGTTGGACCCAAGTTACCCGATGGATCCCGACCGCCAGATTGCCTCACTGATCACGCCCGAGTTCGATCAAGACCCCGTTCATCCCGCGGATGGAGAGCCGTTCTACTGGATCATCCAGGCCATGGATGAATACCGGGTGCGGGTCGGTTACCGGTTGAAGAAGGATGAACCTTGGGTCTTTTCAGGAATATTCAACACAAGGGACCTGTTCGGAAAAATAGGCAGGTTCGGTTATCCCGCATTGGTGTGTTACCAGTTGGGCCAGGATGACCTGGGGGTCGGGAACTATCCCGGCTTTCAGAACTATTACATAGACTACATCCATTACCGGTTCAGTCTTTCGGAATAGTTTCCATCCGGGCGAAGCCGTAATCATGCCCCACACGAGGACACAAAGGATTCGAGATGACCCATCTGGATATCAAATGGACTCAACACGGACGAACATGAATCCGCCCCGGCAGCCCGGATCCGTTACGTTACTTGTCGAATTTTTGTCTGGAGTAGAAGAACTGGACCGGGACAACGATTCCAAATCAGGCAAACAACTCATCGATCTGGCCGAAGATCATCGGGCCCTTGGGTGATATGTTTTCAATATACTCGAATGCCCGGCCCGATGGTGTGTCGGTGATTTTCTTTGTCCAGTCGATTCCCATTGTGGAGTAAAGAGTCGCGATGGTGTCCTCGGGATAAATCGGGCGCGGACGGTGCCAGCCGAAATCGGTCACGGTTCCTCCCTGGTCGTCCGTTGCCCCGAGAATTCTCCCACCCTGAACACCCGCTCCCGCGAACAGGCTGAAACCGGCATAACGGTGGTGGTCACGTCCCTTGTGATGGTTGAGCGCACCCGGCGTGCGACCGAATTCTCCGACGACCATGATGAAGGTCTTGTCGATCAGGCGCCGCCCGTCCTTGTCGGTTTTTTCTTCAAGGTCATCCAGCAGCGCGGACAAGCCGTTGTCCAGGTCCCAGCACAGCTGATACTGTCCTCCGGCCCCCTTGACGTAGGAATTCTGATGGAGGTCCCAGCCGCCTGCATCAATCAGGACAAACTTCGTGCCGCTGTCTGCTTCAACCAGATTACGTGAGAGGAGCATCGAATCGCCCATCTTGGATTCGCCGTAGCGCTTGTGGTCATCCTCATCAAGCTTGAAGACCTCACCGGCCTTTGAATTATCGAGCATCGGGTAGGCTGCCTGGTAATAGGCTTCGATGTCCTCGGTGAGCCTCCCCCTGTTGTCAGTGCCATTTCTCCAGCTGCTGTCTAGTTCATTCAGCAGCTCACGTCGGGTCTCATAGGCCTTGCGTTCCTTTCCATCAACGATAAACGGGGAACTCTTGTCCGTCTGGACACCCATCGGCGCATATTTCGAATTCAGCAGGCCGGGGCCGACAACATCCGTTGGAGATATGTTGATAGAGACAAACGGTGGCAGGAAGTCGGAGTCCCTGCGCTGACCGGCCGTCTCAAGCGCGACGATCGAACCGATAGATGGGATCTCATGGGTCCTGGCCGGGCTGAGGATCCGGCCGGCCTGGACATAATAAGTCCCGCGTGTGTGCTCTGACTCCCAGAAGTTCATCGAGCGGACAATTGCGTATTTCTCGTGCCGTTCGGCCATCTTGGGATGGAGGCCCATCGGCATCTTCAGGCCTTCATGGATGGTTTTCGGCTCGAAGTCCTGGGGCATCCACGGCCCTTCCTTGAAATCAAACGTGTCCATCTGGCTGGCTCCGCCGTGGAGGAAGATCATGATTACATTATCGGCTCCACCCCTGGGGTTGACGCGTTGGCTGGCCTGGACATTCCGGGGTGAGAGGCAGGGGAGCAGGAAATAACTGCCAATGGTCAGGCCGCCCAGTCGCATGACATCACGACGTGTCAGCTTGGGAACCGATGTCGGGACCTCGATCCGATTCGTCTTGGGGTCGAGGTATTGACCCACACTTTCGTGGTATCCCGCACAGTATCCTGGAAGTCCCTGATTATATGTATGTTTCATGGCGTGCCCCGTTCCTGAAATCCCTTGAAATTCTTACGACCATGCTCATTATACCTAATAATTCACGATGAATTCCAGTTTATTGAGCAGGGCCCACTGGAGATTTTCCAGTCCCAGGTCGCGGTGCCTTGCCACGTGTTTTCTTGAGGTTTCCCGCTCCTCGGCGGTCGGCATCCGGCAGAGCGTAGACAGGTAGACCTCCTCGATGCTCTTGTTCAGCATTTGGTTGTTTTCCGGCTTGCTCCATTCCCAGGGCGGGTTTTCCTTGAGGAGTTTCTGCGTCAGACTTCCCTCGGTGTTGGCCCGGATCTTCTTCTTCACCAGGTCGCTGTTCATCATCAGTGAGGCTTGGATGACAGAGGGTTTTCTGTTTCCCGCCTTGCTGAGGAACCGGTTGTTTCTGCCGAAAAAGTCAAGGAACTCGCGCAACTCATGGTCCCCTGGGGCCTCCAGGAGTTCCATTGCGAATTCCACGTCGTGTCCGAAAACCCCGGTCGCCTTGGCCAGCGCATCATAGACCTCCTCGGCGCTCAGGCGCCGAACCAGTTTGCGTGCATAATAGCGGTCATGCTCGGGCTTGTATTCACCGTCGTAACGGGATGACAATTGGTATGCGTTGGACCTGCAGATCGTTTTGAACAGGTGACGCAGGTCATATTTATGATCGATGAAATCCTGTGCCAGTTTGTCCAGCAGTTTCGGGTGGGAGGGCTGGATGGTCCAGGGTTCGGGCGGCGGGTTATCCGGGTCCTGCCTTGCCAGATCCCAATCCAACGGCGGGTCAACGATCCCGACGGTCATGAACTGTGCCCAGAAAAGGTTCACGGTCGCTCTGGCAAACTGGAAGTTGGATGTCAGCATGCGCGCAAATTCTTCACGTGGGTTTTTCCCCGGATCCGGTTTTTCGCCCGTCGTCAGAAATTCGGGCTCGATCTTGAGTTTTGGGTTTCGTTTCGGACGCAGGACGCTCGGGGCCTCCATCCGGTAGCCGGTTCCACCCCGTTCATTTAGGGGTGTCTCGAAATCGTGATACATGATCTTGCCCACCCAGGGGTCCTCCGGCCGGATCGCGGCTCCATCCAAGAGGCAAAAATGAGCTCCGGTCGCTTCCGGGCGGAAGATACGGATGTTGCCGAAAAAGGCCGCCTGTTTCCAGAAATCCGCCCGCTTCTGCCGCGACAACCAGAGGTTTACGCCCTCCAGGTGCCCCTCGCCGTCATGGCATGAGACGCACTGCATGTTGATGCCCATGAAATTCTGGAACGTGTGCAGGGCGATTTCATCGCAGGTGTCCTCATGCATCGAATCCTCGCCGCGCAGGCCGTCGATGGAATGCTGGATCAGGTAACCCGCCGAGCCATCGAGGGTCCCGTGGATCGCGGTTGCTGTGAGCATCTCACGCACCATGTAATCATAGGGAAGGTTATACATGAGAAACCGGTAGAGATACTCCCTGAACACCTTGTAGTTGCGCCCGGATGAGTTGCGAAACAGGTCCTCGAAAAAATAGGTCCATTTCATCAGAAAAGGTTTGTCAACCAGCCAGGGGCCCTGGAAGATCTCATTGCCCGGCGTGACCCGGACATCCAGGCCCAGCAGCTTGTCGATCAGCTTGTCGCGCTTGTCAGGATCACTGTCGGCGATAAAGGCCCGGACCCCCTCCGCATCCGGGAGTCTTCCCCAGAGGTCCAGGTGAAGTCGGCGGTAGAAGACGGCGTCGCTGCATTTCTCGGCGTAGAATACGCCGTCCCTCTCCATCTTGCTGAAGATGTGTTCATCGATGAAGTTTTTACGGGCTGCAACGGGGACCGTCTTTTCAGGGACCAGCTGTTCCGCCACCTGGTCAGTCAGATCAGTGGTCTCCTCCCGATTGGATTCCTCCATCTCCATGTGCTTTAAATGGCCTAGCCGGATCACGTATCGGGCGAGTAGTGTGATCTCCTCAGGAGAAAACCGCTTCTCCTGGGCTTTCATCATGGTGTCGGGAATACCTTCACGGATCGTTTTTTCGATATCGGCCAGGGAGCTTCCGTGATGCCATGTCATGTCCACTAGGTTTGAACGGATATTCCCGGAATCGGCCGCACTGCCGTCGGAGTCATGGCAGAGGGCGCATCTTTCCTCCCACGTGACCTCGGCCCATACCAGGTCTTCGCCTTCCAGCGGGGCAGGTTTTTCTGCTTCGGCCGGTGATTCCTCTGCTGATTCGGCGAAGACGGAATCGAGGACCCCGACGCTGAAGAAACACACCACTGCAAGCAGGCAAACAAGCTGGGATTTCAAGGATTTGAACTTCATGAGGGATATTTTGTCCGGTGACCGGTTGATCATATTCCTATTGTCAATTCATCGGGGTGAGATCAGACCTACCTGAAATGCTCAGGATCTATAAACCTTGGCCTGCCAAGGATCCCCGAAAACATGCACTGGTGTCATTATAGGGCTAAGTAGATCCTGAATAAAGCCCGAATTGAATGGCCGACGGATCGCCAATGCTTTTCATATATTGTTGAATATAGGATGGTTATGCATGAATTCCCGACTCTTTGTGCCCATGCAGGTGATTTAATTTCACCCCGACAAGAACCAGCGATCCTGACAAACGACAAGGACGATCATGGGGTTTTATCATATTCGGGGTAGGAGGTATCAGATCAGTTCCTTGATCGGGACGCCGGTCTGGTCGTCGATCGAATTGGCAATTTTGACGGGACGGCCGATGGGATGCATATAGGTCTTGTTCCAGTTGATCCCCAGCGCCTTGTAGACCGTGGCATACAGGTCGCCCATGGTCACCATCCGGTCGGCGACATAGCCGCCCTCCTTGTCACTGGCCCCGACGACCGTGCCCGGGCGAATCCCGCCGCCGGCCAGCATCAGCGACCAGCATTCCGGCCAGTGGTCGCGCCCGGCATCGAAATTGATTAAGGGTGTGCGGCCGAACTCACCCATCACGATAACGACCGTCGAATCGAGCAGGCCACGCTGTTCAAGGTCCTCCAGCAGGACCGATACTGTCCGGTCCAGTGGTTCGGCCAGTTTGTCCTTCATTGATTTGTCATGGGTGCTGTGGGTGTCCCAATCGTTGCTCTGGACGGTGACAAACCGGCTCCCGGCCTCGATCATACGCCGGGCCAGCAGCATGCTCTGCCCGCTGATATCCCTGCCATACGTGTCCCGGGTCTTGGCCGATTCCTGCGAGAGGTCGAACGCATCCCTGACATCGGGTGAAAGGATCATGTTCCAGGCCTGCTCGGTATATTCATCCATTGCCATAAATTCAGCGATCTCGACATTTCGGCGGTATTGCCGGTCGATAATGTCGAGCAGTGTGCGTCGATCCTCGATCTGTTCCTTCGTCACGGATTCGGGCAGGCTGAGATCCGGGACCTTGTATTCACCGACCGGTTCCTTCGCATTCACGGGTTGACCGGCCTGGGGCAGGTACATCGGGTCGTGTTTCGCATCGATGATCTGTCCCTTCAGGAAGTCCTTGTAGGTATTCGAGAATTGCGTGATGGCGAGATGGGGAGGAATTGCATCCTGTGCGCCCAGTTCCTTCGTGACGATCGAGCCGAACGAGGGGAATTTCATCGAGGCGTTAATTTTGTGTCCCGTCATCGCGTAATGCGTAGCCTCGGTATGGTTGTTGTGCTCGGTATGCATCGAGCGGATGACGGCAACCTTGTTCATCTGCCGGGCAAGCCTGGGGAAGAGTTCCCCGAAATGGACGCCGGGTACATTGGTCGGGATGGACCTGAATGAGCTGCTGGGTTTGGGATCCCATGAATCGACCTGGCTGAGCCCCCCCTCCTGGAAGACCAGGATTACGGAACGGGCCTTGGTCCCGGTGGCGGCAGCGAGCGCGTTGCTCACCTGCAGGTATTGACCCAACCCCAGCCCCATAAAGGACAGGGATCCGACTCGAAGGAACTCTCGGCGGCTGAAATGGCCGCCCGGGCAGCGGTTACAGGTCTTCGTGCTCATCACTCTGTAATTGTCGGTATTTTTGGTATTTTGGTCAACCGGTATATTATTTCCCAATATCGCCATCGGTATTGTAATTATTGTCGGTATCGGGGGGGCGATCGATGATTACGGGCTGACAAGGACAATTACGGACGGGCTTTTGTGCTTGAGCCGGCATCCGTTCCTAATGTCGGTTGTCCCCTTGGATTTTTAAGCAGCGGACGACGCTAGCCATTTTCACCCCTGTGGGGTCAATCGATTATGGATTTGGGTTCAGTGGTTATAAGTAAATTCCCGCGCATTGATCAGGGCCCAGGTCAGGTCGTGCAGGACATCACGGCGCAGGTGGTTGTCCGCAAAGAACTCTTTCTTGATCAGCGGGGAACGTTTGAGAAAGACCTTGTCGATGCTGTCCAGTTCACCGGGGGTTGGGAGCCTGGACAGGGATGCGAGGTAGAGTTCCTCGATCATGTCGTCTTTCGAAAGGCCGCTCCCCATCAGCCTGTCGATCCGGCCGCCCTCCTTTGTCAATTGCTCGTTGAATGTTGCACCGACCAGCATATGCATGGCCTGGGTCAGGCTGGCCTTGTCGTCACGTTCGGGAAGCGCTCTGCGGTTGGGCCGGCCGCAGACTTCCATGAACCGTGATTCCCAGCGGATGGGTGATTTAAGCTGGACTGCGCGTGTTCCAGGTGGGACTGCTTTCCCGCCGGGTTCCTTGAAGTGGACCGGGACACCCGTGACCTCGGTGATTGCATCCAGCAGGACCTCAGCCTCCAGCCGCCGCGGCATGGCATGGGAAAAGTTCACCACGTCATATTTGTTGTTCTCGTTGGGGATACTGGAGAGCTGATAGGTCCGGGAAGAAACGATCCGTCGTATCAGATGTTTTAAGTCATGGCCGTTTTCCCGGAAATCCTCAGCCAGCACCTGCATCAGCTCGGGGTTGGTGGACGGATTGGCCGATCCAATCGCATCCACCGGGTCGGTAATGCCCCGCCCGAAGAAGTAACCCCACATACGGTTCACGATGGCTTCCGCAAAATAGGGATGGGATGTCATCCATTCGGCGAGCGCCCGCCTTGGATCCCGGCGCCTGTCTTCGGGCAGGACGGTTCCGTCAAGCAGGGTTGGATGGATCAGTTCCTTCGTGCGAGGTTGGATCGGTTCGAAGAATCGAATGGTGGTGTCCCCGGTCCCCACGCCGAGGTCGATTTCCTCGCCCTTGGGGTCATCATAAAGGACCTTGTCGTACCGCAGCTCGGTGCTGGTCATCGGGCTGAAAAAAGAGGTGATGCCCCAATACTGGTCCTGACTCCAGACATCGAACGGATGGTTGTGGCACTCGGCACAGTCGAAGCGGCGTCCCATGAACAACCTCAGGTGCTCGGTGGCGGCCTGTTTCATGTCCTTGGTTTTGTATGAACCGAGATAATACTCGGTCACACCCCCGGTTCCCTGTGCTGCAATGATATCCTTTGCCACCTGGTCCCAGGGGATGTTATGGACGACATTCCTGCGCACCCACTCCGAGAAGATGTCGGCCTCGCGGTCGACACGGAACAGGTCGGAAAACCGGAATGTCCAGAAGTCGTCATATTCCGGGGAATCGAGCAGGATCTCGATCAATTTTCTGCGTTTGTCGGGATCCTTGTCCGCAAGAAACTCGCGAACTCTGGAGGGTGGTGGCAGCGTCCCCGCCAGGTCCAGACAGATCCGGCGGATGAACTCCTGGTCGGAAGACAAATCCGAGGGCAGGATGTGGTACTGTTCCAGCTTGGCGAAGACGTGATCATCAATAAAATTGGACCGAGGAATTCGGGGGTAATTCATGATCGGTTTACGGATGACCCCGGCGATCACGTTTGCATAATGACCTGCGGCACGGATCGTGATGGTGGTTTCACCCGGCGCCTCGGCCGTGACCAAGCCTTCCATCGAGACATCCACGACATGCTTGTCGTTGGAATTGAAATGAACGCGGTCGGTGTAGTCTTCACGCTTCCCATCCGCATAGACGGCAGTGACCAGCAGCTGCTGGTATCCCTGTTTATCCAGAACAATCCTCCGGGGGTAAAACTCGAGCGCGGTGACCCCGCCAAGCGGATCGACATCACCATATGGCGCGCCCGAGCGGATCCAGTCGAGCATGATCCTGTACTCACGTGAATCGGTTGAGATGAGTTCGCCGCCTTTATGCGGTTCCTCGAACGTTGGTTTCAGCAGCAGCAGGCTGTTTTCCGGGCTTTCCAGATCGACCCGCGGTTCGATTTCGCCCGCGGGTTCCGGCGTCAGGACCTGATAGTCACCGCCGTGTGTGATCCATTTGTAGTCGTCTTCCGGATAGAGTGCATTTATCGAGAGCTTGAAGCCGCCGCGTCCCTTGACTCCGCCATGGCAGGCGGCGCTGTTGCACCCGATCTTTGAGAAAACCCCGCCGATATCGCGTTGGAAGTTGAAGGGTTTTTGAAGACCGGTATCACGGGTTGTGACCTGCGTGGAAATTTCATGGTCTTCATGCCGGGCCTTCACCTCGACCACACCGTCCCGGCGGGCGATCAGGTGTTCCGCATCAGTCCATTCCGCGATCCCGGAATCGGAGAGGGTAAAACTGCAGTCGGTCGTGATGTCGCGTTCCAGTCCGTCAGAAAAACGGCCGATGACCAGAAACCGCTGGATTGCGCCGGCCCCCTGCAGTGTGGGGTTCTCCGGATGAAGACGGATGGACTGGAGAATCGGTCGTGTTGCGTCCGTCGGTTTCGCCGCAACCGGCAGGTTCAGGGTGGTCGTCCAGCATGCCAGCAGGAACAGGCATGGGATTTGGTTACGCCATGCAAACATCTTCATATTCTATCGAAAACTGGGGTTATTCTCCACAATTAAGATCCGTGAAATCGGGGTGCAATCGGGGTAAAAAACGAGCTTGCAAGGACTTACACGGGTGGACACCGATTTTCCCGGGCGGGGGTTGATTTATCATGCTGGTATTCACTGAAGCGGTCCCCGTAATTGTTCTCGTTCTTGAGGGGGAATCCGTCCCTTCATGACGTACCGTATTTTGGCTGGTTCACGATTGCGACAACGATTACGGGTGTGATTACTTGCCGTTCACCATGACCGGTAATTCCTGGACCGCGATGGGATTGCCGATTTTCCCGGCGAGGATCGGGACGGCTTTCATCATCACCTTGACGGGTTTTTGAGTGGTCCTGCTGTCGGATGCTGCAACCAGGTGAATTGTCTCCAGTTTCCTGAAGGGCCTGTATATCTCGAGGTCCAACGGGGCCCGGTCCTCATAAACCTGGCCTGCTTCGGTAGCCAGGTCCGGTTCATCACTGACCACCGGTATGGCCGTCACGCCTTCGGGCAGGTTATCGAACTGCAGGGCGATATCCCCTTCGAATGCCTCCTCGACCTCGGCCACGATTTTAAGGACTCGCGGTGTTCCGATTGCGACATTGAAGCTCGTCTGTACATATTCACTGCCTCCACCGTAAAACTCGCGGACCTCAACCCGTCCGACGTGTGGTATTTTCGGGCGGATCAGGACCTGCCAGTCAAATTCCGGATCCCCCCGACGGGTGGTCAGGTCACGAACCTTCAGGAAGTATTCACCTTCCGTTTCAAAGGTATGGACGGTCTTGGGTTCAAGCGATTTCCCCCAATCGTCGCCGTCACCGCCGAGGAACCGGAAGAAGTTCTGGAACACCTCGTTCCCCCCGGTGTCGTAAACCGTCAGCTGGGGGCTGAAATGAGGGGCAGGGATGTTCGGGGTCCGGACTTCAAAGACCAGAGTCTGCCCGGCCGTGGCGTGAAAGCGGAACCAGTCAACATCGTCGGGGCGGTCAATGGTTCCCTCGAGGATCACGGGGCTTTTGACCATGATTGCCTGATCACGTTCACTGTTGGGTTCCTCTTCCCGGATGACATCCAGGGGATTCGGGGGATTTGTGTTCCCGTTTCCGTCCGCAGGTTTGACTGACCGTGACCAGAGGGTATCCAGCCAGTCCTTCTCGATCTTGGAAGTGAAATCCCGTTCATTCCATGCGGTTGGGTCCTGGTAAAGGAGTTCGCGCGGGGTCCAGTTAATTGTTTCTGTTTCGTCCTTGCGGCCGGTCGGGACGATTCGGAGCATATATGAGGAATCGTTGCCTCCGGTCACGGAAGGCTGCGCCTGGCGTGGTTTCACCTCTGCCAGGAACAGGCCAGGTTCGGTGAAACGGTAACTCAACCGTGGCAGGTAGTTTTTAATCGGCCCTTGGACCTCGTAGGGTAAAAAAATGAGTTCTGATTCATCGTTGCATTCCATGCGCACGGGTCTGCGGGGATCGAACCAGCTACCCGAGCTGTTATAGATCACCAGGTCGGGTTCCGGAAGCCGCCGAGTGGTGTTGTTGGTCAGGAGGCCGGCGGCCGTGATCACCTCGAACATGAGCTCGACGGGTTCACGGACCTCAAAGACGTAGAAATCACGTTCTGAATGCTCGTTGATTCGGCCCTGCACGACACACGGCCAAGTGATGGGTTGAGCCTCGGAGGGGTTCTGGTGCGGATCACTGGTTTCGGGGATCACCGTCTCGGCGACAATCTGCAGTGTAATCAGCATGGACACCTGACCCTTGCCGTAAAGTCGGGCGGTATGTACGCCGATCGGAGCATCAGCCGACGCGGTCGTTTCCAGGAAGTAACCTCCATCCAGGGAAGACACGCTGCCCGTCAGTCCCGGCGTTTGATATTCAACCTTCTCGGCCGAGCCAAACCCGTCGTACCTGATCTCGAACGTCGTGCCACGCTGGCCACCGATCGGCTTGGTGTAATATTGTGCCTTGACCCCGGCAGGGACAAACATCAACAGGCAGGTGATGACCTTGAAAAACCTCACGGATGGTATTCTGCCCGAATCCAACTTGTTTTTGCAAGCTGTGCCCACGGGTTTCTTGAATCGTGGTCGTGACCGTTTTCATAGTCGGTTGGCGGGTTCATCGGCCTACCATTGAATCAGCCGGTCTGAAACAAAACGATTTTGTCTTTTCCAGCGGACCTGATCCTCCCTGTAATGATTTCTCTGATAATAGGGATAATACTTTCCCGGAGGATCGATTGAAACAACCTCGTTTCCGCGTATGATCAACTCATAGGGCCTGCCCCCGATATTTGTCCTGACGGTTCGCTCGCTGATCGGGAAGCTGATTTCCACAACATCACCTTTGCGGGTCTTACCGATCAGCGCGTAACGTCCGCGGTATTCAGGAAGCCTGCCCTGACCGTTCACCCCGCACTCAACCTGGTCCGGATCCACCCAGTCGGGGATACGAATCTCAAGATGACACTCTCTTTTGACATGGATGTCGACGCGTCCTTCACAGGGGATGTGGCTGTTCACATCGGCCCAGGTGGAAGCCCGATTGAGCAGTAAATTCACCGATAATGTTCCGTCCTTGAAATCGAGGATATGTTCCCATGCGTAATAGATGGCCCTTGCCCCGTTGCCCAGACAGCAGTTCATGAAGGTGTGTCCCGGGAACTGTTGACCCGGGGTTGCAACGGCAACCAGATCGTTGGCCAGGGGCCATCCTGCAAAACAGCCGACCATGCGTTCGGCAACATGATGGCCGGTGGACCGCTCCGGGCTGTAATCGGACCTGGTCGTGTCAAAGGGTCCCTCACGCGTGTCGTTCGACAGTTTTCTCATTGGGATGACATCCAATGAATCCTGGAGGCGTTCGACCCAGCCCGTATCAACCATCTGGTTTTCCACAAACTGGTTCCGGATCCATCGATCGACATCATCGAGGCAGTCGTCATGGCCCATATCGGCGAGTTTCAGCCCGATCGCGATCATGTCCGCGACTTCACAGGTTTCGGCGGTCTCGATCTTCCGGACACGGTATTCGTAGGTGCCGTCATCCCGGGGATACCGGTGATTTTCGGGGAAGAAACCCACGAGCGGATCCCCTGTCTGCTTCGCATAGTTGTAGGCTTTCCTGGCAAATCCGGCCAGATCTGGGTTGTTCGTGACCAGCGCAAGTTCCGCCATTCCCAGGACCGCTGCCGTATGGGCGTGGTAGTGGTCGACCCCCGTGAACCGGCCCTCTGAATCAAACTGGCCGGAGACATCCTTGAGGAATCGCGTGAGCCCGACAGCCAGATCAAGCGCCGGTTCATATCGAAATACCCGGTAATGGTGTGCCAGACCCTCGATCAGCCAGCCCGATGTACACGACCACCATCCATCCACGGGCATGGGCATGTCGTCATTGAATTCCGCGCCGGGCGCGATTCCAGCCTGTGGGAAATAGACAAAATCCCCCCTGTCCACGACCAGCTCGGAAAGCCGGTCGATCATGCGTCGGCTGTATCCCTCCCACACCGTGTTCCCGTCAAGTGTGTGATAGATGCTCCAGGTTGCAAGCAGGCGGCCAAGATATCCGTATGTACAGTATTGTCCTTGGGATCGATCCCCGATCAGGGGAACCGTGAACCCTGCGCCCAGCCGACCCCAGGGCATCCGGCCCTTTTCCGGCCAGTAGGCCAGTCCATCCGGCCCGATCAGCTGGAGGGAAACCTCCTTCCAGCGCTGATCCACCACGAGCCGGTTTCGGTTCCCGGTAACCAGGCGCAGAAGCGGCAGGGCCTCCATCATCTTATACTGGCAGTTGACGGCATCGCCGGTATGCCACATGACGGGCGGATCACAATACATGTCCGCGAGAAAATACATCTCATAATCCTGATGGTCGTTGACCGTGTGCGTGAGAGCGTGGATGGCCAGGTCAGCCCGCGCGGCCAGGTCCAGGGTATCCGGGATATTGGCCTCGTAGAATCGTCCCTGTGCCGGCCTGACAGAAACCCGTGGTATTTCCGGATTGATGTAACCGATTCCAGTGTTCCGCCTCGGCACGGGGATCTCGAAATCATGTTCTGGACCGGGCATATGAGCGCAGGACAGCAACAGGAGCCATGTCAGGAGCACGGGTCTGTAAATCATAAGATGTTCACTGTTTCCGGGAGAATCCTGTTGATCTTGCCATTTTGGTTTGGCTCAAGTTACAATGAACGATTCCAATTATCACTCTAAAAAGAAAAGGAACCTGACATGAAGTCATGCCCCAAGCTTTTCGCATCGGTCATGGGACTGATCCTGATCCCGTGCCTGACACTTTCCTGTTCGACCACATCCGACACGGCATCAAGGGTGGAGTCCACGACGGTCGCCGACGTTGAAGCCGCCGGGATTGACATTTCGGAGAACTACCTCGACACCAGTCTTCCGCGAGAGGTGACCACCGCGCCCTACGAGGGAGAAAGCTATGAGGTTGAAGTCCCGGACACGATTGACTTGGTGGTTCCGGCCGAACGCGCCATCAACGTCCTGACGAGCGCGTTGGAACCGAAATGGGATTACGAGCAGTATTTCATCCTCTATATCGATGTCAATCCGCCGCATTTCGAGATGGGTCACGGCGGACTGCTCAATATCAATGCCAAGTGGCTCGAGGCACTGCCGATGCTGCGCAGCATGACCGGCAGCACCCACAATTTCGATGTTGATGCGAAACTCATGGGCAGCCTGCTGCATGTCACGGGCAAGGACGGACTCTGTTACCAGCCGGTGGATGACCGACCGTGGGGATTTTTCGAGGAATTCACAAAGAGCATCGGCAAGCCCTATGCCGACATTTTTGGCGAGGGTCGGCAGATGCTTGCATTCTCCGCATGGTACCAGCACGACGGGAATCCGCTCTGGAGGGATATTGCAAAACGCAAGATCGAGCGGATGCATACGATGACCCTGAAGGAGGATGACACGTATTATTTCAGGTTGTCGCGTGGTTACACCCCGTGGGACGAGGATCGCACCAAGGGGCCGGTCGTGCCATTGGGTGACCATGAGATCTACGATGCAGCCAAGGGAATGACCGGCACGCCGGCGACCTATATCGTCGGTTTCACCCCGCAGGCCGCGATCAACTGGTATCGGTTGACCGGCGATGAATCGGCGCTGGACCTCGGGCGCGGGCTCGCGAATTACCTCTCGCAGCACGGCAAAATGATCGACCCGGAAACGGGTGCGCCGCTGATGGACCACTTTGCGCATCTCTCCCATTCATTGACGGCCAACCTCGCCTATGCCCTCGGCGCGAACGACCGGGAAATGATAAAGTGGGCCAAAAAGGGTTTTGATTACCAGATCCGTACACGCGACCCGAACGGATCGGGGATTCTGATCAGCGACCCGACCTGTTCATGTTACCCGGCCGACATGATCGACGTGGGGGTCCTCCTGAGCCGTGCGGGTATTGCCGATTACTGGGAACAGGTCGACGGCTGGGTCCGAAACACGCTGCTCGACCTGCAGATTGTCGAGGGGGACGTGGACCGGATCAAGGCATTACCGACGAAGATGAAGAACCTGCCTCCGGGCAATATTCAGCCGGCCGACGGTGCCGACCGTGTGCTCGGGGGGTTCCTGCATTCGATCAATCCGCAGAACCGCAACCGGGCGATCGGCTGTTGCAACGGCAACTGTTCGCGGGCACTTTACCTGGTCTGGGACTCGATCATGGAGTTCTGTGACAGTGACCTGAAGGTGAACCTGCTGATGAACCGGGCTTCACCGGTTGCCGACCTGCAAAGTTACCTGCCCTATGAGGGTCGGGTGGTCATTGATGTCAAGAAGTCGCGGAAGAACATCCTGGTCAGGATCCCCGAATGGACGGATTACAATGAGGTCCGGTGTCGTGTTGATGGATCATCCCGTTCCTTTGGCTGGGATGGGAATTACATCAGTATCGGCAGCGTCAGGAAGGGGAGTGCGGTTGAGGTGAATTTTCCCCTGCGCACACGAACCATCCCGATGGATTACCTGACGCTGATTCCCGGGGTGAAATACAGCCCTGAGAACATCATGGCCAACAAAATCTTGAAGAAGACCCCCGTTGAAGTGACCCTGAAAGGCAACACGGTGATCGACATCGAGCCGAATCCGGGCTACCCGATTGAACGCCACGAGAAGTATCGTTCTGCGCATGTCGGCATGAAGACCATCGAGCGTTTCGTGACGAACGAGAGGTTCATCTGGTAGCTACCCGTTAAAAATGATGCAAATCCCCACATGGATCGGAACGCACCGCCTTCCCGGACGGCCAAGTGCCCTGCTGTGCTTGATTCTGGCCCATTCCATCACTGTTGTCCAAGGGGCGGCCCGGGATATTCCCGAGCCGGCACGCAATTCCACGATCGGTTACTTCAACCCGGAAGTTCCGTTTATTGAACTGCAACCCTGGACGGGCAGGCGATATGAACAGCTGGTGCCCGATACGCTGGATATCGCCGAGCGCGCCCGACTGGGGATCCTGGCCATCACTGGGATTGCCGATCCCGAGATGGATTATGAATGGTATTTCCTGGCTGATTTTTACCGCAGGCCGCCCGTGTTACTGCATACCGTGGACACGATCAACTGCCAGTACAAGGTGATGGAGGCCCTGCCTTTGCTGCGGCTGATGACCGGCAGTGTTTGGAACCTGCAGGTTGATCAGCGCTGGATGGAGGTGGCCCTGCAACTGATTGGACCTGACGGGCTGGCATATTGGCCGGGCAGGGGCCGTCCCTGGGGGGAACCGAGGTCTGCATGGGTCGAGCCGGTTCTTGGTGATGCGGGACAGGGCCAGTTCTGCACACCGTCGTTTCTCGGGCGGTTGATCGCTGCCATGACACTTTATGATCTACAGAGTCCCGATCCTGTCTGGAAACAAAGCATTGATCGGATGATCGCCCGGCTTTCCGAGCTGGTGGTGGTGCGGGGGGATTATGCATGGTTACCGGCGGCCGGACTTGCCCCCGGTGCCGAGGTTGCCCCGGATACCCCCATGCCGATCGGGTTTTGGGCAAGCCTGCCGGGCTGGCTGGTTCAGGGCCTTGCCCAGTATTACCGTGAGAGCGGTCATGAACCGGCGCTTGAACTTGCCGAAAAACTTGCGCGCTACATGATGTATCACGGCGAAATATTCTCCGGTGAAGGGGCATTCATCGGATTCGATCATTTTCATCATCATACGGCCGTTGTGTTGGGCATTGTGGAGCTGGGGCGGGTGACGGGAAACCGGGAGTATCTTGAATTTGCAAGCGCGGGGTATGAGTTTGGAAAGTCCAATGGTGACCCGTTGGTCGGGTTTTTCCCCGAGGGGATCCGCATGAAGGACAAGGGCGGAAACATGGTCTACCAATACCGGGAAGTTGAGACGGCTGAAACCTGCGAGATTGCCGATATGATCGCGATCGGGTTGAAACTTGCCGATACGGGACAGGAGGAATGCTTGGATGATGTGGACAGGTGGGTACGGAATCATTTTGCCGAGAGCCAGATGATGCGTCATGACTGGGTGGAGCGAACCCTTGAAAAACATGATGATTTTCCAGAAAAACAGGTTCAGGCCAACGAGACCGCCGACCGGGTTGCGGAGAGGCATGTCGGTGCTTTTGCGGGCTGGAGTCTGGGCAATGATTTCCTCCCGCTTGCGCGGGAAACCAATGTTCGCAACGTTTTCATGCATTGCTGCCTGAGCAACGGTACGCGTGCCCTCTATTATGTCTGGGATCACATTGCACATGGGAAGCGTGGGCAATTCCGGGTGAATTTGCTGCTGAATCACGCCTCCCCATGGGCTGATATCCACAGTTACATCCCCTACGAGGGACGGGTTGATATTCACCTCAGGAAATCCTGTGAACTGGAGGTTCGTATTCCCGACTGGGTGGATCCGGACCAGGTTGAGTGCGGGGTGAACGGTCAGGGCAGGCTTCCTGAATACCGTGGACGTTACGCGCTGATCGGTAAGACCCGCAAAGGTGATGTGGTGGAAATCAGCTTCCCGATCAGCGAGCGAACCGTCAGGACAAATATCGGGGGCGCGCCCTACACGCTGGTCATCAAGGGGAATGATGTGGTTTTCATCGACCCGCCGGGTCAATATTACCCCTTATACCAGCGTGATCATTATCGGGAGAACCATGTCCGTTGGGTGAAGCGCGAACGTTTTGTTGCAAACCTCGAATTACATTGGTGATCCACTGCTTATCCATGCCCGCGATCACGTCCTTCGCGAAGTTGAGTTTGAGGGCGAACCATCGGGATCGGGGCTAATTCATCACCGGCAGCAGGATGGCCGAGGGGTGTTGTCGTGAATGATGGACCGACTCCACCGAGACGCGTGTGGTTGACCCGTCAGGGCCCTCGCCGGTATGTTTGTTGCGGTCATAGACCGGAAAAAGCGTCCCCTGGACCTGGGCGCAGAGGCGGTGTCCAGGCTGAATGACTGCAGCCGAGTGGCCAAGGTCAACCTGGATGCGATAAATCTTGCCGGGTTTCATGGGCGACGGGTGTAACAATGATTCGCGTGCACTGCCCCGCAGGATCCCCGATGCCACCGTGTGTGCGAATCCGGATGGGTGGATGTCATTCAGCAGGACAATCCAGTCGGCATCGGGTGTGTCGGTGGAAACATACAGGTCCGCATTGATCGGCCCGGCAAACCGCAGCGGTTGCTCAAGTGGAGCGGTGGTGTAGACCAGTACATCATCACGATCGTGTGCGAGCTGCTGGTCAAATGGACCGAAGCGGGCTTGGAACGGGTCTTCATGGCCCGGGGCCGAGGGGATGGGATTCGCGGGGTCGGTCCTGAACTGGTCGGTCATCTGGACCGTTGATGGAGGATGGAACTCCAGCCGGCCATCACCCTGTCTTGTGTTGGCCGCGCCACCCGAGTGGAGATGAATCCGCGTGTATTCGGCTTCTGGTGGCGGCCAGTCCGTTGCGTCATGCCACCTGTTTTCCCCCATCGAGAAATAAAGGACCGGCGTAAAGGGTTCATCTGCGCCGATTTGCTTCAAGTGTCGGTCGAACCAGGCAAGGTTACGGGTTATCTTGCCGCTGAAGGACGGGTCCATCGAGGCGATTTCCCCGAAATCGAGATCCTCGACCTTGGGCACGCCGGTTGCATGGTTCCAAGGCCCCAGGATGAGCTGCTGGTTGTGCCGTGAATGTGTCGTCGCCGAGCGGTGACGCATGGCCTGGAAGTCATTCACCATTCCCCGGCAGAAGAAGTCGTAATATCCCACGGCGTGCTGCATGGGGATGTCCATATTCTCAATTTCATGTGATGCGGAAATCTGTTTCCAGAATCCATTGGGTCGGTTGTGGCGGACAAGACTCATACGCCAGGGTGAGGGGCGACCAACGACCTGATCGATTTCCGTCAGCGGCAGATGCATGATCCAGTTGTCCCAGTCAGTTGGGTCGTCCGGTTTCAGGGGTTCATTCACCAGGTCACCCTGGAAACCCATGCGGATAAAGGCAATTCGGTATGCACCACCGAGATACAGATCCTCGTAAACATCCGCGCAGGTTGCCGTGGGTGCCATGGCATCAATGGGTGAACCCTCCGCCGCGGCCAGCCACTGGGTCAGGCCCATGTAGGAGGCGCCCCACATGCCGACCTTCCCGTTGCACCAGGGCTGGTTGCGAATCCACTCAATGGTATCGAACCCGTCCTGGCGCTCGCCCCAGACGAACGGATAGTTGCCGGCTGATGCGAACCGTCCCCGTGAATCCTGCGTAGCGGCAATATACCCGCCGGCAGCCATGCGCCGGGCCTCGCGTTCGAACCCGTCCTGGCCATAGGGCGTGCGCAGGAGCAGGACAGGGAGGGGATCATCATGACCGGGGTGGCGATAGATGTTTGTCCTCAGGGTGACACCATCGCGCATGGGTGTATCGACAGGGTGCTTGACGATCTGGTCCGGTTCAGTGTCTGGGATTTTACCGGGGACCCCCGTATGGAATGACACAAGGGAAAGGAATATGCTGGCTCGCAATAACGGGGATTTCCTGATCGATCTCATGTGGGAAGTCATACCAATTTTCCTCCAGATCCTTTCATTTCTGAAATCCCCGCTGATTGAGGGACGATCATCGGCGATCACGAGATGAATTTTACAGCGAGGCGAGCCAGGCATGCATTTCCTTTGGGTTCTCGCCAAACATCAGTGAACCCGGGACGATATAATCCGCCCCCGCTTCATGGATCAGGGGGACCGTGTGTCGACGGATCCCGCCATCGGCCGCGACCAGCGTCTTCAGGCCGCGTTCATCGATGACCTGCCGACATTGCCGGATCCTTCCGGGTGTTGCTGGGTCCATTTCCGCCCCTTTGATTCCAACCGCTGTGCCGAGGATCGTCACCACGTCCAGCTGATCCCAGTAAGGGTCAAGCAGGTCGACCGGCTCCTCAATCCGCAGGGAGATGCCCGCACGAAGATCATGGGAATGGATCAGGTCGATCATATGTTGCGGGTCAGAGGCCGAGTCATAATAGAATATGATGATATCGGCGCCGGCATCGACAAATGCTTCGACCCAGCCTTCGGGATCGGTGCACATCAGGTGGACCTCAAACGGGAGGCCTGTATGTGGGCGACAGGCCTTGACCTGGTCCGGAAACATCAGCAGCGATGGGACGTAGTGTCCGTCTGCAACATCGAGATGGAATCGATCGGAATAAGGTTCCACGCGCTTGATCTCGGCTTCCAGGTTGGCCAGGTCGGCCGACCATAATGAGGTTGAGCATTTTAACATCCCGCCACCTCGTCCCCTTTCTGGAACTCCCTAGTCAGGAATTCCTCAATGCAGGATTGCACGTTCCTGGCATGTTGTTCCACGCTGATCGATTTCGGGGTCAGTTCCCGGAACACCGCCCCCGCGATTTTGCTAGCCAGGATTTTTCCAAACCCATAGGGATGGATGGGATCCTGCCTGTTTGCCAGCACCAGCGTGGGTATGCTGATCGTCTTCAGTTCATCCAGGCTGCGGATGGGTGCATCACGGACAATTTTATCCAGTTTGATATGTGTCTCCTGGGCACGGGGTCCGTCGAACTGCCCCACGAGAGAGGCTGCTGACTCTGTCGATTCTGCGAGGATCTCCTGGTAAAGGGCGGATTGCAGAAACCTTTCCTTGCCATCGACGGGACCGTGTTGCTGGATCAGGCGGGCAATCGTGGTGAAGATCTCGATGTTTTTGAAATTCGGACCTTCCAACCACGCCGGACGGGACAGGATCAGGCCACGGATTCGATCGGGAAATTCCACGGCCAGTCTCAGGGTCAGGGCCGCTCCCATCGAGATTCCGCCAATCACGGCACGGTCGAGCTGCAGATGGTCCATCAGTGCCAGCAGATCCTGTACGAGGTGGTCCAGTGTCAGTTTCCCCCCAACACCCAGCGGTCGGGTTTCACCGTGGCCGCGGCAATCCATGCTGACCAGTCGGATACCGGGTGGCGGGGAGAAAAGCCCGATGGGCTGGTTGAGATTCCCGCCCAGCCCGTGCTGGAATATGAAGGGAATTCCGACGCCTGAATCAACGTAATGGAAATCCAAGTCGTCATGACGAAAAAAGGGCATCAGCAGGCTCTCTTTGCTGCGCCTGCATCATCGGCCATATCCGACATGGCAATTTGCCGACGCAGGAAACTGGAGGACGGGCCGACTTCGTTCTCCCTGAGTCCATGCATGATCAGGGGACCTTCAAATCCCGAGGATGCGAGCAACGAGAGATAGACCTGATAATCCAGCACCCCTTTTCCCGCCGCAATCTCACCGGCTGAACCGTCACGATCCAGATCCTTGGCGTGGGCAATGACAATGTCTTCTCCCAGCAGGTCGAATGCTTCCCGCAGAATTTCCTGCATTCGGGACAGTTCGCCCAGATGAAACAGGTTGGCTGGATCCATGATGATCTTGAGCCGCGGACTTTGCATTTCGTCCAGCAGCAACCTGGCCTTTTTTGCTGAATCCACGACATTCGAGACCTCGGGCTCGATGGCCAGTGTAATCCCGAATTGCCGGGTGATCCCCAGCGCCTCGCTCATGGATGTGAGCAGGTCTTCCCAGGCCTCGGTTGAATCATTGTCGGGATGACGTCGCCATTTGTCTTCAGGGTCACGTGTTCCCGTGCACAGGGTGATGATGGATGTTCCCATCTCTGTGCAGGCGGATGCCAATGTGCCGAGACGCTGGTGTCCCTGTCGGCGTTCATGGACATCAGGATGGATCATGTTGTAGGTGCCTGAGACGGCGGCCATCGTGATTGCGCGTGCAGCCATCTCATCCCGGATGATGCCGGGTGTTCCAAGGTCGATCCGATCGGGCATCGATGGCATCCTGGCGCAGGTCATGTTGAACTGCACGCAATCCAGCTGATGATTCGTGATGGCATCGAGAACCTGGCCAAGTGTTGGGCGTTCAAACGTCCTCGCGAAAATCCCGAGCCGCATCAGACCGTCCCCGCCACGCTGGCAAGATCGACCCAGTTACCGGAATCGACGGAACGTGAAATGGCGCCCATGGTCCGCACTGTCTCGACCCCGTCTTCAATTCCGGCGCCATGCAGGGGGCTGCTGTTCAGGATGGAATCGGCGAAGCCCTCCAGTTGTCTCCGATAGCTGTGCCCATCTGCACCCAGTGGCCGATGAAAGAGCCCGTCCTTGGCGGAATAACATTCAACCGAGCCAGCCTTGTGGTACCAGGGCATGTGAAGTCGGCCGTGGACGCTGCCGTTTTCGCCGAAGATCCGAAATCCCTCCTCGTAATCGCCCCGAATGGGAATGATCAGGTCCAGATGCCCGAGGGTGCCGTCCTCGAACTCGGTATCGACAAACCAGGAGTAGGATTCGAACCGCTGCAGGTGCCGGGCTCGTACGCGGAGGATGTTTCCCACGAGAAATCGTGCCAAGTCAACGAGATGACTGCCGTGGGCCAGCATGAAGTAACGTTGCTTGTTGGACTTGGGGTCCACCGGAGGTTGTCTTGAGCTTTCCGACCGGATGACGACCGGCAGCACGTTGTCTGTCATCGTATAACGTTCCGTCGAGTCGTAGTACCAGGCCTTCATGGCAAGGATCTGGCCCATTTCCTGATCGATGAACTTGCGGGCGTGGGTGACACCCGGGTCGAATCTCCTGTTATGACCGACCTGCAGTACGAGTCCCGTCTCCCTGACCCTGTGCTGCAGTTCCAGGCATTCCTCGACAGTGACACCCAGCGGTTTCTCAACCAGGACATGCTTGCCGGCCTCGATGGCTTTCATGCAAAGCGGGACGTGAAACTCATCACTTGTCGCGATGATGACCGCTTCCAGGTTCGAGTCCGAAAGCATCCGGTCGAAATCGTGGTAGATCACATCGGGTTGATGAATAACGGAAATACGGTCCGTCAGATCCGTGGAGACATCGCAGATTGCATGCAACCTGGTATTGGAGGCCTTCCTGGCGACTTCCAGGTGGGCCATCTGGGCGATCGGGCCGCAGCCCAGCACCCCGACATTCAATTTACGTGATTCTGTTCCCATCACGTCTCCACTTGTTTTGACGGTTGCCTTGATGGATGACGGCGTGATTTCACGCCCGTTACATCCTTCACGATTTGTCTCTGAATGGCAAGTTGAAAGCTTGTTTTATACCCGGGGATGACTCGTTGAATCCGATGAAATATTTTTGTCCCGTGGATGAATGCAGTCATTCATGAGACGGCCTGCAACTTGACAGAATGGACGGTTATGCCGATAGTATGAACGGGCGCGTGTTGCCATCGGGTTTCGCCCGATCTCACATCAAGTCCTGCAATGATCCATCATGACATGGCGGTTTTTTCGATCCGATGTCAGGCATTTTTTATCCGCTTAAATTTCACCCGATCTATAAGGAGAAGACCTGGGGCGGGCGAGGTCTTGAAAAACTCGGGCGTAAGCTGCCCGGTGGACCCGAGTTTCTGATTGGTGAATCCTGGGAATTGACCGATCTTAATTCGAGCAGTTCTTCGGGTGGTGGCGGGGGGGCGGAACATTCGATCGTCCGCAACGGACCGCTCAAAGGCAAGACGCTCCGTCAGGTTGTCATCGACCATGGTTCCGATCTTTTCGGGAAAAGCAATCGGTTGATGAATGGTTTCCCTCTGCTGATCAAGATCCTCGACCTTGATCAACTTGCGTCACTGCAGGTTCATCCGGATGAGACTTATGTTCAACAGCACCCCGGTGCATTTCTCAAGAGTGAAGCATGGTATATCCTTGAAGCCCGCCCGGATGCCGTGATTTACAAGGGGGTCAGGCCGGGTGTCACGCCGCCGGAATTTGAATCCGTGGTCCGGGCCGGGAATGTGGGCGCAGTGGTCTCATTGCTCAATCGCGAGGCAGTCAGGTCGGGAGACTGCCACTATGTTCCCGGCGGGACCCTGCATGCAATGGGCGGTGGGGTTCTGGCGCTGGAAATCCAGACGCCGAGCGATACCACGTTTCGGTTGTTTGACTGGGGGCGTACCGGTCGGGAGATGCATGTCCGCCAGGCCATGCAATGCCTATCCTTCGAGCCATGCATGCCAGCCGACCCCGGGCCGCTTCGGGCAAGTGGTTCCCACGCGGCGCAACAACTGGCCGCGTGCCGGCATTTCAGGGTCATGAGGAGGCATTATCGTTCCGGTTGCATCGTATGTGAATGTTCCAGCAGCATGGTGGTATGGTTTGTGCTCGAGGGCTGTGGCCAGGTCTGGCTGTCCGGTGGTAGCGGTGAAACCTCCTTCAGGAGGGGCGAGATGTTGTTGATCCCCCATCCAGGTTCCTTCGATATAGCCGCTCGATTTGATGAGGTGACAACCCTTTTGGAAATCACAATCCCCACACAGGATCAGGATTGATGCCGGTCCCCCGTTGCGCAGTTTGTCCCTGGCTGAATTCATCCGTGACATTCGTTCACTGGATTTCTATTTTGTGGAACGGGTGACTTGGAAACCCTGTCAGGAACGATCCTGGCTTCGGTCACGGGTTGATGGCGGATTGATCGGGGCATGCAGGGGCGCTCAATCGTCGTCATGTTTGTTGCAGAAGGGGGTATCATGACATGAGGAAAGACTATGCTTTCGAGATGGCCGCATCGACGATTCGTTACGGACCCGGCGTAACCCGTGAAGTCGGCATGGATTTCACCGATCTCGGTGTCAAGAGGGTCATGTTGCTGACTGACTCAAACTTGGAAAAACTCCCACCGGTTCAGACCGCCATCGAAGCGCTGGAAGCCGAGAAGATCCACTATGCCTTGTTTGACCGGGTTCAGGTGGAGCCAACCGACACCTCATTCAGGGAGGCCATTGATTTTGCCCGGCGGGGAAACTTTGATGGTTTTCTTGCCATCGGTGGCGGATCGACGATGGATACGGCCAAGGCCGCCAACCTTTATGCAACGCACCCGGCCGACTTTCTCGATTATGTGAACCCACCAATCGGCAGGGGGAAACCTGTCCCGGGTCAACTCCGACCCTTGATTGCCGTCCCGACCACGGCTGGTACGGGCAGCGAAACCACCGGTGTTGCAATTTTCGACCTGGTTGAGATGCATGCCAAGACCGGCATTGCGCACCGGCGGCTTAAGCCGACGTTGGGGCTGCTGGATCCGGAAAATACCCGCACGCTTCCGCCCGCTGTTGCGGCATCAGCCGGATTGGATGTGCTTTGTCATGCGGTCGAGTCCTACACCGCGGCGCCGTTCGGCCAGCGGCCCTGTCCCGAGCGCCCGTTGTTGCGCCCGGCTTACCAGGGATCCAACCCGATCAGTGATATCTGGTCTCTGGAGGCGATTCGCCTGATGTCGAAATATATCGAGCGGGCCTGCAGGGACTCGGGTGATGACGAGGCCCGGGGAAACATGCTTTTGGCTGCGGCCTCTGCAGGGATGGGGTTTGGCAATGCGGGCGTCCATCTGCCGCATGGCATGTCCTACCCGGTTTCAGGGATGGTTCGTGATTACTTTCCGGACGGATACGAGGTGGATCATCCCTTGATCCCCCACGGCGTCTCGGTGATCCTGAACGCACCGGCGGTTTTCCGATTTACCGGCAGGGCCTGCCCTGGGCGGCACCTGCGGGCCGCCGAGTTGATGGGTGCGGATGTCTCAGCGGCCAGGGATGATGATGCGGGAAAGATTCTGGCAGACCGGATCATTGCACTGATGCAGCGACTGAACATTCCCAATGGGCTGGGTGCGGTCGGTTATGGACCGGATGACATCCCCGCCCTGGTCAGAGGTACCCTGCCACAGCACCGGGTGACGAAAATATCGCCGCGTCCGGCGGAAGAGAACGACCTTGCCGGCCTGTTCGAGGATGCGATGAGTTACTGGTGATTTATTCGGATGAACGCACTTCGCGTCCTTTTGAGGTCAAGTGAAACCTGAATATGTATGCAAGGCGGGAAGAGAGGTTTATTTTCCATCCGGTTTCATGGTTTTGGGATCCAGTGACCGGTAACGCCAGTAATCGATCAGGATTTGTTTGTATGCCGGCGAACCCGGGCCGGAGTAATAACTGAAGGCGTGTTCACCGAGACTGCCGATTACGTAGGGTGATTTCCAGACCGGGGTCATGTGCCATGGATCCTTTTCCGCCGCCTTGACACCCATCTGCAGGTGTTGGTCGTCAATGACTCTGATCAGCATGTAAAGCGGACTTGCATTCAGGATCCTGGCGGGGACCCCGTTGGGGAACCTCGGTCCATATGGGGCATTCCGGACATAATCGAGGACACGTCCCGCGCCCGCGGGATTCCAGCCGACACCCACCGGGCCTGCCCAGCGCCCCTTCCCCGGCGTGTTCTGGATTCCTGCCATCCAGTGGTGTTTGGTTTTTCCGGAAGTGTCCTTGACGGCAAAATTCATGTGATAATCCCAGGGTGCGCTGTCCTCAGGGGGGATGAAACATGTCTCGATTTCCCATGGCGGTGGGAAATCGGTGAAGTTCAGGGGCGCACCGTATGAACTGCTTCCGCCGGTGTAGTTATTGATACCATCAAGTGTCGCGGTCAGGTAACCCGGGTTTGACCATGTCTCCGCATCATGGCCGTGAAATTCACTCTGGTAGGCCCCGATATAACCGGGGTGGTTAAACTCATTCGACATTAACTCGAGGGAAGGGAAGGGTGACATGTAACGGAAAGCGCAGAAGCCGATATAATATTCGGTCTCATCCAGGACTGGTTTGGCCTTCGGCCATTGTGTGGTGATCCAGTCGGACCCGGCAACGACCGGGCCGATTTCCCAGATACCCGTGATCCCCCCCAGGCGGGACAGGTTCAGATGGCGTTTGATATGGCTGTGGGACTGGTCGAACCGGACCCCGAACGTGACATGGGTTGGACTGTTCTGCCGGAATAGCAGGTATGCATGTGTGTTTGCCGGGCCGCCGTCATGCTGCCCGTCATGGACATTATAGGTTGGGATTTCCCAGTCTCCGTTAAAAGGCTGGGTTTCAAGCGGGTTGCCATCACCCCAGACATAGAACCGTTCCGGAACCTTGACATGAGCCCAGCGTGAACCGAGATGGACGATATAGATCCGGAACACATGCGTGTCGGGCGGCATCTGGTTGCGGTCTGACGGCCATTCGGAAGGGTCCGAGAAGGTCAGGGCCACATTGAGCCCGATCGCTGCGTTGCATTCCTTTCCGACGGTCTTGGTCCAGAACGAATGCACGACATCCGCCTCGAATTCCCAGCGTGGGGGCAGGGCGGCCAGGGGCAGAGGATGCGGCAGGATGCCCTTGATTTCATCCTCTGGTTCGGTGTTGCGAATTGTCAACAAGCCCGGAAATTCACGCGTGCTGAGGACGTGCCCCCTGCCTGCGGGTTTGAATTTCCAGGGCTCGATTGATGGGGTCTCAAAAAAATTCGACCAGGTCCTGATGTCCCCGGCCAGGTCTGGCATGGGTGGGGGGACCGGAGTGGGTTTGGGTGTGGAAAGTGTTCTCAATGAATCATTGATCACCATGATGTCATCAATGCAGACAATGCCGACATCAGAGGCAAAACCAAGGTAGACAAACGGGCTGTCGTCCCCCTGCCCCGGGCTACCCCTCCCCGGCACCCGGGTATCGATGGGCTTTTCCGTATTCCAGTCGGTCATTGGCTGCCATTGGTTTCGTTTCGGGTCATCGGCCTTGAGCGATTTGAACTCAATATACATCCCGGACTCGTCACCCAGCCAGACTCGCCATCGGATCGCATGTTTCTGCCTGGACATCTTGTGATAATTTCCCGGAAGTGACCAGTCGAGAGCATTCCACCAGTAGGAGGATCGGGCCTCGCCCGGCTTCCACGATGAATCATTCATGGACCGGCCCAGAAGGGTTCCTGACATCGAGGCAGCAGGTCCTTCCCACCAGGTCATCATTTCCATTTCGTAATCCACGGTTCCTTGACCATCTTCCGGGATCCGGCCTGTCCAACTGCCCCTGATGCCGCCGACAATATCCAGGCCGATACCCTTTGACCCTTGGTTGGTTGAGTGCCAGGGGCCGTTGAGCCCGGAATAGGACGGGTAAATCCAAACGGTTTGACCGGGATTGGTCAGCAGGGTCCGGTCACCCCATGTGGTGAACTCGACCCGCAAGTTATCGCCGCGGGGAAAAGCCATGACACTGCGCAGGTAGACGGGGGAAGGTCGATTTTGGGGCTGGCTGTCCCCGATTTGGAAGGCAAACTCGGCATGAGTCCCCCGGGGATTGATATCGATCACGCGGCACAGACGAGTCGTATCATTGTTCTCGCCGACGATCCATATTGATGGATCAAGTTTGCCCGAGTTGAAATTTTCCCTGAAATGAACCGCCGCCCGTGGGCTATGACCGGCAAGAATTGTTCCGGATAGAAGCAGGACAAGCAGTTTCCTGCCTGGAAAAACGGAGCGAGAAAAGATTCCTTGCATTTGATTTCTTCGTTTAAAGGCCTGGGCTGGATACGACAGGAAAAACTGTCGGGTTAAGGATCAGAGGCCTGTCGTGCCGGGATGGTTTGAGGCCGGTCAATTCTTCCTCTTGTTGATCATCATATCAACGGCAATAGCTGAGAGCAAAAGGAATGCTATGGTCATCTGCTGGACAGTGTTCTGGATGTTGGAAAGTGTCATGCCGCTTCGGGCGATGGTAATCAACAGCATGCCGAGCATGGCCCCCGCGATGGTTCCCCGCCCACCCATGATGCTGACACCTCCGAGCAGGGCGGCCGTGATGGAGGCCAGCTCGATGCCGATCGCAAGCTGGGGACCGGCCGACATCATGCGGGAGGTCATGATGATCCCGGCCATCGCGGCGAGCAGTCCGCCAGCCGCATACAGGGATATCACCGAAGTCCTCACCCGAATGCCCGAGAACCGGGCAGCAACGGGATTTCCACCGATTGCGTAAATATAGCGTCCGAAACGGGTGTGGCTCAGGATGACATGTGCCATCGCGGCAAACACGATCAGGATAACCAGTTGGTTGGGCAGGGGACCGAGGTGACCTTGGGCCAAAACTTGGAATTCCTCGGGAAATCCCGTGTAGGGACGGCCGCGGGTCACACCCTTGGCGATTCCGATGTAGAGCAACCCGCTGCCTAAAGTTGCAATCATCGGCGGGGTGCGAAACACTGTGACCAGCAACCCGTTGATCAATCCACATGACACGCCGACTGCAATGCAGGCCGCCACAGCCAGCCAGATGTTCATGCCATGTGTATGTGCATACCCCAGTGTCACGGCGGACAGGGCCACCATGCCGCCCGCGGAAAGGTCAATGCCCCTGACCAGGATGACCAATGTCTGGGCAATCGTGATGAAGGCCAGCTCAACGAAAAATGTGGTTAACGCGATTTCCAGATTATACGGCGTCAGGAAGTATGGGTTGCTCAACGAGGCGATGATGAATGCAATGATCAGCATGCCTCCCAGCGTGAAATGGGTCCGCTGCCAGATCCGTCGCCGGCTTGTCCAATCTGTGCAGGTCAAGTCATGTTGATTCATGGGGTGTTCTCCGACGGATCATGCCTAGTGAGACGACCATGATGATAAGGAGTCCGGTGACCGCATCCTTTAGCGTTGCATGAACCTCTGCGATCACCATGGCGTTGTAGATGGCGTGGATGAAAATGATGCCGAAAACGGTTCCACGCACTTTTCCTGAGCCGCCGAACAGGTTGGTTCCCCCCAGGACAACGGCCCCAATGGCTATAAATTCATAATTCATGCCGGCCATGCGGTTGATGTTGGCATTGCGTGTGGCGTACATCAGCCCCGCGATGGACGACAGGAAACCGCAGATGACATAGACCAGCATGCGGATCCGGGCCATGTGGACGCCGCTGACCTCCGCGGCATCCGGATTGTCACCGATCGCATAGATGAGTCGTCCTGTTCTTGTCGACGAGAGAAACAGCGCGACTCCTGCCGCCGTGACGAAGAACATGATGATCTGTACATCTGGCCTGGTCATGAAGGCCAACTGTTCATTGGGTGGCGCGATTGATTTTCCCTCGAGGACCAGGTCGATGATTCCGCGGAATATGTTCAGGGTGGCCAATGTCACGATAATGGGCGGAATATTCAGTCGGGCAACCATGCCCCCATTGATGGCACCCAGTCCCATTCCGGAGGCAAGCCCGAGCCCGATGCCGACTAGGGGATCCAGTCCAGCCTGGATTGCCCCGCCGATTACGGAGGCCGATATAGCGAGGATTGCCCCGACCGAGATATCGATTCCTCCGCTGAGGATGACAACCATCTGGGCCATCGCAACGATACCGAGGATGCTGGCGGAGAACAGGATATCCTCTATGTTATCCCGGTGCAGGTATCGCGATTCCATGGCAAACATGGCCAGCATGAACACGGCCAGTGAAAGAATCAGCATGTTCTCGTGGGTTGTGAGTGTGCGCTTCAGGCTTTTCATCGCTGCAACCCTTTGCCCGATTCAGCTTGTCGGGTTGTGCCCATCGAGGCATAGAGGATGGTTTCCTGGTCAGCGTCCCCACGATTGAACTGGCCGGTGACATGCCCCTCGTGGAGCACGATGACCCGATCACACATGCCCAGCACCTCGGGGAGTTCCGATGAGATCAGGATCACGCTGGTACCCTCGTCGGCCATTCTCCGGATCAGTGCGTGGATCTCCGTCTTGGCGCCGACATCAATTCCGCGGGTTGGTTCATCGACAATCAGGATACGTGGCCGTGTACCGATCCATTTTGCAAGCAGGCATTTCTGCTGGTTGCCACCGCTGAGGTGCTTGACCAATTGCCCAGGCCCGGCCAACTGAATCCTTAGTTCCCCAGCATACCTGCGGGTCCACACGGCCTGTTCCCTCCTGGACAGGAGCAGGCCGCGACTGAGCTGTTTCAGCACCGTCATCGTGATGTTATCGGCGATATTCATGTCGGGGATCAACCCCTGGTGCTGGCGGTCCTCGGGGATATAGGCGATTCCCGCCTTTCTGGCGGCGACAGGGCTGCGGATGTTTTTTTCTTCGCCGAACACCCGAATACTTCCCGATGCGGCGGGCCGGATGCCGGCAATGGCCTGCGCCAGTTCACTGCGTCCTGCTCCAACCAGGCCTGCGAGGCCGAGGATTTCACCCTTGTGCAGTGTAAAGCCGACGCCGCGAAATGCCCCTGCCCTTTCCAGTTTGTCGACCTCCAGTACCGGTTTCCCAAGTTCAGCATCACGGTCAGGAAAGAGCCGACCCAGAGTCCGACCCACCATCATCCTGACCAGGTTTTCAGCGTTCAGTTCGCCGATGGGTTGGGTGGCAACCCTGCGGCCGTCCCGCAGGATCGTGACACGATCTGCGATCCGGAAAATCTCCTTTAGGTGATGACTGATATAAATTATGGATACGCCCCTTGCCCTGAGTCGTCCGATCACCTCAAAGAGTTGTTCCACTTCATTTTCAGGGAGCGCGGCAGTCGGTTCATCCAGGATCAGGAGCCGGGCCCTGATCATCAGTCCCCGCCCTATCTCGATCAATTTTCGGTGGGTGCTGTTCAGGCTGCTGATGGGTGACTTGAGATCAACCGATATCCCGATTTCGGCAAGTATATCCTCGGCATGACCTTCAGCCTTCTTCCAATCCACCATGCCAAGGCGGTTCAACGGCAGGTTACGCCCAAGATAAAGGTTCTCAAGGACATTGAGGCTGGGACAGTAATTGAATTCCTGATGAACCGCTGATATGCCCAGCCTGAAGGCTTCAGATGGGCTGGAAAGCCTGACGGGTTCCCCCTGATGGAACATCTCACCCTGTTCAGGCCGGTGAACGCCGGAAAGGATCTTAATCAGGGTTGATTTGCCCGCGCCATTTTCCCCGACCAGGGCATGTACTTCACCCTTCATCAGGTCAAGGCTGACATCATGCAGGGCCTGTACGCCCCCGAAGGATCGGCTTATGCGGCGCAATTGGAGCAGGGGTTGCCCCGTCACATTTTGCTGATTCGCTGACATTGATCCTGTTTGTACAAACGTCCATGTGATGACCCCGTGGCCGGGGGTCATGGCGGGATTATTTCGCCCCACTGAGCCCCTTTAAAAGTTGAACCGCCCGATATTTCCGCTGTCGAAACCCAATGGGGGTCCAAGGACGATATCGAGCAGGCTGGGTGTCTGGAGATTTGGCCGGATATCGGCGGGTTCCGATACATCGCCCGATTTTGCAAGTTGTGTCTGCGGGGTGATGTCACGCCCGTGGAGTAGTTCATGGACGATGGCAACCGCCCGATAACCCAGTTCTGTGGGATCCCACAGGAAGAATTTCCTGACGGTGCCGTCATCAATAAAGGTCTTCATCAATGAAGGGACGGAGATCCCGGTCACCTTGACCTGTCCCGATTTCCCGGCCTGGCGAACACCCTGGGCCGTCCCCGGCAGTCCTGCGCCCGAGTTGGAGATGATTCCCCTGAGGCCCGGGTTGGCGACGATCAACTGACGGGCGATGTCGGAGGCCCTGGATTCATCATCCCGGCATTCCTCGACGCTGGTGAATTTCATGCCCGGGTATTTCTCGGCAGCCACTTTCTGGGCAAGGTCGACCTGGTACATCTTCTGCGCCTGGGTGAATTCACCGACGATGAACGCCCACTCACCTTCGCCGTCCATTTCATCGGCGAGGTGTTCGACCATCGCCATGGTCTGGTCATCATCATTGGCCTGGTTGTTGAAGACCGTGCGGTTTGATGTATGGGCGTCCGAATCGATGGTGATGACGGGAATGCCACGGCTGATGGCCCGGCGTATAGTCGGCACTGAGGCCTCGGCATCGACGGCCTGGTAGACGATGGCATCCAGTTCCTGGGCGATCCATGTCTCGACCTCGGCAATCTGGACCCGGGGATCATTCACGGTGGGTCCGCCAATACGGATGTCATACCCCCAGCGCTGGGCCGCCTTTTTCACGCCCCGGGTGACCGTGTCCCAGTATGGATGGCCCACGAGGCCCCAGGAGCAGCCAATTCGGATTTCCGCGTTGGGCCGGGTCAGGTTCCCGACAGCGCGGATGATCATCTCGGCGGGTGGTTCGCTTGCCGGTGGCTTGGTGGCCGGTTGACGCTGATCACTGCAGCCTAGTTGTGTCAGCATCAGTCCGCCGCAGGCGCTGCCTGTCAGCTTGATGAATTCACGCCGGGAACGGGTTTTGCTCGCCATGATCATCTCCCAATACATTGTCACCAGTGTTTTATGGTGATTGATACATTGATTGAGGATTACCTGTCAATCATTACTGGGTCCATGTATAACTGGCGGATGTGTTTGAAAAATTATGGATGAAAACTAAAAGTTACACATCCATGCAGTCCACGGGAGGCGTCCTTACTGATGATGCTACTGCATAAGTTTCGCGAAGTCGTGCTGACGGGTTTTTATAAACGATTCTGCATGATATTGATCCCCTTTTTTCTCAACGCGACCCTGCAGGCCGGCTGGCCCGAGCATGACATCCGTGATTTGTCGTGGCATTTTTTGCCCGGCAAGGGCATGGGCCCCTGGGCTGTCACGCCCGATGACGGCCATTTCATCTCAACCGACGAACATCCGGGCCTTTTGACCCTGCGCCTGGCCAATGCGAATCAGGAGGTCAGGGCGCTGCTTCCGGAGCCCATAAGGCTTTCGGATTATCCACCGCCGTGGGAGTTCGAGACCGATGTGATCCATTCCTTCTGGGGCAAGTGTCGGCCGGGTGATTACAACATGGCCATTGGCCTGAATGTTGCCGTGACATTCTCGGATCCCTCAACCTGGCCTGCCGACCGGAACCAGACCCCGCCCGACCTCCGGTCTTTTCGGCTCCTGATTGTACATCGCGGTTCTCGATTCAAGGCTAATGAAGAGTTTTACCTCTGGGGCAGCGGTGACTTAGATTCCACGGGGGCGCTCACCGGAAACTGGGAAAACATGCGGGCGACCAGGGTCGGGGACGGGCAGCAGGATTACGGCCCAGCCAATACGGATGCCTATCTGCGTATGCGGATCCATACTCCCCGTTCTATATCGTTTGGATACAGACCGCTGCCGGATCGTGCCTATACTTCACGGACCATACATATCCCTGCGGAGTGGGGCGACATCACCGGGATCTGGGAGATCGGGCCGATCATTGTGGATGATGCCTGGATGGAACAGCAATGGCCGACCATTGCCAAGATGCCATACGACAATGAATTCTATGTCGGCCATTGTGACTTCCGATATGCCCCCCCCTTCCCGGCGCTCGAGGTTATTTCAAACGACTTCAATATACCCGGTACGATGGGTTTCTTTCAGACGGAGTTCCATGGCCTGCAGGCGGAGACCTGGAGCAACCCCGGGTATCTTACCTTCACGATGCGTGGCGTGAATAACTACACGGGGGGCAGCAGCACGGAAGGAACCCGGTTTCAACTCGACAAATACCCGCTGCCCTGGGAAATCGAGACATGTTTTATCGCACCCGATGACAGTGTCCCCTGGGATTTTCACATGAACTGGACGGTTTTTGACACGGAAGGGGAACGTCGGGGCGGCTGGCGTGCGGGTGTTATCAATGTGCCCGGTCAGGGAATCAAGGCGGGCAATGTCGGTGCTGCGGGGACCCAGTATGGGGTGGAAAGCCTGTATATCGACACTTCCTTTGGCCCGAACTACACGATCCAGCCCCCGCAGTCGGTGCTGTCATCGAAACCGCTTTACCTGTTGATCCGTATGGTCGACAACCGGCATTTTCAGATGGGGGTCAAGGCTCGGCCCGAGCATGAGTGGATCATGACCCCGCTTTATGAATCGCCCTTTGAAATCGGGAGTTTTGGCGAAAATGCATTCAGCTTCTTTCAAACGTCGGGGGGGCCTGCATGGCAGCAATTGCTGATCGACTACTGGCACTACCGGACATTGGACGTTGTTCCCGTAATACGTTTACCCTGAAGAATCCACGCTGTCCAATATTGAACACCTGAGAAAGCTGGTCGGACAATTGTCTGACGAGGGGTGGGAGGCGCGTTAATGATGGTGTTCGGGAGAGTTGGTCTCCTGGATGGGGTGAGGGGATGATTCGTTCACAACCGGGCGGGTCGAGCGGCGTGATGGACGGGACGGGGAAGAAACCCGTTTTATCCTGTGGGATGAAAAAATGACATGGGGGTGTCAGTGATCCATTCTTCTGGAAAATTGACCCAGAAAATCGAGTATTTTCATCTTGTCGATTGTCTCCTGAGAGTGCCCTCCCCCGGCCCAGTAAACATACAGGTCGGCGGGGCGATGATTTGAAATTTCGCGGATCAGTTTGTCTGAGTGGGACACCGGGACGACCGTGTCCTTTCGGCCGTGACAGATCATCATGGGTATCCTGGCGAGGGTCTTGGCATGGACCAGCAGCGAGCGGCGCGCATATTCCCCCGGTTTCTCTTCCGGCGTTCCCCCGCATTCCCGAATGATGTCGGCGTGATAGTCCCCATCCATGCCCCGGGTCTGTTCGAACCAGTCCTTCAGGTCAGTGATTCCCAGCAGCAGCGCCCCGGCTGCGAACCGGTCCGGTGCCCTGGTTAGGATCAGCCCGCCGGTCAGTCCGCCCATGGAGATGCCGGCAAGATAGATCCTAGATGTATCAACAGGATGGTTTCGAACCACATGGTCGAGCGCATCGATCATGTCCTGGACCGCGGAGGGGGCGCCGAGGTTTGTCTCGCCGCCTGTACGTTCACCGTGCAGATCGGCTGTCAGCAGTAGCCAGCCCTTCCGATTGGCCTCCACGCCAATGTTCTCGATGCCAAAGTCGGATTTACGATACATCCCCTGGGCCCAAACCAGCAGCGGGGTTTTTTCCTGCGTGTCGTACCGATCGGGAATTTGAAGCAGTCCCTTTTGTTCAGTGCCGTCATGGGTGCTGTCAAACCTCAGCGGTATGATTTCGAGGGCCTGTGTTGTTGGGTTGATACTGGCCATACAAGCCAATAATATGACATGATAAGGGGATAATCTATTCATCCGCTTGGCTTTTCCCTACGCTGTTTCCAGATACGCGGCCCGGCATGATGGCGGGGGTGCCCCATCGAGCCCCTGATGTCCGGCCTTTTCTCCGGCTGTCCATGGATCATCCTGCATGACCCGCGATCAAAATGTCAGCGCCCGGATCCCCGTCATGATCTTCTCGAGCCCCGTGAAATCCGGTGTGGATACCGCAGCCGGGTCATTTCACCATATCGATGCCATTTCCCAGATGTCCAGCGACCTGACCGTTGCTGTTCCATCCCGGGCGAACAGTTCAAGCCCCACATCAGCCGCTGACCAGGTGACCAGTTCCGTATAGACCACCCAGTCGTTTGCGAAAATTTCAACAATATGACCGTCCACAAAGACGTGCAGCCGAAGCGTGTCTTCGTTTTCCATCAGCAGGGCCGGCATGAGGTCGTCCTGTACCTGCAGGAGCTTTCCATCGCAGGATATCCTCACCGACCGGCTGCCATCCTCCGAGCAGCGGACCTTCAATCCGAATTCTTCTGCGTTACCCGGCTCGAACTCGACCTTGATCTCGAGTTGGGGACCTACCAGCTCCCTGATCCGGCGTGAGGTGTCTTTGAGCCTGATGCTTGACTCGGCGAAATGGTCGCGACGCAGTTTTTCAAGCTCGGGGACCGGGTATTGATTCATTCTTCCATCGGGCCGCATCTCGAAGATGCGCGGCAGTGAGATGCCGGAAGGAGCCAGCCCGAAACAAATGCGTCGGTCCATCTGGTCCAGGAATGAATGGACCACCACGAAATGTCCGGTGAAGGAACTCATGGTGTGATGAGCCGGGTCATGATCGGCCACGCCGGCATAATCCAGGTATCCGTGGTATTCGGATGTGAACTTGAAGTTCTTCGTGTCATAGTTGCCGGTGAAATACTGGCTGGGCCCGTAGGGTTCCCCGATGGCCACCCATTTGTCGCCAAGCCTGAAGAAATCGGCTTCCTCCCAGGATTTGGTGGCCGTTGTGAAGGGTACGCCCACGAAGTTCCAGTCGAGCAGATCATTGGATTCAAACAATGAGAATCCACCGCGTATTTTCCCGTCCTTCTGTGGGACATACCCGCTGATCCCCATGTAATACAGCCCTCCCTCCCTGAAGATGAAAGGGTCCACCCCGCCGGGCATCGGGTTTTCCGGGATGGGCCGGGTCATCGGGTTCTCCGGGACTTTGCGCCAGTTGATGAGGTTTTTGTCACCCACGGCGGCCCACTGTTCAGGCCCTACTCCGGGATCAGAGGTCATGCTTGGATAGAAGATCATCGGGACACCCTCATCGCTCACATCGACGACGCCCGAGATGACGGCATGTTCACCTGAATCATGTGAAGGCCAGATCGCCAGGGGCAGATCCTCCCAGTAGACGAGGTCCCTAGAGCGGGCATGGTTGAAGAACAGTCGGGGTTGGGCATCGCCTCGTCCTCCCGTGCCCTTGGCGTGCGGGTAATTGAGATACAGGTTATGGTACCAGCCCCCGTGATGCACCAGGGTGAATCCGCTCATTCCGCTGAAGGGTGGGCTGAAATGAAATCCCCGTCTTTGTACGTGTTTTGCAGCGGATGCGATCCAGGCATCAGCGCGTCGGATTGCGTCCGGGTTGCTGAGGAGGTCCTGTGCCGGTTGGTCGGACAGCAGAATCTGGTCAATGAAAATCGCTCCTTCAGGTCCGGTATTGTTGTCTACGATCCGGATCCGGGCGGTCTGCCCGACCAGTCGGCGCAGCTCCCAACTGGCCCACTCAAGTCGGATCGGTTTTGCCGGATCAAGGCCATTGCCTGTTGTCCAGCGTGTGATCATTCGATTACCGACGGCCAGTTTGCTGTGGTGTTCGATCCCGCTGTTATTGCCATCTCGGCCGACCAGACTGATTACGCATTCATCGCCCCATAGTTCCTTGGGGTGGCGCTGGGTGCGATCACCGGGGAGGTGTCCCCCGGCAATCAGGAAATTGAGATAGCGCCGGGTGATCTTGAAAGGTGGCGACGTGATGATTCCCCGGGCCAGCCTACCGCCGTGGTTGGAGTGGAGGTAACCCATATCGATATAACCCGATACGGGCTGGTTATCCTGTATGAGCTGGCGGTCGGGTGCGGTTCCGAAGGCCTGTCCGGCGGTTTCCCACATGCCAAAATTCGGCTGCTCAAAATCAGCGAGCAGGGTGTCTTCAGCTGTGCAGACCGAACAAAAGACGGCGCCAATGGTCCATAAAATCAGGCCGGGTCTCATCAATCTTAATCTCCTATGAGTTCAGGCTTGCGTCATTTCCTCAACCTCGGATGAATATCCTGCTTATTTCCACATTGATTATGGGAGTATTGCCGAATGGGATCAGCCATGAACTCTGATCGAATGAGGTCACAAGATCATGTTTTCACCAGATCGAAGATAGTTTCCAGACATTCAGCCTGTTAATTCGGGTGGTTCCACCTCTCGAAAAGACTTCAACGCCCAAGTCTGTCGCGCGGGCCGACATCTTTTCCGTGTAAACCACCCAGTCGTTGGCGAAGACCTCGAGTGATTGATGATCAAGGAACAGGTGCAGTCTCAATGTCTGTTCCCCATCCATCAGCCTCGCGGGGGTCTTATCGCCTTCGACTTCGAGGAATTCACCATCACAGGAAATCTTGACAAACCGGCTACTGTCTTCCGAGCAACGGACCTTCAGGCCGAATTCTACGGCGGTTTCAGGCTTGAATTCGACCTTTATCTCGAGTAGTTCGCTCAAAATCTTGTCGAAACCTCGTGATTGGTCATTCAGGACAAAGTCAGACTGTTCGAAATGATCCCGGCGTAACTTTCTCAGTTCCGGAATCGGTTGCTGTGCGATCCTTCCGTCGGAACGCATCGACAGCATGCGTGGAAGCGACAGCTGTCCGGGAGCCAGGCCGACGCAGATTCTCCGGCCCTTGTCGTCCAGCGTCGAGTCGCACACGATAAAATGACCTGTGAAATGTTCCATACGGTGGTTGACCGGATCGTAATTTGTTGTTCCCGCATAATCAAGGAATCCTTGGTATTGCGCGGTGAACGCATGCTTGACCGGATCGTAGGTTCCCGTGGCATAACGGCTGGGTCCCCAGGGTTCAAAGATGAGGGCCCACCGGTGGTCATCGCCGAGGCGATAGAAATCCGGCTCCTCCCAGCTCTGGCTGACTGTCGTCCAGGGGATTCCCGCGTATTTCCAGTGGACGAGATCGACGGATTGGTACAGTGAGAAACACCCCTGTTTCGATTCATCCATTTCCCGGTATCCGCCCAATCCCATATACCAGTGGTTCCCCTCCTTGAACAGAAAGGTGTCGGTCCCGTACGCCATCGGGTTTTCAGGATGATTTTTCACCATCGGGTTGGAGGCATGTTTCCGCCAGTTGACAAGATTGCTGTCACCGACAGCGGCCCACTGTTCAAAAGCCCTTTCCGAGCTCCGGCTGGTATAAAAAAACATCGGGGTTCCGTTGTCGGCAATCACCGCTCCACCGGATGAGCAGGTGAATTCGCCGGATTCGAGCGAAGGCCATATGGCTGTCGGGAGATCTTCCCAGTAGACCAGATCACGTGTTCGCGCATGTTTCCAGTGGGAGCGGGGCTGGGCATCATTCCGGCCACCTTGTGCCCTGCCGTGTGGTTTATGGATATAAAACAGGTGATACCACCCATTATGATAGAGCAGTGAATGACCGCCGATCCCCAAAGCCGGCGCGCCGTAGTGATATCCCTGGCGGTGGGTGTGTTGCGCGACACGTTCGACCCATTGCTCGGCGCGTGCGATTCCGTCCGGGTTACTGAGAAGATCCCTAGCCGGCATATTGTCCTGCTGGATCTGGTCGATGTAGATCATCCCCCCGGGTCCGGAATTGTTGTCGACGATGCGGATCCAGGCCCGTCTTCCCATCAAGGTCCTCACGTCCCAAGATCCCCATTCAAGCCTGACCGGTTCCGACGGGTCCAGCCCGTTTCCCGGGGACCAGCGCAAGACCATCCTGTTATCGACACCCAGTCGATTCTCGTGCCTGAGGATGTTGACATCCGCATCGACCAGCAGGCTGATCAGACATTCGTCCCCCCAAGATTCCCTTGGATGCGCCTTGGAACGGTCACCGGGAAGATGCTCACCGGCGATCAGGAAGTTGATGTGGTTTTTCTCGATGCGAAAAGGGGGTGATACCATCGTGCCGCGGGATTCTCTGCCACCATGGCCGGAATAAAGGTAACCCATGCCGATATGTCCCGACACAGGCATCCCGTCCGGTTTCAGGTCCTGTCCGGGCGCGTTCCCGAACGCGTTGCCCGTGACCTGCCAACCCTTGAAATCCTCCTGCTCGAAATCTGCAATCAGGGATTGTGATGCAGCCGAGGCTGAACACATGACAGAGCAAAAGGTCAGCCGAACCAGGGCGTTTTTCATGGGGATCCACCTTCCTGGGTTTGTAGGTTCATTGATGCAATGCCCCAGGCGGAGCGGCCCTGCCCGTATTCAGCAAAAGATGTCAACTGAAACACGGGTAGGGGACGGAAATCGAATTCAAAATGGTTCAGGGTCGTGCTGGATCGCTGGATCACCGTTTGTTTCTAATCCTGCTCCCCCCTGAGGCTGGCCACAATGCGTTCCGCCAGCACTTTTCTAGTAGATCGATGCCATTTCCCAAATGTCCAGCCTGTTGACTTGTGTGGTGCCACCGTCCGAGTAGACTTCGATGCCGAGGTCGGTTGTGGGGGCCGACATATTTTCCGTGTAAACCACCCAGTCATTGGCGAAGATCTCCAGGCTGTTTTTGTCGAGGAACACGTGTAGTCGAAGCGTGTCCTCGTTTTCCATCAGCCTGGCCGGGGCCCTGTCGCCCTCAACCTCGAGAAATTCACCATCACAGGAGATCTTCACGAAACGACTACCGTCTTGCGAGCAACGAACCTTCAACCCGAATTCATTTGCGCTATCGGGTTCGAACTCGACCTGAATCTCGAGCAGATCGCTCTGGATCCGGTCAAAACGCCGTGATTTATTGTTCAGCCTGAATTCCGGACTGCCTTCGTGACCACGTCGCAGCTTCTTCAGTTCCGGAGGTGGATTCTGGGCGATTTTCCCGTCCGGCCGCATGGTCAGGATGCGGGGTAGTGACAAGTGGCTGGGCGCCAGCCCAAAACAAACCCTGCGGTCCCCGTTATCAACCGCGGAGGTACACACAATGAAATGACCTGTAAAATCCTTCATGGTGTGGTTCCGCGGGTCCCAGTTGGCTGCACCCGCATAGTCGAGGAAGCCATGGTACTCCTCGGTAAACTTGTAAGTCACGGGATCGAACGACCCGGTAAAGTATTGGCTGGGCCCGAAAGGTTCACAGGCAACAACCCATCTGTCGCCAAGCGGGTAGAAGTCGGGTTCCTCCCATCCCCTAGTGTCGGTTGTATGGGGTATGCCGACAAACTTCCAGTTGACAAGATCCCTCGATTCATAGAGCGAGAAACACCCCATGGCTTTGCCGTCGACTTGCCTGTAACCGCCCATCCCCATGTACCATTTATCGCCATGCTTGAAAGCGAAAGGATCGGTTCCGTAGGTCATCGGATTCTCGGGTGGATTTGCAATCACCGGGTTCGCGGGGTGTTTGCGCCAGGTCAGGAGGTCGCTGTCTCCAACGACAGCCCATTGTTCCGAACCTCTTTCGGAACTCATGCTGGTGTAAAAAATCATCGGGGTTCCGTTGTCTGCAATCACGGCTGCTCCGGAATAGCATGCGAACTCACCGGATTCGAGCGATGGCCAGATGGCAATCGGCTGGTCCTCCCAGTAAACGAGATCCTTTGTGCGAGCGTGCTTCCAGTGCTCCCGGGGCTGGGCATCATTTCGTGCACCCCCCGCGTTTCCATGAGGGTTGTATATATAGAACAGGTGATAATAACCGTCATGAAAGACGAGACAATGTCCGCCGACGCCAAACGCAGGCGCATTGAAATGGAACCCGCGTCGACGGGTCTGTTTTGCGACCTTCTCCACCCAGCCCTCTGCCCGGTCTATGGCATCGGGATCACTGAGCAGGTCTCTTCTTGGCAGATCGCTCTGGTGGATCTGGTCCACCAGGATCATGCCTTCCGGTCCGGTGTTGTCATCCACGATGCGGATCCAGGCCCTTTTCCCCCTCAGGGCACGCACATCCCAGGTCCCCCATCGGAGCCGGATGTCATTCTCCGTGCCCAGTCCGTTGCCCGTCGTCCAGCGCAGGACCATCCTGTCATCGACGGCAAGCCGGTTGTGGTGTTCGATACCCGGGTTCCCGCCATCGACAAGAAGTGTCACGAGGCATTCGTGCCCCCAGAATTCCCTGGGGTGTTTGACCGTCCGGTTGCCGATGAGATAGCCCCCGGCAACCAGGAAGTTGATGTATTCCTTCTCGATGGTGAACGGGGGTGATGTCAGCGTTCCGCGGGATTCCCGGCCGCCATGGTTCGAGTGTAGGTAACCATTGCCCAGGTAACCGGTCACAAACCGGTCGTCCTGGAGCAGTTCACGTGCGGGGGCGGTGCCGAAGGCTTCACCCGAGACTTTCCAGTCGCCAAATGTCGTTGCCTCAAAATCCGCGATCGGGCTTGTTCCATATTGCCGCGTTTCCATGAACTTGTCGGATTCGGGCTGGGGAGCGGGGTTTCGAGAAGGCTGGCTCGGGTCTGTCGTGACTTGCGCAACGACCGGGCTTACATCGGAATTCTCCACCACGATATCGTCAATGATTGCGTGTTTGAATCCGGAAAAACCCAGGTAGAGTGGAGTGGTGGTCCCGGGCTGCTGTGAACCGGCGGGTTTCCCTCCCTGTGAGACACGGGTGTCGATCACATCACCCATCGCATCCCTGATCGGCTTCCAGGTCAGGCCCTCATCTCTTGAATATTCCATGAAGGCACCGTCCTTCTCCCCGACCCAGCAGCGTATCATCACGGCATGGTTTTTTCCTGCCGCGAGATTGTTCGGATCCGAGGGATCGTAGGCGATGGCCAGAGCCTGGTGAAACGACTGGCCGATTTTCGCCCCCCCGGTCAGGCCATCTCGGCCCCCGTTCTCCTCGAACCACATGTTATAGCCATGCCAGCCATACAGGCCTTCCTCAATGTCCCGTGAAATCCTGACATCGGGATTGGATGTTCCATGCCAGGGACCCACCGGTCCACCGGCACGGGGATAACATTCACCGAGGGGACAGATACCTGGATCACCCCACATCTTGAATGTGACACGCAAGTTATACTGGCGGGGAAAACCATTCAGGCCTCGCACGAATGCCCGGTCGACCCGCTCGACGAAATCCTCGTTGCGCATGTAGAGCGCATAATCCCCGGGTGTGCCGCCAGGGAAATTGCCGAGATCGATCAGTCGGGTATAGACTCCGCTGTGCTGGTCGGCGGCGGGGAGTGGACCGGGGTCGTCTTCGCCGGTAATCCAGTGTTTCGGGTCGATTTCACCCGAGTTCCAGTTTTCCTCGAAGACCGGTCCGACTGCATGACTCATTACGGTCGGGACAAAAAGCTGGAGCACCCATGCCAGCCCAACAATCAACCCTCGACCATGTTGGAATTGATGGTAAGTAAATTTCAGCATCCTGATTTCGATCCATTCATTCTGGTATTTTTTCCTCTCCGGTTGAATGACCGGGGAGACTCGGCCCCCACGTCTGTGCTTTACCTGAAAACTAATTCGGGACCGGTGGCCGGGAGTCCGGCTTTGCAAGCCGATCAGTCGGCTTGATGTAGAATTCGACCCTGTCAAGGTCCAGCTCATCCGCCTTCATGTGGATTTCCATGCGTTGAGCAATATCCTCGGTCAGCCGGTTACGTATCTCCTGGGCGAGCACTTCGGATTCTTCTTCTGTCAACCGCCCCTCTTTCGGAAGATCGGTGCTCTGTTCCAGTAGATTCCGCCCCAGTTCCTCTCTTAACCAATTCACGTAATCATTCGTTTCCAGTATTTTCCACACCAAACGCCATTTTCCTTCAATCTTGATCGCATCCCGATCAATCAGGGTGTTTATCAACATATGAGATCGAAAGGTATGAATCCAATGACCCACATCGTGTTTTGTAAGCGCATTGCGGGTGGCGCCGATGAATTGTGTCAATGCGGTTAGGTCCCGCATGGTCCAGTAGGCATCATCAAGTCTTGTGAGGACAGTCTCTGGCGTGGGCACCTGATGATCTTTCAGTGATCCAAGGTCAAATTCTTCGTATCCGTCTTCCAGAATCAAGTGATCGTCAATGAAAGTTCTGGCTGGATCGGTCCTCGGCCTGCGGGCGAGAATATAATCTGCGAGTTTTCGGGTCAGCCCAGGATCCGACTTGACGCGTTCAAAGCTTGAGAGATCGGTCCATTCCTGTCCTGGAAGAACGTGGAAGATGTAGTAGCCTTCGGGTTGTTCAATGACATTCGACACCTCCCCGGCCTGCATGGGTTCCAAAATTGGGCGCAAGGGCTTCAATTTACTGTTAAAGCGTTCAAACAGCCACGGGTCACTTGATGGTTGTTCCTTGCCTTCCATCAATTTCGTCTTGATATCAACAAAGTTCTCCCCAGCCTTGATATCTGCCAGAGCCTGTTCGGCCCTGATGCGCTGTTCCTTGTTTCCATTGGAGTCACCCTATTTTTTCTGTAGCTTGATGTAATGCACCCATATGGGTTCATCCCGGACTAATTCCCGCTGCCAGTTGCCAAAATGATCACGTAATTCGTCCTCGTCAGGCGGACTTGAGTCGATTGGAACCGCCGGCGGGAGCGTCGGCAGAAGAGTCTTGATACCCTGCTGGTGAAAGAATTGCATACGATGGTATTTCATGTATGCGGTGAATCCCGGATCCTCGTGGGCGCCGTTCTGGACAGCTTCCTTGCGTCGGGCCTTGTCGAGCATTGTCTCGCGGATGATGGCGTTGACAAAACCCATTTTATCAAGCTGTTCAGGGTCCTGGACTTCAGCAAAAATCATTTCATAGTTTAGTCGCGTGTAAAACTCCGATGCATGCAGGCTGAACTCGTCGCAGGAGGCAATCAATTTGTCGGGATCCGTGACGAAGTGTCCCAGATCAGACTCGACTGCAGGTCCTGAAATCGTATCGCGAACTGCCTGTTGCTCTTCAAGGCTGGCCGTTGCTTCAGGCAGAATCCCGGCCAGCGTGCCCGCAATCAGGATCCTGAAAACAGATAAAATCAGGCTTTCGAAAGGATGGATCCAGTCCGGGCTGGGGTGATGTTTTAGCATGCGAATCAGTTTCCCTGTGATATCTAACAGTGGATTCCATGTGTGAACGGGTTGGTCCGGAATTGTCCTTTCCGCAGGGTGGCCTGGTCAAGATATTAATAATCCGTCGGTTTGACAGGCCCGCATAATCAGGCATTTCTATGGCTGCTTGATATGGATCCCCTGAGTTATGGATTGACGGATCTTCCCATCATGATAAAATTTTCCCAGTCGATGGATGCCGGTTCTTGGGTGTATTTCATCGGTAGACGTTGCTGGGGGGAGATTCCATCCCGCAGCTTTGTCTGCGTGTCTCGTGACATCTTGGGACTTGGAGGAACTGGGGATTTCTCGGTGAAGTAGGTGTTCGGCTATGCCATGTGACCGTGGTCTCTTGTGACTTTGTTTTGGCGGAGTGCTTGTGTCCCGACGTTGGCTGGCAGTGCACTGCTGCCTGTATTTGCGAGTGATACGGAAACGGGGGAATCAGAAAAAGTGTCAACATGTCGGAAAATATTAAGGGAGGATTTTGAAAAATGAAACAATGGATACTTCAGGTGTTGGGTTGCGTATTGGTGGGCAGCATGTGCATGGTGGTTTCGGCGGCGACGTATCCATGGCATGATGATTTTGATGGTGGCTTGGGTCCGGAGTGGGTGAACGGCCGTAATGACCCGTCGCTTGGGGCCCCGGCACCGGGGAATCGCCCGGCGGGATGTTACGGGGGTAATATCTCCTCGGGTTCCTGTGCGGATGGTGTCGGACGCCTGCTTGATGCCGGCGGTGGTGACATGGTCTATTACTCGGAAAACTGGGCTTTTGTTTCGTGCAGGGGGATGGTCGGGCTAAGAGGGACGGTGCCCTATGACCGTGCGGATGGCCCGTATGCAATTGCCGAGCTTTTCATTATCTCTGCGGCTCCCGAGGGCGGGGAAAGCAACGGTGGAGCGGCAGGTGTTTTCGGTGCGTGGCACACCGATCCGGGCGTACCCGGCTGGGGGGGACCCTATACGGGTGATGTTGCTGATTGTCCCTCCAGTAGCTCAGGTTTGGAATATGACATGGAACTCGGGACACATCATTGGCCCGGGTGGAAGCTTACCTATGTCGATGGACCTCCCGGCACCCTCACTTGTGGTCCCTCGAGCGGATGCCCGGAGCTTCAGACCGCGGGTGGGTTACGGGAAATCTCAAGGCCCAACGTCGGGTCCCTCAGCAAACCTCATTCCTCCGGGTCTGATGATACCGTTGCGAATCAGGTTGCCACCGGTACATGGTTCCAGCGATGGGAATTGGGTACCACGGATGGTGGCCTGATCCAATTCGCCAGCAGCTATGACCCTGACACCGATACCGCCAACGGGGGTGCGGGTTGGGTGACGATCAAGGATTCTGGAGGAACGGAGATTGATACCCGGAATACGGGTGGAGAGGCCGGGACTGCTGCCACCGTCTATCTTGGTTTCGGTGGATTCAAGCACTTTGGCTTGGCCAATGTCTGGGTGGGAAACTCGGCTACCCCTGTGCCGGTTGAGTTGAGCGAGTGGGAGCTTGAGTAAACCATCTGTAATGCCTCTATGGGAGGCTGGAACATGGGGGACAGAAAATGACAGCCGCGGCATTCGTGAGGATGTCGCGGCATTCTTTAGGTGACCCACGCCCGCAGGTAAAATGCGGGGTTGGGTTGTCCCGGCCCACGATGATTACGCAATGGAGTTGGAAAAGTCCTTGCGGGTCCGCGCTACAAACAGCTATTCGGAGGGTTTTGACGGCGGTTTATATTTGAATTTCCAATCATGAGTATACCTGTGATATCGTGTCGATCAATCCCGCACCAGTATGATGACTACCGGAAGATATCAAGCACGCATGCCCAGAACACTCCCTTCCATGACTGTTGCCTGTTTCCTGATCATATTGATGATTTTTGGCCCCACAGGGGAGGGTCTCGCCACCGACCTTATTGAATCAGCCCCGCTATCAGGACAAATTCCCGCGGGACACGGGAAGCTTTTCGATAGACTCGAGGCTGAAACGACCGGGATTGATTTTGTTCATGTGTGGGATCCTCCTGAGGATGTCAAGGCCATCACCGACAAGACGTTTGGGTATATTCACATGCTGGATACCGGTTTTGCGGGCGGCGGGGTCTGTGTGGGGGATTATGATGGAGATACGCTGCCCGATATTTTCTTGACGTCGCCCTTTGGCGGGAACCGTCTTTATCGCAATCTCGGCGGGTTTCGATTTGATGATGTCTCCCGGCGGGCCGGGATCGTTGACTCCATGTGGGGGAGTGGTGCCACCTTTGCCGATTTCGACAACGATGGGGATGAGGACCTGTATGTCTGCGGATACGACTCTCCGAACCGATTTTATGTCAACCAAGGTAACGGGACATTCCTGGAACAGGCGGAAGCATGTGGCCTGAGCTTCAAGGGCGCAAGCGTGATGGCGGCTCCTGCCGATTATGACCTTGACGGTGACCTGGACATCTATCTCCTGACAAATCGTTACCGGCACGGGGCTTCATTCGATGAACTCAACGGGAGTGTCAGGAAGAAGGACGGCGATTACATCATTGCCGATCATATGCTCGAATATACCGGCGTGATGAATCCGGATGATGGCCCCGAATTTCTTTACCAGACCGCCCAATACGACCGCCTTTACAGGAACGATGGGGACTTGAAATTTACCGATGTCAGTAACCAGGCAGGGATCATCGGCACGGATCATGGGCTGGCCGCAACGTGGTGGGATTACAACCACGACGGCCATCCGGACCTGTATGTTTCCAACGATTTTTATGGTCCTGATCGTTTTTACCACAATAACGGGGACGGTACGTTTACGGATCGGGCAATGGAGGTCCTGCCGCACACACCATGGTTTTCGATGGGATCCGATACCGGGGATATCAATAATGACGGAATGCTTGACTACATGGCTTCCGACATGTCCTCGACAAGCCACTACATGCAGAAGATGGGGATGGGCGACATGGATTCCCAAGGCTGGTTTCTTGAATATCCGGACCCCCGCCAGTACATGCGCAACGCCCTTTATCTAGGAACGGGAACCGGCCGGTTTATGGAGATTGCCTACCTGGCGGGACTGGCCGACACCGACTGGACTTGGTCGGTCCGCTTTGCCGATCTGGATAATGACGGCTTGCTGGATTTGTTCGTCAGCAATGGAATGACCCGTAACTGGTTCAACAGTGATCTGATACGACAGGGTGACCTGGGTCATGCCGATTATTTCAGGAGGTTTCATGATTTACCGGAACGACGGGAAAAGAACCTCGCTTTCAGGAACATGGGGGATCTCCGGTTCGTCCCAGCCGAGGAGGACTGGGGATTGGACTATATCGGAGTCAGTTTCGGCACCGGTGTTACGGATCTTGACCAGGACGGAGACTTGGATCTGGTCGTGAACAACTTTAATGAACCCGTCATGGTCTATCGCAACGGATCCACGCGGGGTCACCGCGTCAAGATCCGGCTCAGGGGTCGTGACTGCAATCGGCAGGGTGTTGGGGCCATGGTGCGGCTTGAAACTGGCTCCGGAATCCAAGTTCGTTATATCACCCTGTCAAGGGGATACATTTCCTCGGCAGATCCGGTTGTCCATTTCGGCCTTGGGAGTGACGAGATCATCGATAAACTTGAAGTTCACTGGCCGGGGGGGATCGTGCAGGAATCTGTAAATTTGGCCGCAGACAGGGACTATACCTTTACCCAGCCCGATATCGGGACGTCGATGCCGGAAATTACGGAAGTAATCCCGACTCTTTTCGTCTCCTCGCAGCAGTTCAATTCGATTCGGCACCGGGAAATTCCGTATAATGACTTCAAACGCCAACCGTTGTTGCCGAACCGCATGTCCCAATTGGGTCCGGGAATGGCGCTCGGTGATATCGACAGCGATGGGGATGATGATTTTTACTTGGGTGGTGCGGCTGGGTTTGCGGGCACGATTTTCCGCAATGCGGGCAATGGAGATTTTGAGCCGATCCAGAACTTCGACGTGGAACTGGCCCGCGAGGATATGGGATCGCTCTTCTTCGACGCCGACAGCGATGGTGATCTCGACCTGTATGTTGTCCGCGTAGGGACCGAGGCTGGAGCCGGGCCGAGTCTGCTGCTTGACCGCCTTTATATCACCCGGGGAGGGGGGCCATTTGTCACGGCGGAAGTCGGGACATTGCCGCCCCTGAAGGACAGTGGCAGCGGTGTCGCGGCAGCGGATTATGACCGTGATGGTGACCTCGATCTATTTGTCGGCGGCCGTTCTATTCCAGGTCAATATCCTTTGCCTTCCAACAGCCGGTTGCTGCGGAATGATCACGGGAAATTTTTGGATGTCACCGATGATAGGGCGCCGGGCCTGATGAAATCCGGGTTGGTGACGAGTGCGATCTGGTCTGACGCCGACCAAGACGGTTGGATCGACCTGATCGTGACCTATGAATGGGGACCGGTCCGGTTTTACCGGAACCTTCGGGGGCGGCTGGCTGATCAGACGGATGAATCCGGGCTATCCGGCCGACGGGGCTGGTGGAATGGCATCGCCGCCGGGGATATTGACAACGACCGTGACATCGATTACGTCGTCACAAACTTCGGGCTAAACACCAAGTATCATCCGACCATGGAAAAACCTTCGTTTCTTTATTACGGCGATTTCGAAGAGAACTCTCCAAAGTGCCTGGTTGAGGCGGAGTTTGAGGGGGATATGCTTTATCCCATACGGGGGAAAAGCTGTTCGACGCATGCCATGCCGTCCCTTGCCAAGCGGTTCCCGACATTCCATGATTTTGCCGTGGCATCTGTTTTTGAACTCTACTCGGAGGGCACCATCAAGGAATCACATGAATACCAGGTGAATACACTGGAATCGGGATTGCTGATCAATGACGGTTCCGGCCGCTTCAGGTTTCAGCCATTGCCACGACTTGCGCAGGTATCGCCGGGTTTTGGCGTGGTGATCACCGAGGTTGATGGTGATGGCAACCCGGATATCTATCTTGCGCAGAACTTTTTCGGCCCCCAGCGGGAGACCGGACGTATGGACGGAGGTCTCAGTCTACTGCTGACCGGGCACGGGGATGGAACTTTCACCCCGGTTTGGCCGAAGCGCAGCGGGCTGGTTGTTCCGGGCGATGCAAAGAGCATTGTTGTGACCGACCTGAACGGGGACGGTTGGGGGGATTTTCTGGTTGGCGTGAACGACAGCGAGGTGATTGCCTGGGTAAATCGCTCTGCACAGCTCGGAAATCGTGTATTTAACGTCCAACTGAAGGGGCAGGTCGGGAATCCTGGCGGGGTTGGTTCCCGGGTTGCCCTTCACCGCGACGATGGGTCGGTCCAGACTGCTGAGATCCATGCCGGTGGGGGTTACCTTTCCCAGTCATCAGGTCAATTGACATTTGGGCTGGGGACGGGCTGCCGGGTCCGGAAGATCGAGGTTTTCTTACCCGATGGCCGGGTGATGGAAGAGTTTCCACCGTTTGCTGGAGACCGTGTAACGATACACGTTCCCCTGTTGCAGGGCAGCACATCTGAAAATGGCCCCGGTCAGTCGTGATTAATCCCCGGTTGGTTCCCGCAACTTGATCAACTGGTTGGCCTTGACCGGGCCTGCCACGACCTGTTTCCTGCCGGACGGCCAGTCCACCTCGATGCGCTCGGCGGACGTCGCCCCATCCAGTCCGAAATAAAGAGGGTAGAGGCTTTGTGAAAGGTAACCCGACTGCCCGTCGTGGGTCTTGGTGTATACCTGGTCACCTGCGTGGACTCTGACCACGGCTCCCAGTCCGTTACGGTTGGAATGGCTGCCGGTCAGCCCGATCTTGAGGAACCTGATATCCCGTTTCTCAGTCAAGTTGCTGATTAGAACCATGGGCGATGCATTGAACTCGTTTGTTACAACGTCTAGGTCGCCATCATTATCCAGATCGAAGATGACGGAGGCGCGTGATCCCATCCAGCTGAGGATGGCCGTCCGGCCTTCAAGCCCATCGCAATCTTTGTGATCCTGGTCGCCGCCGCTGCAGTCCAGTTCGAACCATGGGATGGATCTGCGGTTTTTAGGCCGGGGTTCAACCCCGAGAATGAACTCGCTGTCCATGAATTTTTCACCACGGTTATTCAACAGGACGGTATTGATGCCATAACGAAATGGATAGTTCATGCTGGATGTAACGAAAGCATCATCATAGCCGTCAGCGTTTAGGTCACCAACGCTCAGGCCCCACGGCCAGTAGTTTTCCGCCCCGATCTTGTCGGAGACCTCCCTGAATTTCCCTCGGCCCTGATTTTGGTAAAATGCGTTTCCGTAGATGCTTTTCTGGCCCTTCCGGTCCAGGAAAGACTCAGGCCATTCCATCTCCGCCTTGAGCTTTTCCCTCTCAGGACCGACCTCGACGCTCATATCCGAATGCATGTCGGTGATATAGATATCCATTTTGCCGTCATTGTTATAGTCGAAGACTTTGATTCCCATCGAGCCCCACGGGGTTGCTGGAAAATAGACCCGGCTTCTACGGACAAACTTTTTGCCCTTCCTGTTCTCGTAATACTGGTCGTGCCCCTGCATGTTCAGTACGTAGAGATCGATCCAGCCATCGCCGTTGCGGTCAATCGGACTGGCGTCTCCCGCCCAACTGGTGTCGAACAGGTTCATTTTCGCAGTCACATCTTTAAAACGTCCCTTTCCCAGATTCCTGAACAAAAGGCTGGGTTCGGTCCGCTCGGGCTTGAGATGCCCGCCAAAGGCGTCCTCATAGGCATCGTGGAATTTGAATTCGCCGGCCTCAAGGTGTCTCGTGGTTACGTCATTGACCACGGTTCTGACCTTGTCGCGTGTATACTCCCCGACATTGGTCAGGAACAGGTCCAGCATACCGTCACGATCATAATCGAAAAAGACGGCGCTGGATGAATGTCCCTTGTGGCCGAGGCCCGATCTTTGTGTAATATCCTTGAACCGGCCGGAACCATTGTTTTCAAACATCCTGTTTCCTTCACGAACTGTTGTGACGTAGAGGTCAGGATCCCCGTCATTGTCGATATCGGCGAACGAGGCGCTGACGCCGATGGGTTCACGGACAGCGACACCGGATTTTCGGGTGATATCCTGGAAGGTCCCATCACCCCGGTTGCGCCACAACTGGTTGCTACCGACCTGGTTGGAGAAGTAGATATCATGGTATCCGTCTCCGTCGACATCAGCGATTGCGATGCCATTGCCATGGTCATAGTGGGCGGCCTTGTAGCTTCTTCCGGCATCATCCACGATTCGGTTTTGGAAGCGGATTTTGCTGGCTTCCCAGCAGTCGGTGAACTGGAAGTCATGGAAGACTCTAAATTGGGAGGTGGTCTTCAGTTGGTCTTCTGCGCGTTGTGCCATCCACGATGGATCCATCATGTCCGGTGGCAGGGCAACGGGAATTCCAGTAGATGCTGTCAGGTTGGGCAATCCCGATGGCGGGGTTGGACCGGCAGCTTCCTCACTGACCACCAGCTGTATTTCCTGCAGGGCCCCGTCGATTCCCTCCTTGGTCAGTCCCTCATAATAGCCCCGGATTCGTCCGCCCCCATCAATGAGGACCAGTTTTGAACTGTGGAAAAGCGGGTTCAGGTCACCGGGGGGATTTTCCCCGACCGGCAACATGAATCCATCCTTGGACAGGTTCCAGATGTCATTCCGGTTTCCGGTCAGGAACTGCCAATGGGCTGGGTCTGCACCGTTATCTTCGGCATATTTTCTCAGGACTTCGGATGTATCGTGCCCCGGGTCGACCGAAAAGCTGATCAGGCTGATCTCATTCCATCCGGGGCCCTGCTTAAGGCTGTCCTGAAGTTGGGCCATCATCCGGGTTTGTGCCGGGCAGGTGGCCGGACAGCGGGTAAATATGAAATTGGCAATCCAAGTTCGCCCGGCCAGTTCCTGACTCCCAAATCTTTGCCCCGACTGGTTCTTGAGGCTGAACTTGGGCAATGTGCCCAGGGTCCGGACCGTCCTTCCAGTCACTTGGCCGTCGGCTACGGAAACTGGTCCCCCACAAATCAACAGGGGCCAAATAATGATGGCCGACAAAAGCAATCTGGATGTCAGGGTTAGTCTCATCGATTGATTTCCTCCGTGATCGCAAGATGCTTCAAGTGATCAATTTCTCTTATTCTTCAGAGGCCTGATTGACTCCGAATATGGACCAGTGAGTTGAAGTCATTATGCGATACCACGTTGAGTTTTCCCATTAATTTCGGGTGGGAATATCCGCACATCTGATCGCCCAGCAATTCGTGGATACCCTCGGGTCCGGTATTGAACTCCAGATGGAACATCAGGTCAGGGATGGCGATTTCCTTGAGATCAAGATGGGGGAGCGTGAAGGTGTAAAGGTAATCACGGCTGTGCAGTTGCAGTCTGACATCGGTAAGGGCGGGAAGCGCCAGGTCCCGTAACGCATGATGGTCATCCGCCGTATCGGGCAGGCCGTCAGGTCCGGGGTAGCGAATGTGCCATTCGTATGCCTTGCCTGTTATGTCCACAACCAGTGGGTTGGGGATGTTGGTTTCAGATCCGGGCACGAAGGTCTCATTGCCCGAAGAACAACCGAGAGCCTGAATGGTTATCAGGAGGAGATGAACTTTCATGGTCATCCTGACCAGCGGTTTCAACATCGTCGTTTCGTTACCGCAAGCCCGCCATGCCTGTTTGCATGAGGGATGAGTTCCGACCGGCAAAGATGGCGCTCCTTGGATCATGCGGGTCGAACCACTGCCGGATTTCAGGGGGATTTTCGTTGGCTTGCCTTGTTCAGCTGCTCAATTTTGGCTTTGCGGGTTCTTCGGGGTCAATGGGTTCCACCTTCTCTCCATACTTGTCCGGGTCGAACCAGTCGACTCTTTCGTAATCAAGCTGGGCCCACGGCAGGTGAAGGGTCAGGCTCTCTACCACATCGATCCTGAGGCTCTCGATGTGGTCCTGGGCTGTTTGCTTGATTGCATTAATGACGTCTTGGCTGTCCTGCTGTTCATCTGGTTCTGTCAACAGGTACATTTGCCAGAGATTTAACCGGAGCCATTTTCCATACCAGCTCATTTTGGACAGTTCAAAGCCTGTCAGGGCCGATTCGTCGATTTCTATTCCCCCCCGATCAACCAGGTCGTACAGCAGGATTTCATATCGCAGCACCCTTGCCCATTGCTCGACAGAATGCCGCGTCAGGGGGGCACGGTCTCCGTCTGATGTGAGCTGCGTGACGTCGTCCATGTCCTGGAACGTGAACTGGAGGTTGTCAAGACCGGCGAGGACGGTTTCCGGCGAAGGCAACCCGTCACTTGGCAGAGATGACCAGTCGAATTCCTGATAGCCCGCAGGGATGTCCAGTTGCGTATCAATATAGTCATGAAGCGGCTTGTTATGGGGACGCAGGCTGATTGTGTGTCCGACCAGTTTCTGCAGCAGGGGTGGGTTGATCTTGATAGCCTCAAGGCTGGAGAAGTCGTTCCATTCCTGGTCAGGGAGGACGTAAAAAATATAGAAGCCCGAGTCTCTCTCGAGGACTTCTGAAACCTCTCCCGCCTCCATGAACTCGATGATCTCGCGCAAAGGGCGCAGATTTTCGTCACGCCGCTCGAATTTCCAGGGTTCGCGTGAGGGCGATGATTCATCCGAGACCTCCAGCTTCACGTTGATGAAATCCTCGCCACCCTCGATTCGTGCAAGTGCCTGCTCGGCCTTGAGGCCCTGGATCTCATTGTGATCGGGATCGTTCTCGTTCTTGGACAAGACGATGTAGTGGACATTTATGGGCTCTGCTTTGACCTCGACCTTCTGCCAGAGGTGAAACCGTGAACGGAGCTCATCATCCCCCGGTGTACTCGTGTCAAGCACGTGTGGTTCGGGCAGCATCGGGCGTAGTGTTCCTGCTGCAAGAGCAGCAATGGACGACAGGCGGGAGCGCTCGAGGTATTTCAGGAAAATCGGGTCGTCGTTCGCGCCATTGCGCACTGCTTCACGCTGCATGTTCCTCTCTGTCAGTCCTTCACGAACAGCGCGCCAGAGCAGTGTCTCGTCCTCCAGCTTGTCCGGTCCCGTTAGCTTGAACCAATGGACCGAACCATTGAGACGCATGTAGAATTCTTCCTCATACATCTCGAGGCCGTCATACGACGCAACCAGTCTGTCGCCCGGCTGACCGTTGAGGATGATGTCTTCGCCATTGGGTAGAACGGAGGCCGTTCCCTTTGGCCTGGACCGAGGTAACTGGGGTCCAGTATTGTTTTCAGCGTAAGTAACCTGATGGGTGATAGCCAACGTGAGCAAAAAGCAGGAGCAGAAAGCAGGGCAGGACCGTCGAAGGGCTGGAGGGAAACCTGAAGGCTGGATATATGAGGAAAACCTGGATATTCCCGAGTGACTAGGGAGTATCCCAAGCCGCCTTCCAATGCATTTTATGCCCCGGATTACAGCCTCTGCCAAAGGTATCATATGGTTCTAACCTCCTGTTTGGATAATGAGCAGAATATATTGCGACTAGGGGTCCAGTATAGGGTTGAATTGTCTTTAAGATCAAGAGTTTTAATTGTCCGTAAGGATTATCAGGATGGTTTGGTTAGGGCTAAAAACCCCCTGATTTATCCTGATACTTGGAACACCCCTCCAGATTGTTTTCCAGCGACCTCATGTATACCATCTTACCCCACATCTATCCGATGGGGGTCAATGTCACAGCATCAGCTTTCCCGCCATGTCCCCTGTTGGACCTTGGACATGTTCGAAACTAATCGTTTTCGGCATGGCATCTATGAGTTCAGGGTCGAGCAACGTGGATTCTGTTATGCCGGGCCTAGGTTTTTATGGTGGACGGACAAAAAAAGTGTTATCAGGGGGCTACAGTCGGGAGGCATATGTTCCGTGGTTATGCAAACAGGGAGGTTAGGAGGGCTATGATGAATTTGAGAAGAGGATTCACGCTGATTGAACTGTTGATCGTGGTGGCCATCATTGCCATCTTGGCGGCGATCGCAGTGCCCAACCTGCTGGAGGCCCGAATTCGTTCGCAAGTCACCCGCACACTGTCCGACATGCGTGCCATCGGCGTGGCCATGATCGCCTACGAGGCTGACTATACACAGTTTCCCGTCACCCCGGCCATGGCTCCACCCAATTCGGTGGCGCCTGGAAACTGCGTCTTAAATGGTTGGTGTGTGTCTTGGTTACACACCCCGGATATCCCCGGGGCTTTCACGCAGGGGATACTCCTGACAACCCCCATTGAGTATATCTCCGCCGTCCCGATCGATATTTTCAATACGTTGATGACAACGGGTGACACTACCCTATGTATCAGCAAGGCGGGGCTTGGGAAAAATCTTTCCTCCATTTTTTCGGGTTCCCCGCACGGTGAAAAGCCCATTAACACCCCCTTTTCCAATCCGGCAAGGGACATCTACCCGGGGTTCTGGCAGCTGGAAAGTGCCGGACCGGATCTGGGGTGGCATTGTGATGTCTTCCTTGGAAACATGGAGTATTTCTACGACCCGACCAACGGGACGCAAAGCCACGGCCAAGTCGTCTATCACCATGACGGCTCGACCATTCCGGGGAGTGCAACGAAAAGGCGTTGATTGCGGTTCTCAGAGGGGCTAAAAAAATAGAGTCGCGGCTGGCCCGGCCTTTATTTCCAGATCGTGCCCATCTGCCATATATCGAGTGACTTGATTGTTGCGGAGCCGTCTTTCGCATAGACTTCCACCTTCAGGTCCTCCGCGGGCGGGTATATGATGTTCGTGAAACAAACCCAGTCGTTTCCAAAAACCTCCATCACGGAGCGGTCCAGGAAGACATGCAGGCGCAGCGTGTCCTCACCCTCAAGCATTCCGACAGGTCCCACATGATCGTCGAGGTGGAGCACCTGTCCGTCCCAGCGGATGGGGATATACCGTTCGCCGTCATCTGAACGGCGCACACGAAGGCCTATCTCGCTGGCCGTACCCGGCTCAATCTCAAGCTTGATCTCGATGGTGTCGCCCCCGTTATCATCCGGTATGAAGGAATTATTGTCCAGACGCACACCTGAGGCTGAAAAGCGTCTGCCACGCAGCTTGGCCAGTTCCGGGATCGGCTGTTGTTCCAGCCTGCCATCGGGCCTGACCGACAGGACACGCGGGAGGGACATGCAGCCATTCCAGCCGCGGTCCTCGACCAGGTAGGGTCCTTTGAGGTTGGGGTCGAATCCCGTCACGCAGGCAAAGTGAATTCGCCTGCCATCGGGACCCTTCATCGATGAACTCCCGACGAAATGGGCATCCATGTCGATGAAGCCTTCCGTTTTAAAGTCAAATTTGGAGACACCGGAGTAGTCCATGAACCCCTCATGCTCGGGATGGAACTTATAGGACTCAAGGTCAAAGCTCCCGACCACATATTTTGTCGGCCCATGCGGCTCGAAGACCAGGACCCACTTGTCATCGAGCTTGAAAAAATTGGGCACCTCCCAGGAAGATAACACCCGTTCACCAACTCCGCCCTCTATCGGGTAGCCGAGAAACTCCCAGTCGATCAGGTTATCCGAGACATGCAAGTTGAACCCGCCCTCCTTCTTGGCCGCCGCGCCGGAACCGCCGAGGACCATATACCAGCGTCCATCCTCCCTGAACATCCATGGGTCAACCCCGTGTCCCTCGATCAGGGGGTTAGCCGGGTATTTCTTCCAGTTCATCAGGTCGTCATCACCGATCGCCATCCACTGTTCAATGCCCCGGGCACCCAGCGCATTGCTCGAGTAGAAGATCATCGGGATACCCTCGTCGCTGATGACGCATGTGCCGGCCATGACGAGAAATTCACCCTTTTCCTCTGAGGGCCAGAGCATCAACGGCAGGTGTTCCCAGTGTGCAAGGTCCTTGCTGCGCCAATGCCCCCAATACCAGCGACGTCCGTTACCCCAGCCCCAAGGGCTGACCTGATAAAATACATGATAATATCCCTTGTGATAGACCGGGCCGTGGGCAGCGTTCGAGTATGCACCCGGGGGCATCAGGTGATATGTCGGGCGCGTGGGATCGGCCTCGGCACGGACTCTGGCGCCCTGCATGCTGGCATTGGCGCGTGTGAGCATTTCGTTTTGGTAGAGGATCATCCTGCGCCGATCACTCTGCAGGATCTGATCGACGGTCAGGTGTCCGAAATCCCCGGAGTTCCTGTCCACAATCTCGATGTGCGCGGTCTGGCCACGGAGTTCCGTGACATCCCAGCTATACCATGAAAGGTGTTCGTTATCGGCCCCCGAACGACGAATGCCCGTAGCAGTTTTTTCCACCTTGCCGTCCACGATCAGATTGACACAGCATTCGCCCAGTTCGATCCTGACCTTTTCAGCCTTGCCCTTGACAGCCCCGACACCGCGCTCGATGGTCGGGTCGCGGTCAAGTGGGAAATCCCCGCCACCGACCAGGAAATTGATATAATCCCGATGGATGGTGAATTCGGGTGAGGACAGCGACCCTTGGGAGCTGTTCCCGCCATGCATGCTGTTGATGTAACCCCGGCCCTTGTAATTGCTGACGATCATTTGTCCGGGCAAGGTGTTGCTGGCAGGGCCGGACCCGAATGCTTCGCCCTGGACCGTCCATTCCGCGAAGTCAGAATCCTCGAAATCGGCAATGATGATGTCACGTGTTCGGGTCATGCAAGCCGGAAGGAGCAGGATAACGATGAGGAGGAGGGCATTATTCCGGGATCGACACGCGTTGAGGAAGGTGAAGGAAGCCTTCAATGATTTGAAAGCATAGATTAAGGGCATGATCACGTAACGCCTTTAATAATTGAGGTTCATTCTGTTCTACCGAGTCCATATCGTTTCATATCCATGCCCTAATTGGAAGGATGTTGGAGTTTTCTTATTCCGCTCCCTTGCGTTTTTTTACTTAATCCCTATGCGGAAAAGTGTGTAAATCTAATATATTGGGTATCCTATATTAAATAGTTTAAGGTGAGTGATCTGAAATTTTGAAGGATGGGTGATGGCAAGACCGCATAACGTTGCGTCTAGTATCGGAAAATCTGTTGACGCACTGTGGAGATATGCTATATTCCCCCCAAATGGTGTGGGCCTGAAGGCTGTTGTTTTTGCGATCTGTCCCTAGTTTTCAGGGACAGTGGGCCCATTGGTCCCGGGCGAAGTGTGATATGAGATATCAGCCCTGTGTGCCAATCAGTCAGGGTGTGGAAAGGAGGGACGAGAAGACGATCGAGATTTTTCCTTAGGGGCCTTTCTGCGGAACGATGCATATTCCGTTGGCGGGTCTCGGAAGAGATTTTCGGTTGCACGGAATATATTGACACCGGGGATTAGATTCCCCATCGGATCCATTTGAAGATACATTCAAAGGATCAGGGAAGATCGGCGCTGATTAAATTTTAGGAAGCGCTGGCTTTGATTGAAATCTCGGATATCCAATATTAAAGGGAGGATTAGAGATCATGAGTAAGTTGATTGCAGCAGCAGGGTTGCTGGCTATGGTGGGTATGAGTATGACCGCATCAGCGGCTTCATTTTATGAGAACTTTGATGCATTGGGAGCTAGTGGTGGCGCAACTGCCTTGGCATCAGACCCCAACTGGGACATCGGTGACGATTCCACTGACGGAATACCGGGACTGCCGGCAACATGCGATCCTGGTCAGGGCGGGACCAACGCCGATGGTTGCGCTGACAACATCACGCGTCTGTATGAATTTCCGGCGGGATCGGGAAACTACAGAATGTTCCATACGAACTGGACCTTTAGCGGCTTGGGCAGGGGAACATCGGGCATTATCAGCACGGCGACCTATACCCGTGGAAACGGCCTTACCTGCGTTTTCCAAGCTTCCGGTATTTCAAGTGTTGCTCCGGCGGGTGAACCGTATCCGGCAACGGGTAACAACTTTGGCCCATGGCTTGACGGCTCCGAGGGTGGCCCAGGTTGGGGCGACGAGCAGGATTCACAGGGTGACGTGGAACAAGAAGTCGAGCTCGGGACCAGCCACTGGACCGGGTGGGCTGGCGCCATTCGCCACGTAGAGGGTGTTCCTGGCCAGCTTTACGCAGGAGCAAATGCCTTCGTCCTCAATAACGCTGGTGGTTTCAGGGGTATTGCAATGAATACGGCCAATGCGGCTGAGGGCAATCCTTACTGGGTGAAATCCGTGCTTGGCGACTCGACCGGTGGCGCGCAGTATGCCTGCCTCGACTACACGGTTGCCACGCAGACTTGCAACGATGCTGGTGGCTGGACCGCTTTCATCGACGCTGGTGGCGCTGCTATCGACACGAGGGGACAGGCTGCTGATCCCGGTGGCGTTGGTGGCAATGCAACCGTCAAGTTGGGCTTCGCCTCGTTCAAGCATGCGATGTTCGATGAGATCACCGTCTATGATGACACGAGCGCTGTTCCGGTTGAACTGAGTGGTTGGGCAATCGACTAAGTCGACGCGTCAACCAGACATTTCCGCCTCAACGCGGAATTGGGGAAAATCATCCCGGTTGCCGGAAAATCCGGCAGCCGGGATTTTTTCTTCTCCATCTCCGGGGAGGAGATTGCCTTTATTCTGGGGCAGGATTTGAATATTGACTCCAGCCCCTGATGTGGTACGATCGCTGGCTGAAAAAGAGGTTTTATCATTTTTTCGGATGTTCAGAAGTTTACCGGACCGTTTCAAGAGTGTCTGGCATCCGAAATATATCCATGATATGGGCAGATAAGGGAGGCTGTGGGATCATGAGGAAATCAGTTGTTTTGTTGATAATGATGACAGTGATGGGCGGGTTAAACATGACCGTATCCGGTGCGCTTTTCTATGAGGATTTTGACGCACTGGGCCAGGCTGCGGGCGAGTTCGGGCTGGATGATGCCTCAAGCTCATGGTGGCCCGGCGAGGATGACCCGACGCTGGCGGCGGGCGTGTATCCGGCGGCTTGCGACGCGGCTGCGGGTGGTACCAATTCCGATGGCTGTGCCGATAACCAGACCCGTCTTATGGATCTGGGTGGTGGTGACTGGGCGTTCTTCCATGCCAACTGGACGTTTTCTGCCATCCAGATGAGTGGCGGAGTGGTCGGTAACCGGGGGTCCTCGGGAATCCTGAGCAAGGCATCCTACACCCGTGGAAACGGGATCCACTGTGTTTTTCGGGCTTTTGGCGAGCCTGGTCTTGCACCTGCCGGTGAATATTATCCGTTGGCTGGCCAGAACTTTGGCCCGTGGATGGTAGGCAATACCGATAATGTATCGGGCTGGGGGACAAACCTGCCGGCACCCCAGAACAATTGGCCCGAGAAGAACACCGAGCTTGGGGTCAGTCACTGGGTTGGCTGGAAAGCGTATCACGAGGAGGGCGGTGGGGGTCAGCTTGACGCGACGGGGCCGATGCTCATTGGAGACGGGGTCGACGGTTTTCGGAAGGCGGTCAAGGATTCTCCTCTGCCCGCCGGCAATACGTTGGCCGACCAGAAGGCGAATGGATCTTACTGGGTTCGTGCCGAGTTGGGGGATTCGACCGGTGGTCTTCAGCAATACTGCATCGATTACACGGAGGCGACGGATACATGCAATGACTCAGGCGGTTGGTTACCCTTCCAGATTTTCGGTTTTCAAACGATTGATACCCGGGGAGATCCGGTCGATACGGATGGACTGGGCGGGACCTCCACGGTTGGTCATTCTGCTGATGTCCATCTGGGATTCGGTTCTTTCAAGGGGATGTTGGTGGATAACATTTCCGTGGCGGACGATTCCAGTCCGGTCCCTGTGGAACTGAGTGAGTGGTCGTTGGAGTAGTCAGGCGGGTTTTGTCCGCTTGATCTCGGATACATACATGCAATGAAACGGTCGCGGCAATCCTACGGTTGCTGCGATTTTTTTTGTTTTGTCGCGGTGTTTCTCATTTGACTGCCAGTGGCCGTGGAATTTCTTGGCGTGGTGCATGGGAGGGAAAAGGCTGCTCGTGTCACCTGAGCGCGATCTGGATGATATCGAAAACCCCGGGGACGATACCCCCCCCACCACAACACGGGACCGTTCACTTTTGTTTGATTTCTGGAGGTTTAGAACCGCCCGCAATCGCACCGCTTGCTGGATGCAACGTGTCTCAAAAATTGGGGGAGCTCGGGTTGGAACTGGGATAACCAGAAAGGAGCGGGGGACCGGCTTGACCTGCCTATATCAACTCGTGGATCGGGGTTCCCGTTTCGTCGTCTAATCCGTTGGCGATCTTGACCGGACGGCCGATCGGGTGCATGTATTCCTTGGTCCAGTCAATCCCCATTGCCTTGTAGATGGTGGCATAGAGGTCGCCCATGCTGACCTTGCGGTCGGCGACATAGGCTCCTTTTTCGTCGCTGGCCCCGACAATTTTTCCGCCTTCAATCCCGCCGCCAGCCAGTTGGACCGACCAGCATTCCGGCCAGTGGTCCCGGCCGGCTGTCGGGTTGATATCCGGTGTCCTGCCAAACTCGCCCATCACCAGCACGATGGTTGATTCCAGCATGCCGCGCTGGTCGAGATCCTCAAGCAAGGCCGACAGGGTCTGGTCCAGATTGGGGCACAGGACATCGCGGTTCGATTTGTCGTGGTCGCCATGTGTGTCCCACGACTGACCTGCAAAACCAGCCGCCGTGACGAAGCGGCTGCCCGCCTCGACCAGCCGTCGTGCCATCAGGACACTTTGCCCGAACCCGTGCATGCCGTAGTTTTCACGTGTCTTGGTCGTCTCCCCGGTGATGTCAAAAGCCTTGCGCACATCCGGGGACAGGATCATATTCCAGGCCTGTTGGCGAAAAATATCCATGCTCCCAAAATCCGCCGTCTCGGCGATGCTGCGGTAACGCCGGTCGACAACATCGAGGATCGACTGTCGTGCTTCAATTCGTTCACGTGGCACGGATTTTGGGATGCTCAGGTCGGGGATCTGATACTCGGGATCACCGACCGGTGCCCCGCCGAGGGTTTCGGGGGCATTGACATCCGTGATGACAAGCGGATCGTGCTCGGCGCTGATGATATGTCCCTTGAAAGTTTCCTGGTAACGTTTTTTCTGTTTGGCCATCGCTGGCACCATGACGTTGGGCGGCACATTGTTCCGCGGGCCGAGTTCTTTCGTGATGATCGAGGGAAAACCGGGGAATTTCATCGATCGATTGGGATTGTGCCCGGTCAGCGCGTAATGTGTCCCCTGGAAGTGGTCATTTTGGAGGGTATGCATCGAGCGGATCACCGAGAGTTTGTCCATGTGTTTCGAGACTTTTGGCAGAAGCTCGGAAACCTGGATTCCCGGCACATTGGTTGAAATTGCCTTGAAGGAGCTGTTGGGCTTGGGATCGAACGTGTCGATCTGGCTGGCGCCGCCGTCCAGCCAGAGCAGGATGCAGGCTTGGGCTTTCGCGTTTTTCACCGATTCCGCCGCCTCTAGGGCATGGCTCAGTTCAAGGAACTGGCCAAGGCCGGCGCCCAGGAATGTCAGTGAGCCAACCCGCAGGAAATCCCTTCGCTTGAAATGGTTTCCGTCACAACCGCTGTTTTTGAGGTGTCGCATCCTGCTGGTTTCCTCCGGTCAATGATTATAAACAAACTCACGCGAGCTGATCAATGCCCAGGTCAGGTCCTCGATGACCTCACGCCGGGCACGGTTTGCATTGAAAAAGGGGTCCAGGGCCAGGGGTGACCGGTCGAAGAACAGGTTCTTGAGCTCATCCGTTTCGCCCGGGTCGGGCAGTCGCGAGAGGGAGGTGAGGTAGAGTTCCTCAATCATGTCATCGGGGGCAAGTCCCCGGGTTGTCAGCCTGTCAATGAGATCATCTCCGCGCGACAATTCCTCGGTGAAGGTCGAGCCCACGAGCATGTGCAATGCCTGCATCAGGTTTGGTTTTTCCGGGTCGTTGAACACATCCAGAAAGCGTTCCCGGGACTCGACCGGCCTCCCGGTTACCGCCTCAATGGCTGCAAACAGGACCTCGGGTTCCATCGGCCGGGCCAGGGCGTGCGAATAATTGATCGTGTCGTGTTGATTGGTCGTGTTGGGCCGGCTGGATAGCTGATACGTTCGTGACCGGGTGATCCGCCGCATCAGGTGCTTCAGGTCATGGTTGTGATCCCTGAAATCCTGCGCCAGTTCAAGGAGCAGGTCGGGGTGGGTCGGCGGGTTGAATGATCCGAAATTATCGACCGGATCGACGATGCCGCGGCTGAAAAAGTAGCTCCAGATCAGGTTGACCGCCGTCTCGGCAAAATAGGGGTGCCCGACCATCCATTCTGCAAGATGCAGCCGCGGGTCATTCCTGTCCTCCTCGGCAAGGACACGGCCGTCGAGGTAGGTGGGCACGAGTTCGGTCTTGGTCCGGGGGTTTTCGGCCTTGTGGAACATCAGTTCGTTGTCGGGTGTCTTGCCGTAATCAATTTCTTCACCATCCGTATCCTCGATCAGGATCCTGTCCTCGCGTAACTCCGTGCTGGTCAAACGGGCGTAAAAGGCCGTCATCCCCCAGTACTGATTCTGGCTGAGGGCATCAAACGGGTGGTCATGGCACTCGGCGCAGTCGAAACGGCGGCCCATGAAATGCCTGAAGTCATAGGTCGAGGCGTCATTCATGAGCACGGCCTTGTAGGTCCTGAGGTAGGCCTTTGAATTTTTCCCATAGCCCTGTGCGGATACCCGTTCCCGGACCATCTGGTCGTAGGGGGTATTCAGTGCGATATACCTGCGGGCATCCGGTATCAGGTACTCGAACCGGCGGGTCCAGTGGTCGACGTATTCCTGCGTGTCCAGAAGGATCTCGATCAGCCTGTCGCGCTTGTCAGAATCCGTGTCGGACATGAATTCGCGAACGCGTGCTGGAGGCGGGAGCTTGCCGGTTAGGTCGATGCAGACACGCCGGATGAACTCCTCGTCGCTGGACAGGCCTGAGGGGATGACATGCAGCTTGCGCAGCTTGGAAAACACATGTTCATCAACATAGTTTCGTCTGGGAACCTCGGGGTAATCCATCAGAGGATCACGGATCACGCCGACCCGGGCGCTGATCGATTGGCCGACTGCCCGGATGATCACGTCGGCCTCTCCCGAATCGACACCCACGACAATACCCTGCCCGGAAAGCCTGAGGACATCGGGGTTGTTTCCGCTGAAATGAACCTGGTCCGTGACGTCCTCAACATAACCGTTTTCCAGTTCAGCGGTCACGACCAGTTGCTGTGCCTGGCCGGGGAGTAGCACGGTATCGGAGGGTTCAACCTTTAGTCGGCGGATTTTCAGGCTGTCCGCATGATCCGCATTATAGGGTGCCCCCGAGCGGATCCATTCCGCCAGTATCCTGTAATCATCGGAACCGCGGGCGAAGCGTTTGCCGCCTTCATGATCCATGCCGAAAGTCGGTTTCAGAAGCAGCAGGCTTTTCTCAGGTTCGCTGATGTTGATGCGCGGAATACGTTCCCCCTCGATCTCGGTCGTCAGGACCTTGTATCCGCCCCCCTGGACGATCCAGGCATGGTCCTCAGCCGGGGTCAGCATGTTGAACGAGAGCTTGAAGCCCCCACGGCCCTTGACACCCCCGTGGCAGTCGCTTGCATTACACCCATTGCGGGTGAGGATGCCGCCGATGTGCCGGTCAAAGCTGAAGGGGCGTGATGTCCCGGCATTCTGGACCGTGATGGTGGCCTCAATCTCGAGCGTCCCGGCCGACGCAGTGATGATCGTTGTTCCATGACGGACCGCTGTCACACGGTTCGGCCCGGTCAGTCTGGCGATGGAATCATCGGGCAGGCTGAATTGACTGATCGACGTCAGGTCGCGTTCCATCCCGTCGGCAAACCGGCCGGACACGAGGAGGAACTGTCTGCTGTCGGTCCCGTGCATCACGGGATTTTCGGGAAGGATCCGGAGCGAGAGCAGTTCCGGCAGCCTCGAGAGGTCTGGGACAGCCGGTTCCGGGGTGGTTGGGTTGAAACCCGATGGTGGATTCGCGGACAAAGGGCCCGACATGCCTGCTTGGCCGTGAAGGTTTTTCTCAAGGTGTTGCACGTAATGTGCGAGGTCGGTGATTTCCTGGTCCGTCAGCTTGCCGGTCTGGGGTTTCATCTTGGTGTCCGCAATACCGTCGCGGATCGTGCTTGCGATCTGTTCCAGTGTCCCCCCGTGTTTCCAGATCCTGTCGACGAGATTTAACTTCTCGACATCCGAGTTCCCGTCTTCCTCGTGGCAGATCGAGCATCGGTCCTCGAAAACGGCAGCCGTTGTCTCAAGATGTTCCACGGTCAGGGGAAATTCGCCGTATGCATCGCCAGAGGTCATGACCATCATCAGCAATCCGATGATGCAAAACCCGGGGGAGATGTGATCCAAAGGTCCGGTCATCCGGGTAAAGTCCCTGTCTGCCTGGTTCATCCTGATGCCTCGCCTGAACTAGCCCTTGCACCCGGAGCCGGGCCGGGTCTTGACCAACCGTCAACGCACATTGACGGGAATTTCGTGAACCGTGGTGGATGGCCCCATTCGGTTATGCAAATAGGGGGTCGCAACGACCTGCATGAACTGCACGGTATCGCTGGGGGTGGTCTTCGCATCCGTACGCATCAAGATGGTGTCGGTCTCGCGCTCGGGCCGGTAACTTTCCAGTTCAAGTGTCATTCGTTCCTCAAAGACCTGACCTGCCTGTGAAGCCAGAAATTCCCGTTTTGTGGCCAGCGCCAGCGTCTCGATGCTGTCGGGGAGGTCCCTGAACTCCAGGGCGACATCCCCCGAGAACCCCTCTTCCTTTTCCAGCACAACGTCAATCTTCATGATCGCATTTGGGCCGAGAACAAGGCTGTCCACGTAATACTCATTTCCACCCGATGTAAATCTTTTTAATGCGACATTACCCATGTGCGGGATCTGTGGACGGGCCAAAACCTGGTAAGTGAAATCCGGCCGGCCGTTTCGCGTGGTCAGGTCACGGATTTCAAGGATGTAATCGCCAGCATTTTCAAAGGTGTGCAGTGTCTTGGGCTCGGCCGATTTTCCCCAGTCATCCCCATCGCCGCCGATGAACCGGTAGAAGTTGTTGAACACCTCATTACCTGCCGCATCATACACCACCAGCTTGGGGTTGAAGTAAGGGATGGCCACCTCGATGGACCGTAGTTCGAAAGCCAGCGGCTGTCCGGCCTTTGCGTTGAAGCGGTAAACATCGACATCGCCGGGCCGTTCGATCGATCCCTCGTGGATTGTGAGGAAGTCCAGCAACTGGGCCTGTTCCCGTGTGTCATTGGGCTCCTGTTCCGGTTTCACCGGTAGTAACTTGGCCCTTGGGTCTTCGGGGTTGATTACAAAGTCTTCCGGGATTTTCTGCTTCTCCCGTTCCTCCTTGGTCATCAGGACGGTTCTGGAAAGGATCCTTTGAATCCAGTCCGGCCCGATTTTCTGGTCGAAATCCCTTTCCCTCCACTGTTCGGCGGCGGGGTGCAGAACCTTGCGGGGTGTCCAGGCAATCTTATTCCAGGGTCCGCCGCGACCGGCGGGGGCGATCCGCAGGATATAGCCGATATTCGCCCCACCCTTGCCTGTCTTCGAGCCGACACGGACGACGATCCAGCCGGGCTTTTCAAAGCGATGGGACAGACGCGGCAGGTCATTGGGGGTAGGCACTTGTCGATCGAGGGGGTAGTAGAGGATCTCGGATTCGTCCTGGCAGATGATTTCCTTTGGATTCTGGTCGTCGAACCAGCTGCCTGTGGGTTGATAGACATGGATTTCAGGATCGGTGAAATAAGGCGGGCTTTGATCAATCAACCCGCTGGCGGTGTTCAGTTCAAAGAGCAGTTCCTGACCCGCCGAGACTTCAAATGCATAGTAATCGGCCTCTCCGGCCGGTTCAAGACGGCCATGGATGGCAGCGGGGGCCTTGATGATTTGGGCTTTTGTTGCCTCGTCATGGGGGGCTTCATCCTCCATCATGGTTGGTTCAGTATGAACCAGGAAGACGATCTTACGTGTTACGGACCCGGGCGAGACGACCCGGAAGGTGTGGTATCCCGGCGTTGCTTCAGCCCCAACCTCGATTTCGAGCCGGGTGTTCTTGTCACCTGCGCGGTGGGTTGTTGCCTTGAGCTGACCGCAGTCAAATATGACTTGGTTGCCATTAAAACCGGTGGCCTGGACGTTGACGGTCGTGCCCCTTTGGCCACCGATCGGCCAGGTCCAGGACAAGGCATCTGCGGGCCGGGCAGGCAGCAGCACAGCCAGAGCCAGTAATCCATCCATGAGGGCCCTTGTGGGGCGGGCGAGTCGAGTTGAGAACATGATCACCATGGTCCAGGATATTAGGGGCTGTTGTTTCGGGCCTCAAAATGACAGTCTATCAAGTTGTCATGAGCCGGGCAAGTATCCAGCCCGTTGCCGGGAGAATTTACATTCCAATATCAGAAAGAAATTCAGTTCAATGCAGGACCGCATGGGGCAGATCCGGCATAAATTCGGCGACCCTGATCCAGATCAACATTGTTTTCATGGACCGGTCAATGTGCCGCCTTGATCTCGGGGCTCAACTGGTCGGCACCGGTGATTGCGGCGATCACGGTTTCTGCCGTGGTCCCTTTGCGCCTGAATGTGCCGGCCGTATTGCCGCCACGCAGGACGGTGATCCGGTCGGCCACATTGAAGACATGGTTCAGGTTGTGGCTGATCACGATGATCGAGCACCCCCTTCCACGCAGCTGCCGGATCAGTTCAAGCACGCGCGCCTGTTCCTCGATCCCCAGTGCCGCGGTCGGTTCATCCATGATCACGATTCGGTTTCCCTGCAGCAGCGCCCGGGCAATGGCCAAGGCCTGGCGTTGACCGCCAGAGAGGTCCCCTGCGGCGATCCTTGGCGAAGGTAGGTTGATGCAAAGCGCCTCGAGGATCCGGGCCGTCTGCCGGTGTATCACGCCGCGCGGGACCATGCCGCCCCATGAAGGCTCGTGGCCCAGGAAAAGGTTCGCGCCGACATCGAGGCAATTGACCAGGGCCAGGTCCTGGTAGACCGTGGCGATTCCGGCCTTGTCGGCATCATGCGGATTCCGGATCTCGACGGCATTTCCGTGAACCCGGATCATTCCTGCGTCGGGTTGGAGGGCGCCTGAGGCGACCTTGATCAAAGTGGACTTGCCCGCTCCATTGTCACCGACCAGAGCCAGCACTTCCCCGCGCCGGAGTTCAAGGCTGACATTCTCCAATGCGCGGACATGCCCGAAATATTTCCGAATGCCAGTCAACTCGAGGACCGGGCCAGTGCCTGTTTCACCGTTCCCTTTTTTCATGACATCCCCGGGGTTGAACAGGACTTCAAGGTTGAGTTTCCGGCCCGTCTTGTCGGTCGGGCCGGCTCGTGCGGTACGGGCAAGGTGTTTCTTCTTCAATCGGCGGCTGTGGGCATCCATTGCCACCGCGGCGATGATGATGATCCCGATACAGACTTCCTGCCAGTAGGCCGAGATTCCCAGGATGACCAGTGCGTTGCTCAACACCCGTATGATCGTTGCGCCGACCAGGCTCCCGATGACGGTTCCGGTGCCGCCAAACAGGCTTGTGCCGCCGATAATGACGGAGGCGATAACGAGCAGTTCCCAGGTTCGCCCGGTCTGGGCATATGCCGCTGACAGCCAGGCAGTCAACAGGACGCCAACGAGTCCGGCAGCCGTTCCGCTGAGTATATAAACCGATATCTCCAGCCTCCTGACAGGCAGCCCCGAGAGGCGGGCTGATTCACGATTGCCTCCCATCGCCCGGATCCACAATCCGTAACGGCTGCGGGTCAGGATGACATGGGTGATGATGACGGTCAGGATAAGTATCCAGACCGGCAGGGGCACATGTCCCATATGGGGCAGATATCCAAAATCACCCTGCCCAAGGTTCTTGAATGATTCAGGCAATGGGTAGAGCGGTGTTCCCTCCGTGACGAGCAGGACCACCCCGCGTGCCGCGTAAAGGGTTCCCAGTGTGACAATGACAGGCGGAATACGCAGGAAAACGATTGCCAGGCCGTTGACAAGGCCGAAAACGGTTCCCGTGAGGATGCCAATCACGATGGATATCGGCACGGACACCCCATGGACCATGCACAGTGCGGTCAATGTCCCCGACAGGCCCAAGACCGACCCCACCGACAGGTCAATCCCGCCGCTGACCAGGACAAAGGTCATCACGCAGGCGATGATTCCGATGAATGCAACCTCGCGTGCGATGCCCGTGAGGTTGTCTCCACTGAAAAAGACCGGATGACTGATGCCGACGAAGAGTGAAAATGCGACCAGCGGGATGATGATTCCCAGTTCCTGAAAATCCAGCAGTCGCCCCCTGAATCCCTGTAGCCGTTTGCCCCGGCTCACAGCCCGGCTTTCTCTTTCCCATGCTGGATATAATCGTCCAGGTTTTCACGGGTGATTACGACATAGCCGGGATCGGTTATTTCAGGAACGGTTTCACCGCGTGATAACCGGGCCAGGTGCTGGACACCGTAATAGCCCCATAAATACTGGTTCTGGTAAATCGAAGCCTGGACAATCCCGTCGCGAATGAAATCCAGCGTCTCCTGCACGTCATCAAACCCGATGATCAGGATGTTGTCCTGGCGTCCCAGGTCCTTGACGACCTTGGCGTGGGACGGGGGATGATCGCCACCCGTCCCGTAAAGTACGTTTATTTCAGGATGGGCCATCAGTTGGGCACGGACTTTGGAGATGTTCTGCATCATGTCGGAATAACCATACTCGACGCCGATGACGTTCATGTTGGGATCCTGCTCGACTCGTTCCTTGAAGACATCAATCCTCAGGTCCAGCGACGGTACGCCCGGGGTTGAGCTCAGGATGCCGATTCTGGCCTTCTTTCCCTTCATGGCCTTGAGCACGTATTCAGCGGCGGCTGTGGCCGCCTTCACATCATCGGTCAGGATCACGGTATTACGGCGGCTTTCAGGTGCGTCATCGGCCACACATGCCACGAACAGGCCGGCATCCCTTGCTCGGTTGATGACCGGAGTGAAGGTGTCCGGGATAAACGGGTGACAGAGCACACCGTCATATTGCTGGCCAATCGCAATTTCGATCTGGCTGAGCATCTGGGTGGCTTCGCTGTATCCCTCGGGTGGCCCGACAATGGTCAGGTCGACATCGTGATCCCGGGCCGCGTCCCTGGCGCCGTTAGCCACCACGCTCCAGAGTTCATGTCCAACCCACGGATTGACAAACATGATCCGTGGTTGATCCGGCGCTGTCTGCCCGTCTCCAGGCTCGGCCTGTTTATCATTGGGCTTGCCCCCATTGCAACCAGCGGTGAACAGCAGCCCGATGGCTAGGCCGAGGTGGAGAAAACGAGGGATGTCAGGCTGGAGGCGGTTCATTTTTTCAGTTCAACATGATACGGTTTAGATGGTCCTTGGTGGGCCCAGATCAAGCCCATGGTGTCAACCTTGTCCGCTCGATTATAAAGAAACCGGGCACAATCAACAAGTACGGGATGGACGGTGTCCCTTCCTCCCCCCGAGTTCTTGCCAATGGTCACAATTATCAGGACCCGATACACGGATTCGCGGGCCGAAATCCGGCTGGTCCGGGATGAAGTCTTCATCAATGAACAGGGAATTTCAGTCGGGCTGGAAGAGGATGGCCGGGACGAACTTTGCCTTCACGTCTTGGTCCTGCATGGTAGAGCGCCTATCGGGACGGGCCGGATCGACCCGGAGAAATATGGAAAAATGGGCAGAGTCGCTGTTCTTGCCCCGCACCGGAGGCAGGGAATCGGGACTTTGATCATGGATGAACTGGAAAGAATCGCCGCTCAGGAGGGTCTGGAACGAGTTTGGTTCCACGCTCAGGACAGCGCCGTGGAGTTCTATGAAAAAAGGGGATACCGGTCTACAGGGAGTCCATTCAAGGAGGCGGGTATTGGACACATCCGAATGGAAAAAAACCTGTAACAGGCCGGGATGAAGTGCCTGTGCACGGCCCGGGGGATCGCGGGTTTCGGTACGAAATATACATCTCCGTCATTGCATGCCCGAACCGATATCGTTTACGATAGGCCCAGAATCAGCATCCAGCGGGTTCATCCAGCAGAAATTCAATCGGGAGGTGATGCATCATGGGCAAGTCGATTAAGGCCATCCTGATTATCGCGTTGATAGTCGGGGCCATCGTTTTCACGGTCAAGAGATCCAGTAAATATATGGTGAAGCCGCCACCCAACCAGCAAATACCAGGGCTTGCAGGTCAGCCTGGAGTCCCAGGTGGAGGTCTTCCACCGATGATGACCCCGGCACCCGGTACGGCACCTGCAGAACCTGAGGGTTGATCTACAAGGCCCCGCCGGTCCGTTGAATCGGGCCAGTGTCGATTCAGGCCTGTTTTATCCAGGGGCATCAGTCCCATCGGGCAGGCTGGGTTTCGGATTTAATCCGTAGGGTTTGTTGGGGTTTCTTCCGGATCAGCGGCAATTTTGCCCAAGGCCCAGTCCGCATCGGACCCGAGTCCGCTTTGCTTGTCCCGGCTGATCATCCTGAGGGTCTTTACTGCGTCACCTGCTTCAGGGCCGATCAGGCCCAGGGCGCGTATCGCGTGGTTGCGGGACGCGGAGGACCCATCCTTGATATAACGAACAAGAGGGGCTACCGCGGGGCGGCCTGATCCGCCGAGCGTCATCGCTGCGTTGAAGGAAACAGATGACGAGGGGTCGTCGATAGCCAAAACGAGCGCCTTGATTGTGGAATTTTCCAGCGGGTTGAAATGTCCGATTTCTCTTGCCGCGGCCTGTCGCACGCGATGGTCCTCGTCGTGCAGGCAATGGATCAGGGCTGGTACGCTGGTTCGGGCATCACCCCCGATTCGACCCAGGGCGGTCGTTGCGTACCAGCGGATGACTGCCGATTCGTTCTCCAAGGCGTGGACCAGGTCGGGTTCCGCTGCGGGGCCGATTCTTGACAGGGCCCAGATAACCTTCAACCTGATCACCGGGTCCAAGTCTCCGAATTTTTTGGTTAATGGCGTCACAGCTCCGACGGCTTCGGGACCAATCTTGCCCAAGGCCTCGATGGCGTAGACCTTGACATCCTTCTTCTCGTGATTCAACACCCCGCAAAGTGGGGTGACAACCTTTCTTCCCATCTTTCCCAGTGCGATCGCGGCCCCATCACACACCCTCCTGTCCGAATCATGCAGCGCTGGAACGAGAACCCCGGCACTGTGTGCTGCATGGGGGCCGAAGTTTCCAAGCGCTGTGGCGGCATTGGCGCGGACACGAAAATCCGTATCCTCCATCGCATCCATCAGGGCGTCAATGACGTTTGCGGGAGGGGCAACCTGGCCGCCCAGTCTTCCTGCAGCCTGTTGCCGTATCATGGGGTCCTTATGTTTGAGTTCCTTCAATGCGTCCTCGATGACCTGTTGATGGTTCGCAGCGGCTGTTCTGGTATTGACAGCCGGCATCATTAGGACAACCAGGCCGGCGAAAACGATCAGGAGGGCACGGTTGTTCATTCTGCTTCCTTCTTCCCAAGCACGGGCAGCATGACCCTGGAGGGGTGTTGTTCTGAATGATATACATGTTGGGTCATCACCTGTGATGAGGTTATTCCATACTCCTTGCCTGTCAATGGGTTGTGGATCGGTGTGTTACTGCCGGCGACCTGAACACAGATCCGGTGTTTCCGGTCGATTTGCGCCGCGGCATGGCCCATGTCAATCGTCACTTTCCGGATGCCTCCCGGCTGAAGCGGTTCATAAGGTATCCGGGTCTCATTGACATGGAGGTAAATCGCGCCGGAGGCCAGGGCATGGGCAAAGCCATCGGGACGAAGATCGACCAGCTTGACCACGAAATTGGCTCCCGGGTGGTCGGTCGAGACAAACATTTCGGCACGGATATGGCCGGCGAAACGGACGGGCTTCTCCAGCGGCGGGGTCAAATAAAACAGCACATCCTGTCTTTCGTGAAGGAGTTGCTGATCGAAAGCCTTGTGTTCTTCGATGAATCTTTTCTCGTGGCCGGGCGCGGTTGGCACGGGATCTGCAGGATCGGAGATGAAGATATCGGGTGGTTGACCGCCCCTCGGCGGTTTCCAATCGAGGCGTCCATCGCCCAGGACAGTGTTTGCATGCCCTGCCGAATGCAGGCTGAGAGGCGTCAGTTCAGTGTTCCGGGGAGGCCAGGTGGCTGCCGAATACCACCGATTCTCACCCATCATGAAATAACGGACGGCGGGGAAGTCTTCATCGGGACGAAGATCCTTGAGATGGTGGTCGAAAAACCTGAGGTGTTGGGTGATCCGGCCGCTGTATCCTGAATCCATTTCGGCGATCCTACCGAAGTCCACGTCCCCAACCTTCGGATAGCCGGTTGCATGACTCCACGGGCCGAATAGCAGTTGCTGGTTTTCGCGTGAATGGGCGGTGGCTGAATACTTCTGCATTTGTTGAAAAACATAGACTGATCCGCGACAGAGAAAATCGTAATAACCCACAGAGTGTTGGGCTGGGAAATCCATCTGCTCGAAGTTGAGCCGTTCCGGCTTCAAGATCCAGGAAGCGGTGGGTGCCAGGGCATCCAGCGCAGTGCCCTCGTTGGCGGTCATCCACTGGATCAGGCCGTTGTATGAGGCCCCCCACATGGCGACCTTGCCGTTACAGAACGGTTGTTCACGGATCCAGGCTACCATGTCGTAACAATCCGGACCCTGATCCCAGAGTTCGACGACCTCGCCCTCGGATTCGAACAGTCCCCGTACATCCTGGACGATCGTGACATACCCTCCGGCGCCGAGGAGTCGTGCCTCAACCTCGAATGTCCCCTTTCCATACTGGCTCCTGAACAGGAGTACGGGTCGGGGTTCAATGTCTGCTGGGTGGAGATAGACATGGGTGGCCAACCGGGTTCCATCGCGCATCGGGACCATGCGGGAATGTCTCTCAAGGTTTGCGGGTTCAATTGCCGGGGCCACGCGGCAAGTACACGGGATCATGAGCAACACGATCCATTTCAGTTGAAACAGGCCTCGTGTCAATGGAATGAAACCCGTTCGTCCGGTGTGTTTATGCATTATAATCGATCACCTTGTTGCGTTCGGCATCACCTTCGGCCGGGTCCAGCGGCAAGTCCACCGGACCTTTCCGGTCCAGGGAGAGATGCGTTGCCACGGTCAGTTCGTAGGCCTTGTAGCCTTCTCGTCCGGTCACAAACGGCGCTTCGTTTCCGCGAATGACTTCGAGGAAGTTTTCAACCAGTCCCATGTAGCCGCCGAACTCCTCGTCATAGATCAGCGTGTTCGGGATGACGGGTTTCCACGACTTGGCCGGACCCTCCTCGCTGTCGTAAAGCAGCAGTTCATACTGGTCCTCGACGGCAAGCCAGGCATTCTTTCCATAGATCTCAACCCGTTCCCAGGGTTTGAGGCTCAGCGCAGAGGGCGTGGTGCAGACCTGGCCGACAGATCCGGACGCATATTCAAGCGTGATCACGGCATTGTCGAACGTGTACCTGTCGGGGTATCGCTGGTATTTGTTGACACCGGTTGCATGCAACCGTGCGGTATCTCCCATGAAGAATTGTGACAGGTCGAAAACGTGCACGGTTCCGCCCTCAAGCATCTGCACGGCGTAGTCGTAACCCAGGTTGAACTTTCCGCAGAACATGGCGGGATTATCGACAGGGCCCTCCTCGACATACTGCTTGGCGCGCCGGTAGGGCGGGCTGAAACGTTTATTGGCCACGGCCATCAGGGGGACATTTCTTTCCCCGGCGAGGCGGCAGACCCGATCACCGTCGACCAGCGACATGGAGAACGGCTTTTCAACCAGGGCCGGGAGGCCCTTTTCGATGCAGGCGATCGCGTGCTCGGCATGGACATCGCTTGAACTGAGCACCAGCACGCCGTCCAGTTCCTCCTGGTCCAGCATGGCCTGATGATCGGCATACCAGCGCCCACCCCAGGTCTGCTCGATGTTACGGCCATATCTTTCCTCAAGGTGCACGAAGGCGACGAGGTCGACAGGTTCCCATACGGTCTTCAGTCGCTTGATGGATGGAAAATACTTGCAGACGGCGATCCCGCCGGCCCCGATGGCGCCCAGCCTGACAGGTTTGCGGGCGGCACGTTCCTCATCGAAGAGTACGCCGTAACAGTCGGCCTGGTCGAACATCTTCCTGATGGGGGTATGGCCGTAGGTGTCTTCGAGCATGGCACCGGTTTCCCTTTCGTGCGCATGATAAAATCTTTTCCGCCGAATTTCCCGATTCAACCGGGAATTTCGTGCAAAGGCCACAAAAATATCGAGGTGGGTGACAAAATTCAGCCCTCCCGGCGTGGGTTTTCCAATGCTTCCGGTTTTGTCCTGAACACGCGGGCGGCCATCTCTTCTGGAGTGCGGATGCTATTCACTCAACCCATACCGGTAATCGATGTAGTCGATGATGAAGCGCTGGAACATCGGGCTGCCTGGCGGGGCGCCGAACATCCTTCCGGTTTGTGTACCGAAGGCATGTTGCCCGAATTTCCCGATCGGCCCATCCAGCGCTTTCCCGGCATTAAAAACCCTGGAGAGATACCAGGGGTCGGATTTCCCGGCCCGAAATCCCACGCGTACATGTCTGGGGTCAATGATCTGGATCAGCATGTACAGGGGTTTTGCAGAAAGGATCTCCTCGGGTACATCGGTCTCGAACTCCACGTTGATCGGCAGGGAGGGATTTGAGTCATGGGATGGGAGAAACCGGTTTCTAAAGCGGTGTTTCCCGGCCTCGGGGAAGTTCTGTACCCCCGGGTGCCAGAAGGATTTCATGTTTCCCTGCGTGTCGAAGATCTGCCAGTTCATCCACCAGTTCCATGGAATAGTGTCGTCCGGCGCCGTGAAGGCGATTTCAATCTCCCAGGGAGGTTTATACAGGGACAGGTCCAGTTCCGAACCCCCGACCGGCGCAACACCGGTTGCACAGGGACTGCCGATCAGGGTCATCGTCAGGTTGCCCGGGTTGCTGTAGGTGTCGATGATTGTACTCTGTGGCTGGGCCTGCCATTTTGCCATGTAACCCGGGATGTTGAAATCGTCGGAAAATTCCTCCAACGGCAATGGTGTCGATGGGAAGAAGACACAGTAATCGACGTGATAGGGATACTTTGATTTCGGCGGTACCGGGTCAGGTTGATCGTAGAAACGTTCCCAGCCGTAACGGTAGTTTCCCCGCGCATCCCTGCTGCTCCTGAGGTCCCCGACATCATGCCAGCCTTTTTCCATTTTCAGGTTGCGGCAGAGTACGTCCGGGATCCAGTTGTCGCCAGAGATGATGGGTCCGACTTCCCAGACTCCGGTAATGGGTCCATACCTCGACACGTCCAGGTGCCGGATATGGAAGGCATAACCCTGGTCGCCGCGGAATCCAAACTGGAGAAAGGTGGGACTCAGCATGCGGAAGCGGAAGAAGATGTGGTCATTGGCCGGGCCGCCGCGACGTCCACCGTCACCGACCCAGATGCTCGGGATATCCCAGTTGCCCATCGTGTCGTAACCCAGATCGCCGCGGCCCCAGACAAGGTATTTGTCCGGGTGGGGCCTGTCACTGAATTGCGGCAGCCCCGCGCCGGCCTCACCGGTGGCGCCCAGGTGGACAACGAGTAGTTGGAAATCGCGCGTGTCGGGCGGTCGTTGTGTTCGGTCTGACGGCCAGGTTGCCGGGTCGGAAAAAGTCAGTGCGACGTTGAGGCCGATTGCATAATTGGACTGGTCCCCGGCCCCATGGCCGAGCATCGCGCTGAAATTCTGTACCATGGCGAGCTGAAATTCCCAGGGCAACCGGTAATCATTGATACGGATCGGTTCCCGGAGAATCCCCTTGATGTCCTGGCCGTTTCCAGCCTCCCAGATCGTCATCATGCCGGGATGTTCCCGGGTTGACATTTCCCGGATGTTGGATTCAGGGATAAACATCCATGGGGAGATGTCTCCGTCCGGTTCATTAAAATGTTCCGACAGGTCATTGATCCTCTCGGCACCGGAGTCAGGCAGTAGGGCTGCGGCGATCAGGAAGCCCAGGGCCCACCATCCGGGGTTGAATAATCGGTTTGTATGCATCATTTTTCCTTGGTGGCTAGTGGTCGGGGCGATTGTGCCGTCCGTGGCTTACCAGATGGAGGCCAGTTCCCAGATGTCGAGCCTATTGACCCGGGTTCTCCCGCCGCTTGAAAAGACCTCGCCCGCAAGGTCGTCCGGGAGGATCCCCGTCATTGACTCGGTATAGACCACCCAGTCGGTGGCGAAGACCTCGAGCCGGTGCATGTCGAGGAAGACATGCAGGCGCAAGGTTGATTCCCCATCCATCAGTCGTGCGGGTGTCTTCTCACCAGCCACCTCGAGATAATCACCATCGCATGCGATCTTGACAAACCGGCCGCCGTCATCCGAACAGCGAACCTTGAGGCCGAATTCCTCAGCCGAATCCGGTTTCAGTTCAACCTTGATTTCAAGGAGGTCGCTGCGGATCTTGTTGAATGGTCTTGAGTCATCATCAATGAGAACGTCCTTGACCCCGTCATGCCCCCTGCGCAATTTCTCGAACTCGACAGGGGGATGCTGGTTCAGTTTTCCATCCGGCCTGAGTGATACAACACGGGGCAATGCCAGGCCGCCGGGACCAATCCCGACCAGGATCCGGCGGTTTTGGTCGTCCTCGAGGGCATCACAGAAGATGTAGTGGCCTGTGAAGTTGTGCATCATGTGTTTCTTGGGGTCATGACCGGCAACACCGGCGTAATCGAGGAACTCCTGCAGCTTGGGCTTGAACTCGATTTTCTCCCAGTCGAAATCACCGATATAATACCGGCTGGGTCCAAACGGCTCGGCGACTACAACCCACCTGTCGTCCATGGGAAACATGTCCGGTTCCTCCCAGCCCTTTGTTTCCGCGACGTATGGGACACCCAGAAATTCCCAGGCATCAAGGTCGGCGGACCGGTAAAGCGAGAAGCACCCCTTGTATACCCGTTCATTTCCTTCCTGGATGAATTGGCCACCGCCGAGAACCATGTACCATGCGTCCTTATACTTGAAGACGGCGTTGTCTGTTTCATGTGTCATCGGGTTTGGAGGCCTGGTCGTGACAACAGGATTCCCCGGATGTTTGCGCCAGTTGATCCAGTCCTTGCTCCCCCTTGCTGCCATCTGGTCCATGCCGCGTTCGGAACTGCGGCTGGTGTAGATCATGTAGGGATAACCGTCATCGCCCATCACGGCCTTGCCGGAAGCGCAATAAAAGGAACCCAGTTCCTCGGCGGGCCACATGACGACGGGCATATGTTCCCAGTAGACCAGGTCCCGGGATCGTGCATACCGCCAGAACCCGCGTGCATTATTGTGTTTCCTGTCGAGAAACGGGCCGTAGATATAAAAGAGATGATACATGCCATCGGCGAATGTCATGGTATGCCCGCCGAAACCGAATACGGACGGCATGAAATGGAATCCGCGTTTGGGGGGTGTCTCTGATTCGGCCCTGCGGACATTCTCGTTAGCTAGGCGCAGAATTTCCTCATTGCGCTGGATATCCCGCATCGGTTGGTCGCCCTGGTAGACCTGGTCGACACAAATGAAACCTTCCGGCTTGTCGCAGTTGTCGACGATCCTGATCCAGGCGGTTTTCCCCCTCATGGATCTTACGTCCCAGGTTTCCCATTTCAATGCAAGTGAACCATCGGGATTCAGCCCGCGCCCCGTCCGGCTGCGCAACTCGACGTGGTTGTCGCCAACCCTTAGGTTGTTATGTGCCCCGAACAGGGTCTCCGGCCCGTAGGGGAAGGGGGTTGGATCCACGACCAGAGTTACGCAGGCCTCGTCGCCCCAGAAATCAACCGGCATCTTGACGGAGAGGTCGCGTGGATGATGTCCGCCACCCGACAAGAAGTTGATATAGTTCTTCTCGATGATGAACGGTGGCGATGTGAGCACGCCCTTTGCTGCGATGCCTCCATGATGTGAACTGACGTAATGCTCATCGAGATAGCCCGTGACATGACCCTGTCCCGGAGGGGATTTTTTTGTCGGGGCCGGTCCGAATGCGTTGCCCGAGACCGTCCAGTTGTCGAAGTTGCCTGATTCAAAGTCTGCAATCACGTTCATCCCGGCGGTGAGCAGGGAGGGGAGAATAAAAAACAGGGACGTTATGAGAGGGAAAGTTGATTTCATGGGACAGGGTCTCCTTTGACCGATGATAGTTGCGAATGAGAGGACATGGGTGTTCAACGCAGTCGAACGGGCATTGATTTCATGGAGAGGAAGGTCATGGTGGGGTGCCATTTGAGTTCCTCAATCCTGCAGTCCAGTCGGATGTCCGGGAAGCGTTCGAGGACCGTGCCGAACGCGATCCTACCTTCGAGCCGGGCCAGCGGTGCCCCCAGGCAGAAATGTGTCCCGACGCTGAACGCAAGATGTCGGTTGGGCTTGCGGGTGATATCCAGCCGGTCTGGGTCGTCAAAGACCTCGGGATCGCGATTGGCCGCCCCCTGCATCAGCATCACCCCCTGGCCCCTGCTGATTTTCCTGCCCCGGATCTCGAGATCCTCGGAGACGAGCCGGACCTGCCGCTGAAGCGAACTGTAGTAACGCAGGAATTCTTCGACAGCAGTCGGAAGCAGGGACGGGTCCTGCTGGAGTTTCTCCTTCTCGCCGGGATTCTGGAACATCGCAAGAAACCCGTTCCCGACCAGGTTCATCGTGGTTTCATGGCCGGCAAAGAACAGGAAAATACACATGGCCACCAAGTCCTCATCGTCGAAGCCGTTCCCGGTCTTTTCCAGTTGCACGAAGGCGCTGATCAGGTCGTCCCTCGGGTTTTTGCGGCGTTTTCCGATCAGCTCCCTGAAGTAGGGGATCAGTTCCATCAGGCTTTTTTGTGACTGCTCGATTGTCTGGGCCATGGTCGCGGGCGACCCTCCCAGGAATTTCATAATATCCTCAGACTGCCTGCGGAAACGGTTCTGGTCCTCGCGGGGAATGCCCAGCATGTCACAGATCACGGTGGCCGTGACCCTGAAGGCGAAATCGTCCATCAGGTCCATCCGGCCCTGCGGTTCAACCTCATCGAGCAGTTGATCGACAATCGACTGGATGTGGTCCTTCATTTGGCCGATCACCTTGGGTGCAAATGAGGGTGTGATCTTGTCGCGCAACTTTGTGTGTTCGGGAGGATTGTTCATTCCCATCCATTTCCTGAAATGATTCTCGATCGGCTGTACACGTTCGCGCATGTCCGGGGGAACCTGGCTCATGATCACGGGTATACGGTTAGCGGACAGGCGCTCGTCGACAAAGCCCGCATGAACATCGTCATAGCGCGTAACTACCCAGCTGTTGAGGAGTTCACTCCAGTGAACCGGGTCCTCGGTGCGCAGGCGCGCATAGGCCGGGTAGCGGTCCAGACCCGATGTGCCCATGCAAAATCCCCGGTATTCGGGATGGGTGCTTAGGTTAGCTTTTGCCATACAGGTATTTGGGCCCGATTTCCTTGCTGTCTACCAGATGAAATCCTGTTTTGACACAAATCGCTGGATATCCCGGCTGGGGGCCCTGTCACGCTTGAGGTGACCGCGTTGGAATATCGGCGTAATTTTCTTGTGTGGCCGCAGGTCGACGACGGTAAATCCCTTGACATCCATCCAGTAATCTTTGCCCTTGAGGTCACGGTAAACGGTCTTCTCGGCCATTGGGAACTCGACGGTCAGCTCATCACCCTTTTTCAGGCCCCGGATATGGATGTAATCCCCCTGCCAGGTGAAATCCCTTGCCTTGCCGTTTCGCTTACATGTGACCTCGCTCTTGTTTGTCCAGCCCGGGATTCTGACATCGACACGCATTTTTCTCTTCATTTTCAGGACAACCTTTCCCTCGTAGGGGAGATGACTGTCCAGGTCGGCCCAAGGTGACGCGCGGTTCATCAACATGTTGACGCGCAGGTTTTTCCTTCCCGTCTTTTCGATGATTGCGTCCCAAGCATTGAAGAGGACCCGGCCGGCGTTACCCAGGCAACAACCGCAGAGGTGGGGTCCCTCGATCCCCAGGAACCACTGGTTGGGTGTGGAGCAACAGAATGACCCCATGGCCCGGGGCGCGACATTGTCATAATTGAGGCGCCGGGGGTCGTCATCCACGATGGCCTGGTGCATGTTCGTGATGTTTTTCTTGAGGTCATCGGGGTAATCGCTGATCCAGTCGCTTTCGTCAACCTGGGTCTCGACAAGGTAATTGCGGACATAATGTTCCACGTCCTCGTAGTAATCCCCCGCCCCTGCACGGGTCAGCTGCAGGGCGATCAGTACCATGTCGGCCACCGAGCAGGGTTCCACATAGTCCCGGTCCTTGTCCGCGCCGCATTCCTCGGCGTTGGGATTGTAGGAACAGGGGTTGCAGGGGGGGATGCCGCCGAAGAATCCGAGCGTCGGGTCCCCGATACTTTTTGCGTATTCATAGGCCCGCACCACCCATTGCAGCATGTCCTGGTCGTTGGCTGCGATCGCGTACTCAAGCTGCCCGAGGACCCCGAGTGCAACGATGTGGAAATGATTCCCGTGCCATCGGCCGTCTTCATCGATCAGTTTCGCATGTTCCCGGAAATAACGGGCCAGGCCGGTTGCCAGTTCAAGGGCGGGACCGTATCCGGTGGCACGGTAATAACGTGCCGCGCCCATCGCGACCGGAGAGACGGAATGGGCAACAGGGGTTCCGACCATGCCGAATTTGGAGTCCTTCACCTCATGGTCCGTGACGGCAACGATCTCTAGTTCATCGGTGTTCTCCTGGCCGGGGGTGTAACCCTGCGTACGGCGGAAGTAGAGCGAGTCGCCCTTGCGGGTCGCGATTTTCAGCAGGCGCTGGATCTTCTTCTCGGCCGCGCGCCGGTAGACCGGATTATCCGGGTCCATCTGTGTCCAGGTTGCCCAAGTCAGCAGCTGGCGACCCTCGCCGAAGATATTTGAGGCCGGCTTGTTCTGGTTTTTCGAGAAATCCTCGTAGAAGGCCCCGGGATGATCCGGCGGCTGGTATGTCAGCCCGTCGAAGCCGGTGTTGCGCAGCAGTCCCTCAAGCATCTGGTGGTCAAGATCGATGTTCTGCCTGCTGCCTGACATGATCCGCAGCATTGGGAGCGCCTCGAGCCATTTGGGATTGAGATTGGTGATCCCGGCCTCCATGGCCATGTAGGGCGGGTCGTGCCGCAGGTCGACATAGGTATACTGTGCAAAATCAAATTCCGGATTCACAAGTGACGTGATGCTGTTGATGCAGAGCGCGGCACGGTCGGCCAGTTCGATCGTGTCCGGGATCTCAGCCTTGTAGGATTCTCCCGCGTAAGGCGGGATCTCAATGGAGATTGACTTGAACTCCGGATCCTGCCAGTCGGATAGGGACGTTGCGGGGGCGAGGCTCACCCCGGTGACGAGATAGAAAACCATGAGGAGGATCAACGGGTTTCCCGCGCTGTATTTTAAATCCATTTCTGTGTTCTTCCTTTCAAGATAATGATCGCGTGTTTCAGGTTGTCGGTATCACTTACTGGTTGATTCAGCGGGTGTGTTGTAGAGGAACCGCCTGAGAATGACGGCAAGCAGCATGGCAAGGCCAAGTTGGACAGCGAGGGCCAGATATGCCCACCAGCCGCCGAAGTGTATCGTTAGCGCCCCCAGTTCAAGGTCCGGGAGATCCCACATGGATCTGATGCCCATGATGGTAAAAAGAACCCCGGCCACGATATTGAGCACGACCATCAGGCCGTTTGTTCTCAGTTGCCGGGGCAGGTATCGCCGGTCTGCCCAGAGGTTGGCCAGGCAAAAGAATCCGCAGGTCAGGACCCCGGTATAGACGCCTGCGGGCGTGACCAGCTGGATCAATGAAAAATCGGGGAACAGGCTGTATTGCATCGCGAGCAGGATCGCGCCCCCGCCCAGACACCAGCAGACGGTTCCCTTCCGGGCGATATCTGTCGTCACCCGCCCCCTGAAACGGGGCAGAGTCCTGAAAAACTCATAATAGAAGCGTGAGTTCATTTGGGGTCCGCCATAAAGCATCGGGATAAATGCCGCCATGATTGCAATCTTATAGAAGGGTTCAAGCCAAGGTTTCAGTGACTTGAGAAAGTCGGCCTGGTGATTCAACAGGTCGGTATTTGCCGGAAGGATTTCCTGTGGTGCCAGCACGATGGTTCCCAGGATGGAGAAACAGGCCGCAAGCCCCGCGACGACAACAAAGCTGGCCGATGAGTCGATCAAGGCGGCCCGCAGCCAAAGCCGGCTTTTGTGCTTCCGGTTTCCCGCGGCCGCGGCCAGTTCGCTGTCGCTGGCGATGGGCAGCTGGGTACGTCCCCATTTTTTTTCACGCAGATATGAGGCATAGGACAGGTAGTCGTTGCTTGCCCCCCCCATTGCGGAGATATACATCATGATTTCAAGGAATACAGGCCTGTCGCTGAGGGAGGGGAGGGCGATGGGAGCCCAGTCCGGATATCCCAGCGTCTTTGGGATCAGCATGCCCTGCACGATCTCCATCCAGGGCGGATGTAGCAGCAACAGGGCCGTAAACATGAACAGGACCATCGTCCCGATGAGGATCAGTTGGATATTCTCAAGCAACTTGTATGTCTCAATCATCACGATGACCAGGGCAATCACCATGAAAAAAACGGCCCAGTGAAGGTATTTCTGCTCCGTCCCGAAGATCCAGTCACAGAAGGTCCCCAGCACTCCTGATAGGAAGGCATACCAGACCGGGATGCAGATCGTGATCATGATGACCATGAACAGCGGGAACCAGCCGCGGGGTCCGCTGATATTGCTCCAGCGTTCCAGCGGATGCGCACCGGTCAGGATCATGTGGCGTATGGCGCTGTAGGACATCACCCATTTCAGGAGGCATGCCACGATGAAGACCCATAGGATGTCGTAGCCGAACAGGGTGCCGCCACGGGACGGAAAAAGGACTTCTCCAGTGCCGATCGTGCACGAGGCGACGATTGCGCCCGGTCCGAAATAACGTGCCCACTTCAATGGGTTGTTGGAAATCAACGCTTGGGGTGGATCCGGAATGGCTTGTTCAGAATCTTCAATAAAGTTCGTTGAATCAGCCATGTATTAAACCTCAGGTTGAAAATGATCCAAGTTCTCGGCAGGCGTCATGACCCTTGTTTGCGGGTCCCGGCTAATCCACCGAAATTTGCCTGTCATTCGGGTCAAATAGACTTTATCGACTCTAAAATCGGGGGAGTCAAGGTTTTACCATCCTGCCCTTCCGGCTTCGGTTTCGTCTATCCGGTTTCATGCCAATGCTGTCTGGATCATTTTATTGGACAATCCCGATCCAAATCAGCAGACTTTCTCACTGTTGCAAGCCCCTGCAGGGTCAGGAATCCGAGAGAATTCGCCAGATTATCGAGATTCGAAAGGATGATCTTCATGTCCCGGACTCGACGTATTTTGTTGCCTTCACTCTTTGCCATGTGGGTGCTTTGCGGAATGGTTCATGCCGTGAAATATGATGGCGTCAGAAAAATCAGTGATGACCTCAGCCTGCTTGCTGATTGTGGACATGCGGCCTATGTTCTGCATGCCGAAAATCGCGACCGTGTGGTGGTCGTGACCCCGGGTCTTGTCGGGCGGGTCTTGTCAACCGGTTTCGACGGGGTGGACGGGGATACCAATTCCTGGATTTACGAGGAACAACTGAGGAAGGGCGCAACCAAGTCCGGGGCCGGCGGAAACTGGGCCTCGTTCGGCGGTGAGGAACGTATTTGGTATGCCCCCGAGGGGGGGCGTAATGCGTTTTTCTTTGAGGGTGCCGAGCAGCGGATCGGGACTTATATCGTTCCCGAGCCGTTGAACTCGACCCAGTTTCAGGTCACGGCGCTGTCCCCCGACGCGCGTTCGATCGAGTTCATGGCGCCGATCCACCTGGAGAACATTCGCGGTTACGGGTTTGATATCGAGGTCACCCGGCGTATTGAGGCGCTGGACAGCTGTCCCTATGCCCTGGGGTTTGGCGATGATATCGAGGTGACCGGGTTCGAGAGCCGAACGTGGACACGCAATGTCGGCCGCAAGGCCATTACGAAGGAAACCGGCCCGATCAGCACCTGGACCCTCGGTATTTTTCCGGCCTACCCGAACTCGGTGGTGATGGTCCCGATCCGCAGGGGTTCGGACAAGGAACTCGGCCCGCCGATCAACACCGAGTACTTCAACGTCGACATGATCCCAACAGACAAGGTCCTCGCGGATGCCCCCTATGACAACTATTATGCCGTCGAGGACGGGGTCGCATTGATCAAGGGGAACGGGAATGTCATGACCAAGGTGGAGGTGGGTCCCCGGCGATCGCTCGGGCGCATGGCCTCGGTGAATCTCAAGACCATGGATATCAATATTGTGGAGTTCCGCCAGTATCCCGAGATGGATTACGGCGGCTCATTCTGGCTGCCCTATGACGGTGATGATTACGACGGCTCGGCGGTCAGCATCTTCACCCTGACTGCGGATCTGGGGGTACATCCTTTCTACGAACTGGAGTGTATCTCGCCGTCGCTCTTTCTTGAACCGGGCGAGCAATACTGCCATATCAGCCGGACCTACCGGCTGCGGGGTGACAGGAAGGCGTTGAAGAAGGTCCTGAAGCGCCATTTCAACGCGGACATGGATACGCTCAGGGAATTTGACAGGCAGGCGCCCTGAAACGGGGGCGGGATATTTGTAACGGACAAGGAAGGGAAATAATGATGAATGATCCGAAGCTGAATGCGGTCCAGGGTGCCCAGAGCCGAAAGGGTTATGCTTTCTTTATTGCGTTCGTTGCTGCAACCGGGGGATTTCTCTTTGGTTATGATCTCGTGATTGTGACCGGTGCCAACCAGTTTCTCAAGGAGCAGTTTCAACTCAGTGACATGGCGTTTGGTTTCACGACCTCCAGTGCCATGATCGGCTGCGTTCTGGGCCCGTTTCTTGGTTTCAAGTTATGCGATGGCATCGGGCGCAAGAACACGCTGGTCCTTGCGGGAATCCTCTTCGGGGTGAGTGCAATCATGACGGCGATCCCCAAGGACATGGTGACTTTTAATATTTTCCGGATTGTCGGAGGACTGGGTGTCGGACTTTCATCGCTGGCTTCGCCGATGTATATCGCCGAGGTGGCTCCGCCACGGATGCGCGGACGGCTGGGGATCATGTATCAACTGGCGATCGCATCGGGTGCGACAATTTCAGCGGTCGTCGCATATCTGCTGGCTGAAAATCTTGCAGAAACGGTCAGCTGGCGCTGGATGTTTGCGTCGGAATTGGTTGCGATCGTCATATTTCTGGGATGCCTGCTGACGGTTCCCAAGAGTCCGCGTTGGCTGGCCGAGAAGGGCCGTTTTGATGAAGCACATGCCGTGCTGGCCAAAATCGACGGACCGGACTTTGCCCGTCTTGAGATTGAGGCAATCAAGGGGAACATCAACCAGGAAGAGGGATCTTGGGGCGAACTGTTTGGCTCGGGACTGCGCATGGCCCTGCTGGTCGGGTGCCTGCTGGCGGTCTTCAACAACTGGACGGGCTGGACTGCCATGGCCTATTACATGCCGTCGATATTCCTGGAGGCAGGCATCGAAACAAAGGCCGAGTCCCTGGGGTGGTACTCGGGGGTGAATCTGTGGCAGGTTATCCTGACGATCGTGGCTTTATGCCTGGTTGACAAGCTGGGTCGCCGACCGTTGTGGATTTTCGGGTCGATCTTTATGGCCTGTACCATGACGATCATCGGCCTGAACTTTATCTTCAGCCTGAGCGGAGCGTTTGCATTCCTGTTCATCATGATCTTGTTGTGCGCCATACCCCATGCGTTGGGACTGGGATCCATTCCATGGTTCATGATGTCGGAACTTTTCCCCACACGCCTGAGGGCAAAGGCTGTTATGTTGACGACAACTGTAATCTGGATCGCCGGCTATACCGCCGGCCAGTTCATGCCGGTCCTCATGGGGGCCGCCGAGGGAAAGACAGGGACTGTCGGCCCGGCGTTTCTGGTCTTCACGGCGATCTGTATCCTGTCACTGCTCTTCGGTGTCAAGCTTCTGCCCGAGACCAAGGGCCGCACACTCGAAGAGATCGCACGTTCCTGGAAGAAGTGATTGTGACAGAGAGAATCGTGGCTTGAAGTCATTACGGTTTAAATGTTAGAACGGCGCCTTCCACCCTGTCGTGGAGGGCGCCTTGTCAAGCTGGCCCAGAATAAAATCCATTAGGAAAGAGGGATGCCCGGATGAGCATGTTTGCAGTCAATGAAACGATCGAGCGCACCGACCCGAAGATCGTCAAGGCCTTGGCCGGGATCGCTGTTGCCAATATCAGCGATGCGATGGCCAACCTGCACACGATGGACTCGGGCCTGAAGGCCCTGGTCAGGAGCGATAAAATCTGCGGCCCGGCCATCACGGTCTCGAACTTGGCAGGCGACATCTGGGCTACCTTGAAGACGATGGCGACTGCCCAGCCCGGCGACATCATGGTCATCGACAGCATGGGCGCTCCCGATACAGCCCAGCTCGGGGAAATCATCGTGTCCGAGGCGAAACGTCGGGGGATCACCGGTATGGTGATTGACGGTCTGATCCGTGACTGCGACGGGATTCGCAAGATGGATTTCACGATTTTCAGCCGCGGCAGCGTCCCCCGTGTCGCCGGGGCAAGCAAGCTGGGTGAGGTCAACGTCCCTGTCTCATGCGGCGGGATCGTGGTCATGCCCGGCGACGTGATCGTTGGGGATGAAGACGGTGTGGTTGTGGTTCCGCGGCGCAAGGCGGAGGTCGTGCTCAAGGCGGTGCTGGCAACCGAGGCCTATGAGGAGGAGTTGATCCCAAAGGTCGCAGGTGGCACCAACCTGGTGGAAATTGCAAACTGGGATGAAAAGAACCAGGAGATGATCGAGGCCAAACTCCCGAAGGATTGATGGATGAGCGATAAATTCAAAGTAACCCTTGTTTCGAACGATGCACCGGACCTGCCCGACTGGGTCCCGGTTGAACTGGCCGATCATGATATCGACTTCGTGCATCATGAATGTATCACGCGCGAAGATGTCGAGAAGCATGCGGGCGATGCGGATATCGTCTGGCTGCTCGGTGGTGCGGGTGAAAGCGGTGCCTGTCTCTGGAGGGGAAACATGCAGGTCCTGAAAAAGTGCGGTGCGATTGTGCGTGCCGGCAGCGGGACCGACAACGTTCCGGTCGACGAGGCAACCACGATGGGGATCATTGTTGCCAATACGCCGCACTCGGTAGCCGAGCAGGTTGCAGACCACACGCTCGGCCTGCTGTTCAGCGTGGTTCGACAGTGTGCAATCCAGGACCGGCTTGTCAAGCAGGGCACTTGGGAGCGTTACGGGGGATGCCCGCGCTGGAGTCTCCACGGGCGTACCCTTGGACTGGTCGGGTTCGGCCTGATTGCCCGCTTGGTCATCAAAAAATTGGCCGGGTATGAAATGGATGTGCTGGCTTATGACCCGTTTGTCGATGAGGGAACCATGAAGTCTGCCGGGGCCAGGAAAATGGGGCTGGATGAGTTATTGAAGGCCTCCGATTTTGTCTCGCTGCATTGCCCGTTGGTGGATTCCACGCGTCACCTGATGGGTGAGGAACAATTCAGGATGATGAAGGAACGAAGTATCCTGATCAACACCTCGCGCGGGCCGGTTGTTGACGAGCAGGCAATGATTCGCGCCCTGTCAGAGGAATGGATATCGGCAGCCGGTCTGGATGTCCTGGATCCGGAGCCGCCTGCAGCCGACAACCCATTGCTCAAGATGGATCAGGTTGTGATTACCCCGCACATTGGCGCCCACTCCGACAACTTCTGGGACTCGATGTTCCGCTGGTCAATGAAGGCGATCCATGCCCTGCACGAGGGCCGCTGGCCGTTGTCGTGGGTAAATAAGGATGTCAAGTCAAGGTGGCGCTTGTCCTAGCTCCCTGCCATTGAAATCGTTGTATTCATCGGCGCGTGCTTGGTGGACCCACTCGGGTTGCGGAGTGGACACGTCGACATGACATTACTGCCTCAGGCCCGGGTCGATCCAGTTTTGCCACGGGAAATCATTCAAAACCTGTTCGGTTGTCCGGACGAATCCCTTGTAGGACCAGATCTTGACGGCTGCATCATGGAGTTCATGAACGCTCGAGTAGGAGGCATCGCTAATCAGGATTGTCTGGTAGTTGCGGTCGTAGGCCCCGGCCATGGTCTGTGATACACAACAGGGGGTGTCATGGCCGACAAAGAACAGTGTCTTGACCCCGTGCTCGCGCAACAGGTTGTCCAGTGTGCTGGTCGAAAAGGCGCCGCTTGAGAATTTTGCAATGCGCACGTCGTTGGGGCCGGGCAGGATACCCGGTTGATAGGATGCATCGCCGGAGATCCCCCCGATGGACAGGTAGATGACCAGCATTCCCTTTTCCCTGAACAGCCCGAGCAGTTTCGAGACATTGGGGAAAACGACATCATCCATCATGGTGGCCCAGCGGTTGGCATGAGCCTCGTCCAGCTCCCGCATTCGCCGACACCAGTCCGATTCACGGGCCGGAAGCTTGCCCATGTTGAGGTCGACCACGATCAGGGCTGACCTTGCCGGTTCGATCTTTTGTATGTATCTGCGGTATCCGCGAACGGTGATGTCGACCCAGCCGTCAATTCCGGATTCCTTGCCTCCCGTGGTTCCCTTGGTGAAGAACCTGTTTGCATCAAAGGTGTGGGTTCCCTTGAAGAGGTCCTTGTTGGCACCGGTTGCACCGGATTGTTCATCGTCTCCTGCGGAGAGTATTCCTGCTGCCATGAAAACGGGAAGGCAGAGGCAGAGAATTCTCCATAATCTGGCCGGGTAATGGTCGGGGCGTATCGAAACCATGATCTGGATCCTGTTATCTTGTTGAGATTTTAAATCCGAGCCCCCGGGATTTCGATCCAGAGGGGTCCCGCAGGGGCCCATGATCCCCAATTATCAGTCATTAGACCCGTTATCCGGGTTATGTGTCAACTGTCATCGGGCAACCCGGGGAGGACCCACTGAGGAGGCACTTTCAGACGGGATTTGGTTGAATTTCAAACCCTGGATACGTTAGTATGTTCGACTGATTCCCGGGGTCGGGTTCTATCCCATCAGCACGATCCATCCATGAGACTTATCAAGCTCCAGACTCTCCTATTTCCCGGCTTGGCGGCCCTTTTGTTTTCCCCTTACGCCGGGGCGGCAGCGGTTGATTCGCCAGAACCCGACTTGTCCGCCAAGCCGGGACTGGATCAGGTCGCCGTTTCGGTTGAAAATCAAACACAGGAACCCGCCGTTGAGGATCCCCCCCTGAACGAGGATGAGGTGGGACTGGCCGCCGCGTTGTTCGGCGCAAATTGTTCCCTTTGTCATGGCGAAAAGGGTGAAGCCACGAACAATCGACTGAACCTGGTTGATGAGACCTGGTTCCATGGCAGCTCCCTTGAGCAGATCACAGGGACGATTCGCAACGGGGTCCCCGACACGAAGATGGAGGCCAAGGCCGGTGAACTGGATGATGACCAGATCATCCTGCTGGCGCGATATGTCAGGCAACTCTCCCTGGAATTGCACGAGAAGACCGCTGAACCGGAACGCAAGGCCGCAACAAGGTTGACCAATCGTGTGGCATCGCATCTGCCGGCCGGTGGACAGGGCGAGGTGGAAATCACAGGCAACTTGGTTGATCATTACATTTTCGCCAAGATGCAGGAAGACGGGGTTCCCCACGCCGGGTTGTGCTCGGATCAGGAATTTTACCGGCGGATTCACCTGGATCTCTGGGGGCGTATTCCCGATCCTGAGGATGTAAGGAAGTTTCTGGATGACCAGAGCCCCGCCAAGCGGGATGATTTGATCCGTGAAATGTTGTGGTTGAAACCCGAGGAATGGCAGGGGCTTTCCCCAGAGGAGGCAAGGAAAACTAAGGGTTACAAGGATTATGGTGATCCCGGCCTGATCGACCCTGCATTCATCAGCAAGTGGCGTTACTTCTTTGAGGACCTGTTCCGCAACAAATACACATACGCCGGGGTCCACTTCTTCAACACGGCCGAGGGTTTTCGCAACTATATCGAGCTGTTTCTTAAGTACAACCTGCCCTACGATTATTTTGTCCGTGAGATGCTGACCGCCACCGGTCTCAGCGGGAAAAACTCGGGACCGACCGGTTACCTGATCCGTAATGCGGTGACTGACGAGGGCGGCCCCAATCACGAGGACACCTGTGACGAGATTGCCGTTCACGCCACCCAGGATTTTCTTGGCATCAACCTGAACTGCATCTCGTGTCATGACGGTGCCAACCACCTGGAAAAGACGAACCTCTGGCTGACCCAGCGCAAACGCGAGGAATTCTGGCGCCAGGCCGCCTTCTTTGGCGACACGCGCATTTTCAAGGGGTCCGGCAACACGAAACCGGGCAGCGATTATGTCCTGACCGATGGCCCTACCCTGCGTGAAGAGGACCGCTGGCAACAGTCTGCCGGTTACCAGATGGATTCCAAGAGCTCGATCCGGGTTGCGCGCAACATCAGCGTCAATCTCGATCCGGAGTTCCTGTTGACAAAGGAAAAGCCGGCCGAGGGCAGGAACCTGCGGGAGGAATTTGCGCGGATGGTCACGGCCAATTTCCAGTTCGCGAAAGTGATTGTCAACCTGGTCTGGGCGCGATTGATGACGGTCGGCATAGTCGACCCGCCGTTGGAATGGGACCTGGCACGCCAGGACCCGGACAACCCTCCTCCCGCACCCTGGACGATCCAGCCCAGCCATCCGGGACTGCTCGATGCGCTTGCGCGGGATTTCCAGAGGAACAATCATGATCTCCGAAGGCTGATGCGTATCATCTGTGAATCGCGTGCATACCAGCTGTCTTCCAGGTTTGAAGGTGATTACAAGCCGGAATGGGACCGTTATTTTTCCCGCCGGATGGTCCGCCGATTGACCTCCGAGGAGGTTTATGATGCCTTGGCAAAGGCCACGAATGTTTTTGGCCACGGGCGTTCACAGCGGGCCGACATTCCTCCTGAATACACCAGCCAGTGGTCCGGTTATGCGATGGATCTCCCGGGACCCCTCAGGGAAACCCAGTTTTGTGATGAGGATCTCAAGGAATTCCTGTTCTTTTTCAACCGCAGCGACCGGGAAATCAAGCGGCCGTCGACAAACCCCTCGATCCTGCAGGCGTCGCTCATGATGTACAGCAACCTTGTGCTGAAAAAGCTGAGGTCAGCTACCGAGGGCAGCCGGACACGTGCTTTGCTCGAGGAACGCCCCCCCTGGACGTGGCGTGATCAGGCAACCTTGAAGCAACTGGTCGAGGAGATTTATCTCTGTACCCTGACGCGACTGCCGACAGATGAGGAGATGACAACATCTGTCGCGCACCTGCAGGATCATCGCGACAAGGGTCTTGAGAATCTTCAGTGGGCGCTGGTCAATAAACTGGAATTCCTCGTGAATTATTGATAAGATTCGTTCTGCAGAATTGAAGAAGAGGTATCGAGATGGCCACCCGATTTCCCATCCTGACCCGGCGTGATTTCCTGAGGGTCGGCGGTGTTGGTGCCGCGGGTTATTCACTGCTGCCGATGCTGCGGGCCACGAACCTGCAGTCCACGGCTGCCACCACCCCGCGGGGTGGTGCGGAGATCTGTATCTTCATCATGCTGCAGGGTGCGCCCAGCCAGATGGATACGTTTGATGCCAAGCTGAATTCTGAAACACCGGAGGATTTCGACATCCGGACCGTTCGGGATGGCGTTCGCATGCCGGTGGGGACATTACCGCGGCTGAGCGAGCGGCTGGACAAGTATGCCATTGTCCGTTCGATGGAGTTTTGGGAGCAGAACCATAACCGTGGGACCTATTACATCCAGGCCGGGCGGCCTGAGACCCCCTCGCGTATGAAGGAGGTCCCCTCGTTTGGCGCGGTGCTGGCCTATGAGTCACTCGATCAGCGTCGGGACACGGATTTTCTGCCGCCCTACATCTCGTTGAATGTCCGGACCGACCTTCTGCTGGCGAACGGCCTGTTGCCGCCCAGCTGTTCCCCGATGTCACTGAATGCCCGTGTCAAGCCGCCTTTTGTGCTGCCTGATTCGGAGCGGGACGCCTTTCAGGTCCGGCGTGACCTGCTTCGGCAGCTCGACCATGAATGGCGTGAGATGGATACCGGTCGAGGGACCATCTTCTCTGACATGGATGATTACTACCACTCTGCGGGCTTATTGAGTCATCCTCAGGCCGCCGATGTCTTCAGGATCAGTGATGAGGACAAGGAGCGCTACGGCAAGATCAACTATGTCTTCAACGACCTGGGCAACGCCTGCGTGATGGCAAGGAATATTGCCCAGGCCGATGCCGGGACAAAGTTCATCATCATCAACCACGGCACATGGGATCTGCATAGCAATATTTATGACAAGTCCAAGACGCTCAACCAGTATACGTTGAATAACGAGCTGGATCTCTGCGTGGCCAACCTTCTTGATGATCTCGAGTCCAGGACGGACAAGCAGGGGCGTCCCCTGATCGACAAGACACTTGTCGTCTGCATGGGTGAGTTCGGCCGTACGCCGGGTGCATTGAACGGCAACGAGGGACGTGATCACCATGACAAGGCCGGCTTCGCGGTGTTTGCCGGGGCAGGCGTTCAGGGGGGGCGGGTCCTCGGCGCAACCGACCAGACCGCAGCCGAGGTGATCGATCCGGGCTGGCACAGGAAGCGGTCGATCTACCCCGAGGATGTGATCGCAACGATCTTCTCAACGATGGGTGTCGACTGGAAGAAGAAGCTGGTCGACACTCCCTCGGGAAGACATTTTGAATATGTCGAGTCCCTTTCTCCCAATGGCCCGATGAACTTCGGTGAAATCAGCGAGCTCTTTGCCTGAACGGTAATCTTTTCATTCTCCCGTGCATGTTCCTGTGGTTGGGATCACGGGGTGTGTTCATAATGTCCTGGCGCGCATGCAGGACCCCATGGGGAGAACCCGGGGGAGGGGGACAGCTTGCCGCATTGGTTCAGCGGTAATCCGGGACTTGCGCCGGCCCCGGCACCGAGATGTGTGATCGACAAAAAGGCGGGATGCAAGCCTGGGCTTCCCCTTCACCCTTGAAAACCGGCGCGGCCCTGCGTGTTGCCTTGCCGGGCCGCGGTAGATACCAGGATTTGGGCCGCCTCCCGTTATCCGATTCCTATTTCACGCAGGTAATCCCGGTTACGTTTTGCAATCGGGAAAGGCTTGTCGAACGGGGCTGGATACATGTCCTGTTCCACGATGGCTACACCCTCGTAGTCGACTTCCTTCAGGACGTTGCCAAAGTCCCTGAAGTTCACGACCCCGCGACTCAGCTCGCAGAACATGTCGATCTCCACGGCTTCCGCAAATGAGATGCCATCGCGCTCGATCCTGACCCGGATATCCTCATCCACACTCTTGATGTGCAGGTAGGGGATTCGATGGTGCCACTTACGCATGAACTCGACCGGGTCCCCGTCCCGGTAGGCATGGTGGCCGGTGTCAAGGCACATCTGGAGGACCGATGGATCGGCATCCTCAAGCCACCGTTCCATCTGTTCGGTTGTCTGGACATGTGTATCGGTATGGGGATGCAGTACCGAGGTGATTCCAAACTTGTCACGTGTGATCTCGCCGAGTTTGTGACAGTGTTCCATGAAGCGTTTCCAGCCATCGTCGTCCAGTTCAGGCTCGCGCAGCTGCTCCCCGGTGGCCAGGTCGGTGTAGGGCAGGTCGATCAGCATGTGATGCTTGGCGCCGAAAGTGCCGGCCAGATCACATGCCCCCTCGGTTTCAGCGACCATGGCATCCCATTCATTGGGGTCGGCCAGGTCCTTGAATGTGAAGCCGGCCTCAAGCCGCAGGTTCCTTTTGTCCAGTTCCTGCCTGAGGGCGGCCTTGTCGCTGGGGAGATATTCATACGGGCCCAGTTCCGTGATCTCGTACCCGGCCTCCGCGCATTCATCAAGATAGCGGTCCCACGGGATCTGTTTGGGGTCGGACGGAAACCAAACGCCCCAGTTGTCAGGACCGGTGCCAATTTCAACTTTCATTGCTCAATCTCCTTGTTTTGGTGTCTGTCTTGTCCCGGCCCGCATGGGTCGGGCCCGCTCACTTGTCAGGACAGGCCGAACCCTTGGTCGTTGGCTGTCCTGTGCTTCTCGTTCGGGATCATGTCGACGGTCTGCACGCATTTTCTGAAAATCAGACTCGATTTTCAATCTAAAACAAGGCAGGCCCGACGGCCTTTCCCATCCCGGCCATGTCGGGCCTCTGCAGCCCGTTCAATCGGTCCCGGGACTTCAGGATATGTTCGACAATCCGGTTCAGTCGTGTATGATATCCCCCCGAGTCGATTATTCCACTACTGATCCGTTTGAGGGAAGTTCCGGTTGCCGGGGTCATCATTTGGCCGTTGGTTTGGGGCGGATTTTCAGGACGGGTCGGGATGCATCAAGATTAAAAGGTTCATCGAGTTGATCACTGGAGGAAGATGATGGCAGCTAAGTCCAGACAGAAAACAACCCGTCTGACCGTTGGCCAGGCGATAGTCAAGTACCTTTCCGTGCAATACAGCCAGCAGGACGAGGAAAAACACCGGCTGGTCAGGGGGGTCTTCGGGATCTTCGGCCACGGGAATGTCAGTGGGCTGGCTCAGGGTCTTTATGAATACGGCAAGGATCTGCCATATTACCAGCCCTGCAACGAACAGTCGCAGGTCCACACCGCAGCCGGCTATGCCAAGGCGATGCGACGTCTCTCGACATTCGGCTGTACGGCATCGGTAGGGCCGGGTTCGACCAACATGCTCACGGCCGCTGCCGGGGCCGCAATCAACAGGCTGCCTGTCCTGTTGCTTCCGTCGGACTATTACGCGACTCGTTACCAGGGAAATGTTCTCCAGCAGATTGAGCACCCGGTGTCGGCTGATGTCAGCCTCAATGATTGTTTCCGTCCGGTCAGTCGTTTCTTTGACCGAATTTCCCGGCCCGAGCAGCTGCTGACGGCTCTGCCTGCGGCAATGCGTGTATTGACCGACCCGGCCGATACGGGCATCGTCACGCTTTCGCTGCCCCAGGACGTCCAGTGCCATGCCTATGACTACCCCGTCCACCTTTTCAGGAAACGGATCTGGCGGATTCCCCGCCGTCCGCCCGAGGCTTGCACCATTGACGAGGCGGTCGGGTTGCTTAAGAAGGCCAGGAAGCCGGTCATTATTGCGGGCGGTGGCGTGATCTATTCCGGCGCGCAGGATGAACTCTACAAGTTTACGACCACGTTCGGCATCCCGGTCGGCGAGACCATCGCGGGCAAGGGAAGCATGTTGAAGGACGCACCGACGTTCATGGGGGCGCAGGGTGTCCAGGGAAACGGCATCTGCCCGAAGATCATCCGTTCCGCGGACCTGGTGATTTGCGTCGGGACACGTCTCACGGACTTCACGACCGGCTCGATGGCATTGTTCAAGAATCCCTCGGTGAAGTTTGTCCACATCAATGTGAACACGGCCGATGCCTGCAAGATCGGTGCCCTGCCCGTCCTGGCCGATGCGAAGGAGGGGCTGCAGGCGTTGACCCGTGCCGCGCGAAAGGCCGGTGTCAGGGTCGATCGGGCCAACCTCAGGCGTGTTGAACGTGAACGGATCAACTGGGACAGGAAGATGAAGCGTGAATCGTTCCGGGAGTTCCCCGGCGAGGCCATGAATGAGGGCCTGTTGATCAAGACCGTTTTTGACGAGTCCAAGCCCGGGGATACCGCCGTGGGGGCCTCCAGCGGTCTCCTGAGCAACACGTTCAAGATCTGGGATGCGACCCAGAACCGTCGCTGTCTTCTTGAATTCGGCTTTTCATGCATGGGTTATGAGATACCGGCGGCGCTGGGGACGCGCTTGGCCCAGCCCAAGGGCGAGGTCTTCACGTTTGTCGGCGACGGGACCTACCTGATGAACCCGACCGAGATTGTGACCTGCCTCCAGGAAAAACAGAAGATCATCGTGATTGTCGCGGAGAACCACGGTTACCAGTGTATCCGGGCTCATCAGTTGCATCGAGCAGGGCGGGCGTTTGGCAACGAGTTCCGGTGTCGTGACCCCAAGACCGATCGCCTTGAGGGGGATTACATCAAGGTTGATTATGCGAAGACGGCCGAGGGGTTCGGCGCACGCGCGTGGAACGTCAAGACCGAGGAGGAGCTTCGCAAGGCCTTGAGGGCCGCCCGCAGGGAGAAGCGCTCCTGTGTCATCGTGGCTGAGACCACGGCGGACCGTTATCCCCCGTGGTCGGAGATGTGGTGGGATGTCGGCGTCGCCGAGGTCAGCAATGACCCGGTTACCCGCAAGCTGCGCAAGCAGTGGGAGGCCGAGGTCAAGGAACACCAGAAGTTCTACTATTGATCATTTCGCAAACTGACAGGGATTGTTGAGTGCGTTCCAGGGTCGTGATTGGGAATTACCCGGTCATCAAGGCCGGGCGAGCCGTTTGCCTGCTTTCCGGGAGGTCCCATTCATGCATTTGTCAGAAATTGTCGAATCCCCCGATTATGTGCGTTTCTGTGAAGGGCGCCTAGTTGATCCATACCCGTTCTTTCAGGTGTTGCGTGAACACGATCCCGTCCACTGGAACGAACGGTTGTCGGCATGGGTCCTGACACGTTACGACGATGTGGCCGCGGCGCATCGGGAGCCGGCGTTCGCTTCTGCCCGGGCATCATTGAACATGGGGCCGCTCCCAGCTGAACTGCGCGAGAAGGTTGCCCCGCTCGGTGAACATGTCGCCAACTGGCTGGGATTCACGGACCCCCCCAAGCATACACGGCTGCGCAAGCTGGTGGCGAAGTCCATGTCGCCTCGTTTCATTGCCGGGCTGGCTCCGCGGATCCAGGAGATCGTCGATGATCTCCTAGCCCGTGTCGATGGGCAGGAGGTCATGGACCTGTTTCATGATTTTTCGTATCCGTTGCCGGCGACGGTGGGTTGTGAACTGCTGGGTATTCCCGCGGCTGACCGGGATGAATGCAAGAGGCATATCGGGGACCTGGTGTCCTTTGTGGGCAGTGTCGGCCCGGCCCTGGTCGACGCGGCCGGACCCGCTTACGATAGTTACAAGGCCTTGGCGGAGTATTTCTGTTCACTTGCAGAGCAGAGACGGCGTCGACCCACCGATGACATGTTCACCGCGCTGGTGACCGGAATGGATGGGGGAGATGTCCTGGATGCGACCGAGCTGGTGGGATTGAGTGTCTTTCTTTATGTCGCGGGCCACGAGACGACCGTCGGTCTCCTGATCAACGGGCTGCTCGCCCTGATGCAGCACCCCGGGGAGTTGGAGCGCCTGCAAAACGACTGGTCGCTGGTTGACAGCACGATTGAGGAATGCCTGCGTTATGAGAGCCCGATCCAGATCGACACGCGTCTAGTGGTCAAGGATGTCGAGATCCGGGGTCAAAAGATCCGTGAGGGTGACGCGATTGTGCTGATGCTGGCTGCGGCCAACCGCGACCCGGGGCAATTTCCCGATCCGGACCGATTTGACATTACCCGTAAGGACAACCGGCACCTGGCCTTCGGGTATGGGATTCACTTTTGCCTGGGGGCACCCCTGGCCCGGCTTGAGGCCCGGCTTGCGTTGCCGACGATTCTCAAGCGCTTCCCGGCGATGCGGCTACGTGACGACAAACTGGACTGGCGTGAGAGCATGGTGCTGCGCGCAGTCACGAACCTGCCCGTTGTTCTTGGATCAACCGAGTAATCTTCCCGGCCGCGGTTTCCGATGGATGGCTGTGTGGAGCAGGCCGGAGAAAGGCATGAACATGTCTGGGGAAAGAACAGGCCCTGCGCGATCATGGCGGAGAGGGTGGGATTCGAACCCACGGTACGCAAAGCGTACACACGCTCTCCAGGCGTGCACCTTCGACCACTCGGTCACCTCTCCGCACGGTCGTATCGTGTTGATGATACGGCCAAGTGTGAACTTCTACCGTTTATTCGTGGCGATTTCAAGTGATACCCGGTCCCGCCCGGACAGACTTGTCCGCAATCGCGATTCTTGTTGTAAGCGGTGACCGGCATGAAGCAGTGGCCTGCCAACTCGCCGGTCATGATTGCGACACGGGTTATCCTGCGGGGGCGATCAGGGCCAGTTGGAGATCCATGACATTGGTATGCGTCGGGCCCGGTTTGAACAGTTGATCGACGCAGTCGAAGACATAGTATGAAGTGTGTTCCTCGAGACACTGGGCCGGTGAGATCTCGACCATCCGGGCCTCCTCTGCGGTCAGGGGTGTTGTCCAAGCACCGGCTGCGTCGGTCGGCCCGTCAATCCCGTCTGTTCCTGCACTGAAGATCACCATCGGATGCGAATGTCTCTCGATCTCCAGTGTTGCGGCCAGCACCAGTTCCTGGTTGCGTCCGCCCTTGCCGGTGAAACCGCCGAGTGTCACGGTTGTCTCGCCGCCGCGGAGGATGCAGACAGGCTGATCACCGGGTTTCCTGTCTTGGGCTGCCTGTGCCAGGTTGCGGCCTGCATCCGCCGCTTCGCCGCTGACCGGTTCAGGGTCGGGTTCGACAAGATAGCCCAGCCGTTGCGCTTCATCGGCCGCGGCACCGAGCGCTATCGATAGTGTGCCGATCAGCCTTGTCTCGGACTTTGCGAATACCGGATCATCAGGTCCCGGTGATTCAAGTTCCGGATGACCGGTTCCCCGCCGGAGAAATATCCGGGCCTTTTCAGGGGTGTCCTCCCAGACCCCGTATTTTTTCAGGATGGAGATCGCGTCGTCGAATGTCGTTGGGTCGGGAACGGTCGGCCCGCTGGCGATTGAGGTCAGGTCATCACCCGGCACATCGGAGAGGACCAGCGAACAGACATGAGCCGGACTGGCCGCCTGCGCCAGTCGTCCTCCGCTAAAACGTGAGAGATGTTTTCGCACGGCATTCATCTCGTGGATATCCGCCCCGCAGCCGAGTAGAACCTTGTTCAACAGGATGACATCATCGAGCGGTACGCCTCTGGCTGGCGCGGTCACTAGGGCCGATCCCCCTCCGCTGATCAGCACGATCAGCAGGTCATCCGGCCCACATGAATCGGCAAGTTCAAAGATCCTGGTGGCCGCCTGTTCGCCCGCTGCGTCGGGTTCGGGGTGCCCTCCCTCGAGGACATCGATGCCTTCGAGGTTGAGGGCCGGTTGAGGGAAGTTTTCGGGGTAGCCATGCGGCACGACGATGATTCCGTTGCTGATGGGTCGTTCCATGACGGAGAGCAGCCCCCCGGTCATCATCATCGCAGCCTTGCCGAATGCAGCGACGTGGACCTGGGGGTATGAGTCGATGGGTTTCCCGTGGACGGTGGCCAGCCCGGCCCGTTTCATCAGGTCGCTGCCGCTGACGGCATTGACCCCGGCGTGGTATATCTTCCGGGCATCTGCTGATAGTTTGTTCAATATTGCATTCATGTTGATCCAGCCGATCCGGATCATATCAAATGACATTCCCGACATTCAATCTGTTGTCCTGGCCCGAGATCATGGCCGTGATCGGGGGGGTCATGACAAGTTTTGTGCGTGTATGGCCTGCGCCGGTTGTTACCATTCGGGGGGGAGTATTTTAAGCCCCAAGAACAGCGTGTGAACCAGGCCTTTTGATGATATTCGGCTTGGGATCAATAGGTGCTGTCTGCGCATGATGTGCTAACGAGACGATGAAAAGTTGTACGCCCCGGCCGATTGGGACCTGATTTTTCGTGAACAGTGTTTTCTCCCGATCAGGTGATCCCTCGCAAGGACCATTCTCCTGTTTTCCCGGGCTTGGTTTGCCGGCCGGCTTTTGTCGCCATGTGTTCGGGCATCCCTGAAATGCACGGAATTCGTGTCTCCGTGTCCAATTCCTGACCATGGGGCGGACACCGGCACAGGATTCCCATTGATGGGCCGTGCCTGATCCTTTATAAGATCAGACATGTCCGGAAGGTCGTTTGGGCGATGAGGGTAGGTCCTGAATCAAGACCTGTCCGGTGTGCATGGTGATTCCTGTGGGAGTTTGGTTATGCGGGGTAACAGCCCGCGGCATATGGCAGGGTCATGACCGGGGAGAGGTGTCCGAGCGGTTGAAGGAGCTCGCCTCGAAAGCGAGTAGGGGCCTAACCGCCCCTCGTGGGTTCGAATCCCACCCTCTCCGCCATGGTCGTGCAAAAGCTTCCCTGAAGATTGTGGGTTTATACCATGTATAAGAAAAAAAACGGATTTACGTTGATTGAGTTGCTGATTGTCGTGGCCATTATTGCGATCTTGGCAGCCATTGCCGTACCCAACTTCATCGAGGCTCAAACGCGAGCCAAGGTCACCCGGGCCGTTTCGGACCTGCGGACGATAGGCGTAGGCCTGACATCCTATATCGTGGATAGCGGGCAGATCCCGGGACACTATTTCGGTGGGGACTTTTTCCCGACCTTCCTGAACATGACAGGACCAACCGGCGCGGGTGTGCCCACGGGACCCACCTCCACGACCCCCTGGCCGGGCAACTTGTTGACCACACCTATTGAATACCTCACTTCAATACCGACGGACCATTTCAATACCAAAGCCGCGATGAGTACTTCCTGGAGCCAGTGGGGTAAAAATGTGCAAGTGGGGTTCGTGGTCAGCTGGCACCCCATTGGAAGATCCACAGCTGCACGCGATGGTTGGGTCTGGAATACCAGGTCGGATGGCTTGAGCATGGCGGATTTCTTTTTATGCGAGGATTTTCATGCAATGATCGAGAGCACCGGTCCCGACCTTCACTGGTGGGATTTCTTCCAGAACATGAATCAACAGGACGTGCAGCCATTCTTTTATGACCCGACGAACGGTACTGTCAGCAAGGGTCAACTGGTCTACCTGGACTGTGGCAACATGCAGGCCCCACGTGTAAATTGAATCCTGTAAATTGGGGCCCGAACGATCAGCCCCCCTGACCGTCTGGGAGGGGGAGTGACCCTGTTGAGATCTCCGAGTTTTATTCTGATGGAATAACGGGATATTTCAGTTGAAACGGCAGGCAAGGCTGCTTGGCCCCACCCTGATACAGAAGACCGGACACATCAAGGGTGATGTGGGCGGTTCCTGCCCTTTCATTTGGAAAAGATTTTCGAGAACCGGATATGAACAGCAACAGAAAAAATGTCATGTAGGCAAGTCATGGACGCTTCAAGTGTTCACCAAACCAGTCAAGAATCGTTTTCATGTTATGACGGATGTGGTTGGGTTCGTGGAGGCCGTGGCCTTCCCGGGGGTAGAGATAGAATTTGCTGGGCACGCCGAAGTGATTGAGCGCACGCAAGAATTCCCGGCTCTGGGACGGCGGGACAGCCCCGTCATTCTGGCCGGCATAAATCAGTGTTGGGGTTTTCACCCGGGCCGAGTACTTGATCGGGCTGCGTTCCCAGACAAAATCCAGCCGGTCGTATGGAGCGAAGGTCCAGTGGGATTCTGCGTGGATCTCGTAGATCCCCGTTTGACCGGCAATTGAGATCCAGTTTGAGATCCCGAGACCCATGACCGCAGCCTTGAAGCGGCGGGTCTGGGTAATCGCCCAGCTTGTCAGGTAACCGCCATAGCTTACACCCCCGACGCCCAGTCGCTCAGGGTCGGCGATTCCACGATCAATCATCTCATCGACCCCGGCCATGATGTCATCGAAATCCTTGCCTCCGAAGTCACCCAGGTTGCCACGGAAGAAATCGGCGCCACTGGTCAGGCTGCCGCGGTAATTAGGAAGCAGCACGGCATATCCGTGAGCGGCCAGTACGATACCCCAATTCATCCAGCTGGCCTGGAATTCGGTGACATCGGCCACCTGTGAACCATGAAGCTGAACGATCAGCGGATAACGCTGCGCCGGATCGTGGTTCACGGGTTTACACAACACGCCGCTGATTTTCAAACCGTCCGGAGCATGCCAAGAAACCTCCTCGACCGGGCCGTAGAGACGCTTATGCAGATGGGGATTCAAGTCGGTCAGTTTTCGCGCGAGGCCGGTCTCCGTCTCAATGAACCACACATCGGGGGGCTGGTCGCCACGGGTCAGCACACATGCGATCCGGAGGCCGTCGTGCGAGACACTGTAACTGGACCGGAACGCAAGGACATGAGACTTGGGTGTCAGGCGTTTGACCCGGCCCGTGTCCGGGGACAGCCGTGCCAGGTAACGGTCGGCACCCGAGGTGGCCATGATCAACAGCTCCCCCGTATGACCCAGCCAATCGAAGCTGTCCACGATAAAGTCACGTCCGGCAACCAGGTCCCTCGGTTCATTGTCATGGCCGCGTGTGAGATACAACGCAACCGGAAAAGGCTCACGGGCTTGTTTTGAACATCCCTGGTAGGCAAGCCACCGGCCATCCGGAGACCAGGCCGGGTGGGTGACACCGGCGGCTCGATCTTCAAGGACACGGGGTGTCCCTCCCGGGAGATCGACGGTCAACAGTCGCGGGCGCAGGTAGCTGTCGCCGGCCGTTGTGCTGTCCGACACGGCCACTACAACTCTGGAACCCGTGGGTGAGAGGGCGTGGGAGATGGCATGCAAAGGCCCGAGATCAACAGGATGCGATTGGTTGTCAGCTGTGTTAATGATCCACAATTTCTGTTTCGCTGAGATCTGATCCGGGCCGCCTGCAGATACATCGATTGCGTCAAAACCAAGTTCTCTCTGCCGTTGTTGTTCCTTGTCTTGGGGTTCGGTAACCGAGCAGGCGATCTTCGATTCATCGAGTGACCAGCTGAACGAGTTCATGGCAAGATCGGTTTGTGTCAGTTGATATATGCTCAGATCATCCGGCGTCACACCGAAAACCTGGCGGCCCTCGACATCCGGTCGACGGGCAAGAAAGGTCAACATGTTGCTTTTCGGGGACCACTGGAGCGAGGAACCACCGGGTTGATACAGCGTGACCTCACGTTGTTCTCCACCACGTGCCGGGATGAGATGCAGACTTCTCCTGAAAGGCAACCCGGATTGATCCTCGCGATTGGGTTGTTCCACCATGAACGCAATCCATGCCCCGTCAGGTGAGATGAGGACCTGGTGGAGCTTGTGGATGGAAACCAGGTCATCGAGCGAAAAGGGAGGCAAAGGATTCTGATCAGCGTGCCCAAATCGCTGTAGGAGTCCAACGCAGATAAATGCGATGACCAGGGAACGTTTCAGGACACTTTTAAATTGATTCATTGGCCACCCCTTGCACGTTATAAATTCCCTGCTCCCCGAATCTTCTCTCAAAATCAGGAAGGTTAGCGCCTTCAAAGGCACAGATGCTTGATTGCTGAGCCCAATCTGACAATGTGAGTGTGATTTGAGGTTAATTCAGAGGATTCATGACATTCCAGATATTTCATGTAAAACCTCGTAACAAAATGAATCATGAAAGATCCCTGTCGTGAGATGATTCATGGTTCAGAGTGTGAATCGAATCCCGCCCTCTCCGCCATGGCTGTGCAAAAGTTTTCGAGATGAATCGTCCTGACTGCTGCCTGCGGAAATCCTGTGTTTTTGCCCTGAAAATTTTCCAAAACAGATTCATGTCTGTCGGGATACAACACGGGATTCAGACTTCAGAAGGCCGGGGAAAATGACCGGCCGGTAACGGTTTGTTAACCTGCTCCGCCATGTATTGCCCCGACTTCCATCCGGTCCAATAGTAATTCCTTGTATATCAGGGGTGGACAGGCTAGGTTCCTCACTTAAATATGCCGGAAGAAAATGGGAAGAAATGACGGGCATCTCCTGTCGACCCTTCTGGGATGAAAGCCGATATTGACATGAGAAAGACATCACAAGTCTTGTTGTTCATGCTGGTGGTTTCGTGCTGTCTGATCACATGCGGACAGGACCAGGATAAAACCGGCCT
>CAYYNQ010000057.1:0-15819 GCA_964473105.1 uncultured Candidatus Sumerlaeota bacterium | reverse complement strand
CTCGACGATGCTCTCTGCGCTTCCCATGGCCTTGTTGGAATTGAGCTGGTATTCCATGTTTCGCAGCTGAATCAGGATCAGGTTCAACCTCCTGATGGGGTCGTCCTGCTCAAGGATCGACTGGCGATCGTATGGATCGATAACGATCGAGGTGGCCAGATGGTCGGCGATCACGAGTGGATGTGTGTGGGAAGACCAGGCCGCGGCGATCATTTCACGCATCTGGGGAATCAGGTCCATCAGGTTTTTGCTGGCCGCATTGATCTCACGCATGATCTGCGAGATTTGTTTGTGGCATCCGTCGATTGGTGGGTCCTGCAGAACCTGTACACGGGCGACACGGTATTCGTTTGCCGCGAATTCCTTGACCATCCGGGCCCGGTAGAGGCCCTCGAGGATGATGTTGTAACATCCGTTGTCCAATTCGTCATGATCAATGATTTTCCCGACGCCGAATGTCTTACAGACTGGTGGGCCGCCGAAATAATCCCTTTGCCATCCCTCTTTCAGGAGCGTGACACCAAGCATACGGTCGCCGGCGAGGCAGTCCTCGGTCATCCTGCGGTATCGCAGTTCGAAGACATAAAGCGGTAGGAGCGTTTTGGGGAAAAACGTGATATTGGGCAGGGGAAAAATAGGTATATCCAGATACTCGGGAAACATATTCGACATGCTGTCCTGAAAGTGATGTCCAAAACCGGCGACTTGAGTGTCCGTTCATGCCTGACCGTAATCATGTTAATTCTTATCGGGCGGCCCGCCAACAGAAAACCGCATGCCGATGTCTTGTTGAGATCCTTTTACAATTTGTTTTGGCAGGGATCGAATTGTATTCGGCGGGCGTTCCCGAAAAATCGCGATATCTGAATTGTTCATCAGCGCCTGAACAGATATAGCTGCGGAAGTTTGGCGGCTTTTCCAAAGGTGGCCTAAAATGTTCCTGACATAACGGCCCCTCAACGGGTAGTATTGACAGGTTGCCTGGCAAGCCCCTGAAGGCAGGTGTATGCGGGGTATGATTCCCGTTACAACCCGGTCTAGGTCACGGTGACACATCATTTTCAAGGGGTTTCGGCTACCAGACATGAAACTGCAACGGTTGATTTCGTTTTCAAGTTTCCTTGTTTTCATCCTTATCCTTCCGGAATCCCGTGCCGGGTCATCCAGCGCGCCCGTTCATATCGAGATGCCCGTCTTTGAAGGCGGTGAGGGCATCAGTTTCTTCAAGTGGTGCGCCCGGGCTTTTGAGCAGGCAATGGAGCAACGTGGTCGTTCCGTTAGTGTCGACCTGACCGGGGACCCGCGCATGCCTGACAAGGTCCGCATCCGGATCTTTGAAGGGTCATATCCAGAGGTCACCAACGTCGATCTGGATTGGTGGCGTTTGATTCGCAGGGGCAGGGTGCTATCCCTGGATCCCTACCTCGACGGGCCGCCCTGGAATCCCGCCGAGGCCGTGACATGGCGCGATACATTTCTGCCGGGGACACTTGCCCCACGTTCATACCGGGGAAAAACATACGGCGTCCCGTTCGCCTTTTTTATCTGGTCCATCTGGTACAACAGGGACCTTTTTGAAAATCACGCGTTCGATATTCCGAAGACTTGGGATGAACTCTACAGGCTTTGTGCCCGGATCCATGAACTGAACATCATCCCAATGGCTTATCAGGGGCGTTATCCCAATTATGGCCTCTCCATGGTTTATTCGAACTATTACCATTTGGCCGGGCCTGAGAAATACCGGGCCTGGAGGAATATGGAGCCAGGCACATTCGATACCCGCTTAACCGTCCGTTCACTTGAATTGTTTCGTGAACTGGCCGGAACCTACATGCAGCCCGGGGTGCGTGGTATGAGCCATACCGAGGCTCAGATGCAGTTCTTCTCGGGAAAATCGGCAATGATCCCATGCGGTTCATGGTTGAAAAGTGAGATGATGGGTCGTATCCCCGAGGGTTTTCGGATGGGGTCCTTCAGCTACCCGCTGCCCGGCAGTAGCATGGGGGATCCGACCGCCGTGTATTCATCCAGTTCCTATTATCACGTGTTCAGTAAGAGTGCGAATCCCGAGGCAGCTGTTGACTTCCTCAGGTTCATGACATCCCGGGAGGTCGCCTCAGAGTTCTGCCGGCAGCGTGACATCACGGTTGCAATCCATGGAGCAAACAAGGGTAATCTCTCGCAAGATATGACGGATCTGGAGAGAATTTTACAGGGTGCCGGTTCGGTCATTGGTGAACCCCCCGGAGGTGGTGTACCGGAGATGCTCCAATATCTTCAGGATGGATTCCTTCGGGTGCTTGACGGCAGTGCGACTCCTGAGGGAGTTGCGACACGCTGGGAGGAACAAGCCCGGCAGATCCGGGACAGGCAACGTAACCCCGACCGGGTGCATGTCAAGCATAGGGGTAAGGCGTTGCTGCTTTTGTTTGTCATTGCCATACTGCCCCTGGTGTTTCTGGTTCATTATCTTGTGCGCATTTTGCGGCGACGCCGGGATTCCCAAGACCCAGATCTGGTCCTGCCCCGCCTTTCATGGGGTAACGTCACGTTATTTATTGCGCCTGCGTTGGTGGTGTATGCCGTGTTCGTTCTCTGGCCTGCGCTGCGGTCGTTTGGCTGGAGTCTCCACCAGTGGGATGGTCTTGGCCCGATGGAATACAAGGGGCTGTTGAATTTCCGCAGACTTCTCCTGGAGAACGACGGATTTTGGGTTGCGCTTGGCAATAACCTGTTCATTATGCTTGTCATACCCCTGTTCGTTATCCCCCTGTCGTTGTTTTTGGCTGCGTGTATCAGCGGCCGTATCCGTGGTTCGAGATTGTTCAGGGTCATATTCTTTTTCCCAAACATCTTGGGTGGCGTGGCGGCCGCACTACTTTGGATGCATTTTTATAACCCCGATATCGGGCCGGTGAACAAGCTACTGGGGTGGCTCAGCAGCGGTTTTCTGTGGATGGGGCTGGAAACGCCCGCACAATGGCTGGATTTCAGGGGATTTGCATGGCTGGCCCAGGACAGCCTTTACCGTGCCCTGATACCCATGTTTGTGTGGGGAGGATGCGGGTTCAACATGGTTCTCTTCCTCGCCGCGATGGAGAGTATCCCACGTGAACTTTATGAAGCGGCTGACCTGGATGGCGTGGGTCCATGGGCGAAGTTCTGCTCAATCACGCTTCCCATGATCCGAGAGGTGTTGCTGATTGCGATCGTGTTCATGGTGATCGGTGGAATGAAGGTCTTCGATACGATTTGGATCTGGACCAACCAGCGCCCGATGACCCAGACTCATGTGATCAGCACGCGCATGGTGCAGACCATGTTTCAGGAGTTCAGGGTGGGTGAGGCGACCGCGCTCGCAGTCCTGCTGTTTGCGATGGCCTTTGCGGGATCACTGCTTGCCATTCGTATTGGGCAAAGGCCCGAAATTGAACACCGGGATCCATGAAAAGGTGCGAGAATGATCACGGGACAGCAACTCTGTAAATCAAACATCCCGACCCCGGATCTTGCCGTCCGGGTCATGGCTTATGCGGTCCTCATTGTTTTCGGGATGGCTGTGGTCTATCCCATGTTTTGGCTGTTCGTAACATCACTAAAAACTGATGAAGCCGTCTTTTTCAGTCCGTTCACCTTGCCCGGGTGGGACAACCTGCAGTGGCGGAATTATATGCGTGCATGGAGGTCCGGAAACTTTGGGCACTATTTCGGGAACAGCGTGTTCCTGACCGGGTCGGGGGTTGTGCTGGTTACCCTGTTGTCCGCGATGGCGGCTTATGGCATCTCGCGGTTTCGGTTCAGGGGTTCAAGGACGCTTTTCTACATTTTCCTAGCGGGTCTGATGATACCCGTGCAACTGGCAGTTGTGCCACTATTCTTCCAGTTGAAGGCCATGGACCTGTTGAACACACGAGTTGGGCTGCTCGGGGCCTATATGGCGTTTGGGCTGCCCTTGGGTATCCTGATCCTGACCGGATTTTTCAAGGGTCTGCCGGGCAGTCTGCACGAGTCGGCGCTGATGGACGGCTGTAGTGAATGGAGGGCCTTCTGGTCGATTATGTTTCCGCTTGCGCGGCCGGGTCTGGTGGCAGTCGCAATCTTCACGTATATTGCCATCTGGAATGAGTTCCTGATGGCCTTCATGTTCATCTCGGGCGAGGGTTCCGATCACCTGAAGACCCTGCCGCTGGGTCTGGCGGGTTTGACGATCGTGAGTCAGTACAAGACGGACTGGGGGATGGCATTTGCCGGTCTGGCGTTGATGACCCTGCCCACCCTAGCAGTATATATCCTGCTTCAGAAACAGATCACCCGCGGACTGACCCTTGGCGCCTTAAAGGGGTGACTTTGCCGGGAATCATTTGCACGCGTGGCCGGTAGGGGCATTTCGAATGAGGGAAACGGGCACATGAAGCTTCGAAGGAAGTCCCCGGCGACAATTCAGGATCTTGATCATAACGACAGTGATTCCTGCGGTTGTGGGCCGGGGGGGATCAGGGGCAGGAACCTTACTCCAAACAGCCTTTCACGATGGTAGGTTTCGCCCTTGCGCGTATACCGGTAAAGGTGCTGATCTCCTTCCGGGCCGATCGGGATGACCATACGCCCCCCGTCCTGCAACTGTCCGGGGAGATGTTCAGGCAACACTCTTGGCGCCGCACCTGAAATGATGATGTCGAACGGGGCCTGGTCCCCAAACCCGTCGTATCCATTGCCATGGACCAGGCTGAACCTTCTGTAACCCAGGCTCTGCAGCCTTGTCTTGGCTGATTCTGCAAGCTCGCGGTGCAATTCAATACCGACCACCTCACCCCCAAGTTCCATGATGACCGCAGTCTGATATCCGCAGCCGGAACCCAGTTCCAGAACGCGGCAGCCGGGTACAACCCGGGCCATTTCGGTCATCCGTGCGACCATGTAAGGCTGCGAGATGGTCTGCCTCTTGCCGATCGGCTGTGGTTTGTCCGCATAGGCATCGTGGCGGTATTCCGCTTCGAGGAATGCCTCGCGTGGGACGCGCAGCATAGCCTCCAGCACGCTTGTATCCCGGACGTCCCGACCGTAGAGGTGTTCCTCAATCATCCGCCGTCGCTGTCGGGAAAATTCCCCGGCATACTCAAAACGGGGCGGGGCGCCAGCTCGACGATCCGTCTTCCAGCCAAAGAAGTTGGCCCACTTCATCAGGAGATTCCTTTGCTTCACTATCATCGAGATCCTGTTGACTGGCAAGTTGGAAAACCAATTCCTGATTCCCGGCATTCCAAACCTTTCGGCCGCAGTCGGCGTACGTTTCCCGGCATATTACGACGATTCCAATTGCAAGGGTGAATATGCGCATAACCAGCCTTGAGGGGGCTAGTCCGGATCTGGTATGTGATGGGTGTGGGAATGGTCGAGTTCCCATATGATTTCCGGGTGGGATGTCAGATCCCTTTCGAATTCGTCCGCATCCGTTGTGGGTATAATCATGATCAGGCAGTCACATGGCTGTCTGTTCAGGGGTTCTTTCCAGGATTCCACCGATATTTCATCATGGACCTGTTCAACATGCACAACCTCCCCCGATGGGTCTTTCAGCCATCCCTTAACCCGCATGACCCGCCCGGGGATTGACCCAAGCAGATCTCGCAGTTCATCCTTTGCAAAGGGTCGGTTAAAATACAGCCGGTAGGCCGACCACTTGTCCCCCGGCAAATTGGTGACATGGGTTGCCGAAGGCTTCTTGGTGCTACCCCCCCGGAGTTCGTCGGAGTTTGCCCTTCCGAACTCGGTTCTGATCATACGTGCCCCGGCATTGGATTTTCCAAGCAGGTTTTCCGTTTCCTGGAGCTGATCCGGGGTGGCGAGGTCACAGCGGTTGATCACCAGCACATCGGCGTGTTGGACCTGTTCCTCGAGTGTCATCACAATTTGGCTCAGCCTCGGGTAACGGACAGGATCCACCATCACGACAACCGACTCCAGTCGGACCAGTTTCCGGAGTTCAGGTTCATCCAGGATGCACCTCAATGGTGTCACACGGGTCACTCCTGATGATTCCATGATGCAATGGCTGAACGAACCCCTGGTCAGCAGCTTGATGAGCCCGGCTGCGAGATCCCCTGCCAAGCTGCAGCAGACACATCCGTTGGAGAGGGTGAGCATGTTCTCGTCACGGTGTCTGATCAGGCCGCTGTCGACCGACACCTTGCCGAAATCGTTGACAATAACCGCGATATCCCGCTGTTCGGCTGTCTCGGCGAGCAGGTGGTTGACGAGGGTCGTTTTGCCCGATCCAAGAAATCCGGTGATCAGTGTCATGGGAACTGGGGTTTGGCCTGCCATAAGGCTCATTATCTTCAGGGCGGTCTCTTTATTCAGTAATTATGGGGCCGTCTTGTTCATCAGTACCCGTCATTTTTGTGATGCTCGATGAATTCATGTCGACCCCGGACGAAGCAATCCGTTCGGCTGGGGTGTGGGGTACACCGCCGGGCGTTGCCGGTTTACCGGACACAGCAGGTCTATATGTTGTGAAGGTCTTTCAGTGTGAATGCCCTGTGATAGCCTGATGTGTTTCATGGTCGATGAATCACCCCCAAGGGGAGCGTAGCGACTTGATAATCTGGTAGTTCTGTAACCCGAACCAGGACAGGAAACAAAGGATCAGAATGTTTCCCCAGTGGGAAACAAGGGTGATCAAGGCGATGACAACGATGGTTGCCAGTGACACATATGCCGTTTTCAACATTGCCTGACGATCATCACAGCGGTAGCAAAATGCATAAAGGCAAGCCTTTCCCCCATCCATCGGGTAGATCGGCAGCATGTTAAAAACACACCAGAACAGGTTCAGGGAAAACATCAGCTTGCAGAAGAAAACAAATTTGTTCATGAGCATGCCGTTCTCCATCTTCATCAGTCCCATCAGCAGGAACAGGCCTACAACACCCAGCGTGAAACTGACGGCGGGTCCAGCCAGTGTGATGAGTAGGCTATGGCCCCGGGCGGTTGCCGGGTGGCGGGCATAGCCGCCAAACATGACAAGTGAGATGTGAACCGGAGAGAGCCTGAAATATCGTGCCGCGAAAGCATGCCCCGCCTCATGTCCAAGCAGCGAAATAAAGATGACGAGGCACAGGATCACCGAATCGGCCAGGCTTTCACTGCGGTAAAGCATCCATAGCCAGACAGCGCCAAGAAACAGCCAGAAACCGTTTTCTATATAAACGGGAACCCCCCGCATGGCAAAGGCCATCCAGCCTTGGGGGCGGTTCTGGTAGCCGGTGCCATGGGGGGAAAGGTTGAACATGTTCAGCTTCCCCGCGCGATGGGCATGCGGCGTCCCGGGCCGAATGCTCGGTGTGTGACCTTCAGGCAGACGGCCGCCTGCTGGCGTTTATACTCCGTCCGGTCGATCATCCGAATAACCCGGTTGACCAGACCGGGGTCATGTCCCTGGCTGACGATTTCTCCGGGACTAGATACGTTGACCACATAAGCTTCGATGATCGGGTCGAGCAGCCCGTAGGGGGGGAGTGAGTCCGAGTCAAGCTGACCCGGGCGAAGCTCGGCGGAGGGGGGTTTGTCGATAGTCGAGGCCGGGATCCTTTCCCCGTTCCGGTTGACCCATCGGGCAAGATTATAGACCCGGGTTTTCAGGACATCCGCCAGAACAGCAAGGCCACCGTTCATGTCGCCATAGAGCGTGCAGAAACCGACGGCAAGTTCTGATTTGTTGCCGGTTGTCAGTACGAGATAATCGAACTTGTTGCTCATTGTCATCAGCAGGGTTCCTCGGATGCGTGCCTGCAGGTTTTCCTCGGCAATATTGAATGGAAGGTTCTTGAAGAGGGGGTTGAGCTCCTTTGTGAAGGAGTCATAGATTGTTTCCACCGGGATTTCGTGGTACTCAATCCCCAGCCGATCAGCAAGTTTACGTGCATCGTCACGGCTGTGGTCACTGCTGAATTGGGATGGCATCGATATCCCGACGACGTGTTCAGGCCCGATTGCATCGGCGGCAATCACCGCCGTAAGTGCCGAATCGACACCTCCGGACAGTCCGATCAGCACCTTATCGAATCCACATTTGTTTACATAATCATGTACTCCCAGCCGTAATGCTGAGTATAGTAGTTCCTCGGTGTTGCCGGTCTCGGGATCCACACCATCGGTACCAACTGCCGAATCCCAGATCAGCAGGTCCTCTTCAAAACGGGCCGCTTGCGCAACAACCCGGCCCGTTTCGTTCCAGACATTGCTCCAGCCGTCAAAGATCAGATTGTCATTGCCCCCGACTTGGTTGACCTGTACCAATGGCGTGTTGTGGCGTGTCGCCTCGTTCCGGTAGATCCCGGCCTTGACGCCCTGCTTATGGATGCTGTAGGGCGATGCGGCGATATTGATCAACAGGTCGACCCCCTGTCCGGCGAGTTCCTGCACCGGGTTACGGTGATATAGCCGCTGGGGCAGGGATTCGTCGATTCCAGTGTTCCAAATATCCTCGCAGATTGTGATTCCAAGCCTCATCTCCCGGAATACGGCCGGTTGAAGCACGGCCGCGGGCTCGAAATAACGACTTTCATCGAATACGTCATAGCTGGGGAGAAGGGATTTGTAGTGCCGGGAGATAATCCGGCCTCCTTCAATTAGAGCGGCCGCGTTATAGAGGGGTTTCCCAGGGTGATCGACCGCTTTTCGGGGCTGGACATATCCCAGGACGGATCCCGGGCCGGTCATGCCACGGGCAAGATCATTCAGGGCCCTGATGGATTTCTCCACAAAGTCAGGCCGGTCAAGCAGGTCCTGAGGTGGGTAACCTGTCAAGGCCAGTTCGGGAAAGACGACGAGTTCGGCGCCCGCCGCCGCGGCTCGCCTGTAGTAATCGAGAATGCGGGCCGCATTGGAATTAAGTGCCCCAACTGTGGGATTGATCTGTGCAAGTGCAATTTTCATAGGCAGATAAACCGGGGAAATTCCTGTCCCGGGACAAGGAACCGGCAAGCCAGTGTAGATTACATGGGGGGGGGAATAAAGGCCAAATGTGGTGGTCGTAGACTTGCCAGAGGTGGTTCAGGATCTTCGCCCGGGCCGGTTTGATCATACGCCGGGTGATTTTGGGCACAGCCATATTCCCACGGGAAAGCCGGTGATAAGCCAGTGATTTGTTCCGGCAGGCCTCTGAATCATTGACATCAGTATACATGACGATCAAGATAACATGGTTGAGAGCCAGCGTCTCAAACACGCTGTGTTGGATCGATCCCCGGGGTTTTTATGATAAGCCTCGATGCGGCTTGACCCGTTTGGTTGAGGATATTGCCGGATGAACATTGACGATATTCGTGAACTAATCGCACTGATGAAGGAAAATCAGATCAGTGAGGTTGACGTTGAAACCGGGGATCAGAAGGTCCGGATCAAGGCCACCGATAATATGTCGGGAATTCCGTCGACGACAATCGTCCAGTCCCCCGTGATGCCCGTAATGCCTACGGGTAATCTAGCTGCCGCACCCGAGCCTGCTCGGTTAAACGAGCCGTCTGCAGATTCCCCGGCGCAGGATGGGGGCATGGAGGAGGAAGGGATCGTCATCACCAGTCCGATTGTGGGCGTTTTTTACCGGGCGGCTTCACCGGACAAGCCCTCCTTCGTCGAAGAGGGCGATGAGATCGATACCAATAAGGTATTATGCATCATCGAGGCGATGAAGGTTATGAATGAGATCAAGGCCGAGACCTCGGGGCGTATCAAGAGCATCTTGGTTGATAATGGCCAAGCGGTCGAATACGGTCAGCCGCTCTTTATCATCGAACAGCCGGATTGAGTGATATTCTCGAAATGGTTATGACAACGAGAGATGCCGGAGCCAGGCCGGTGGTACCCGGTGGGCATTGGAGCATCGATGCACAAGCAACCCGCCCGGTGAATGCCAGTCGGTCAATAGTTCTATGTTCCAGAAAATTCTGATTGCAAATCGAGGCGAGATCGCCTTGCGTGTTGTCCGTGCCTGTCGTGAGATGGGGATCCGTACCGTTGCTGTCTATAGCGAAGCCGACCGTGACTCGTTACACGTACGCTATGCTGATGAGGATATCTGTATCGGGCCGGGCGCCAGTGAGCGAAGTTACCGCAATATTCCAGCCATCATATCGGCGGCAGAAATAACCGATGCCGAGGCGATTCACCCGGGATATGGATTCCTCGCGGAGAATGCCGACTTTGCCGAAGTTTGCGAACAGTGCAAGATCAAATTTATCGGGCCTTCACCCAAGGCGATCCGCGCGATGGGAGACAAGGCCACCGCCAAAAAGACGATGAAGAAGGCCGGGGTTCCCGGCGCCCCGGGCAGCGATGGGCCGGTCGCGGGTCTTGAGGATGCCCTCAAGATCGCAAGTCAGGTCAAATATCCGGTCATGCTGAAAGCCTCGGCCGGGGGCGGTGGGCGTGGTATGCGGGTAGCGCATACTGATATTGCTCTAGCCAGTGCACTGGCAACCGCCGCGGCGGAAGCCGAGGCGGCGTTCGGAAGCGCAGATATCTATCTGGAAAAACTGATCATCAATCCCAAACATGTTGAGATCCAGCTCATCGCCGACAAGTATGGGAATGTTGTTCACCTAGGAGAGCGGGATTGTTCGATCCAGCGTCGTCATCAGAAGCTGATTGAGGAAAGCCCCAGTCCCGCGCTTGATGACAAGTTGAGGAACGAGATGGGCAAGGCTGCGATCAAAGCGGCAAGGGCTGTCCAATATGAGGGTGTTGGTACCGTCGAGTTCCTACTGATGGGCCGGGAGTTCTACTTCATGGAGATGAACACGCGGATTCAGGTTGAGCATCCCGTGACCGAGGAGGTGACAGGGATTGACCTGATCAAGGACCAGATCCTTGTTGCGGCCGGTGAGGAGATTCCCTACCGCCAGAAGGATATCCACATGACGGGACATGCCATTGAGTTTCGTATCAATGCGGAAAACCCCGACCGGGGGTTTGCGCCCTGTCCGGGTACCATCTCGGTCTATCATGCACCGGGCGGCCCGGGAATACGGGTGGACTCACATGCCTACGGGGAATACCGGATCCCATCGCTTTATGATTCCATGATTGCCAAACTGGTTGTTCGTGGCAGGGACCGCAACGAAGTCATCCGGCGGGCAAATCGTGCGCTGGATGAGTTTGTGGTTGAAGGGGTTGACACTACGATCCCCTTTCATCTCAAGGTTCTGCGTAACGAACAGTTCCGCAACGGTGACTATAGCACCTCATTTATCGAGGAGCATTATGAGTGATCCACGAATCCTGGCGCGGACGTCAGGATGTGCCGCAGTCCTGATGCTTGCGATGTCGTGTTCGTGGTTCGAGGCGAGGCCCCTGTCCAGTATTCCCCTGCAGGTGACAGCTGGGGATCAGTATAGTTATGCATTGCACTACCGGGGACGTAACAATCCGGAACTACTGCTGGACGATGGTAGGTTCTACTCAAGCCGGAAAATTATCCGCGAACATTTTCAGATGGTTGTGGATCACTTTCCTGATGACCGCGAATTCACACCTGCGGCCCGGTTCCAGATGGCGGTGATGGATGCCGGCTTGGATTTTCCCAACCGTATCAAGCCCCGGCGTCCGGTGCTCAGGAATTCGATTGAGGAGTTCAAGCAGATTGCGAGGGACTACCCCAAGGTCGAGATTATTCAGGTCGATTCGATCTACAGGCAGGGGTTGTGCTATTACCAGATCCGTGATTTTGACAACGCACACAGATGTTTCAAGCTGGTATGTGACAATTATATCGAACACCAGGTTCCTGAAATCCGTTCGATAGCCCGTACGGCGTGCTTTAATCACCAAAAAACCTTCGTATATGATGAAAAATCCTCGAATTGAACGTGTTCACGGACGGTCGGACTCGTCGGGTCCGGGCGGGGTGCTGGAGGACAAACCGGCTGAATCCTGTGATGGGGTGCTGTTCATTCTGCGTGAATGGTTCGACGTTTTAATCATTGCCTTTATTCTCGCCATGTTCCTGAGGGTTTTCATCATCGAGCTGTTCAGGATTCCCAGCGGCTCGATGACCCCCACGTTGATTGGCGGCCATATCACGCGGATGGATTTCAACAGGGATGGGCAGGAGGATCTTCTCCTTTTCCCGGATGATCAGAAGCCGTATCTGTTTCTGAACCGCGGCGGGCACCTGAGCGGGACGGGGCCTGTCGACGTCCCCCGGCGTGAGGTTATGCGCATGAGGGAAAAGGGGACGATCCAGGCACGTTACGACAGGATTTTGGTCAACAAGCTGGCCTACTGGTTCAATCCCCCGCAGAGGGGTGATATTGTCATATTCAAGGTACCCGTCCGGATCTGGGACCCGGGGAAACCCATTTATATCAAGCGCTGTGTTGGCCTTCCGGGCGATCGACTGACGTTTGAGGATGGTTATATCAACATCGACGGGTTTCGGCTCACGCAGCCCGGGTTCTTCGCCAATCAGCAGTATCGTATGAGTGTCGAGGTTCATACGAACCACTTTTTTAAGAATCCCCAGATGGATTACGAGGAAACAAACCCCTATCAGCTGGCGATCCGGGGTGTTTCCGTTCCGGAGGATGAGGTCTATGTTTTCGGTGACAATACCCACAGTAGTCTCGACAGCCGATACTGGGGTGGTGTTGAATTGGAGGACGTAAAGGGCCGCGCATTTTTCAGGTATTGGCCAGTTTCTGAGATGAGGTTCCTTGTCCCCGGCTAGGCTTTGTGAAATATTGCCACGTGATCCCTACCTGGGGCGGAACCATGGAGCCACTGCCCCCCCGGGTTTCATCAGATATTTTGGTTCGGGAAAGGGTTGACCGGCATGAGTCCGCGAAAACCGCGATCACCCTCCATACAGGAATCCCAGGGATTGTCTCTGGACCCCGGGTCATTGAATGCCAACGACGTTAATCGAGGAGAAAAGGGAAAGCCCGGGCACTCGGGCGGACAAACCCCTGCAGGATTGCGCCAGTACCTCGATGAGCTGGTTTTTGTCTTCGTGATTGTGATGTTCATGAAGATGTTTCTTGTTGAACTTTACAAGATACCGAGCGGTTCGATGACACCAACGTTACTTGGAGGCCGGGTTGCCCATGTCGACATCAACGGGGATGACGAGAAGGATATCATCTATATTGAGCAACCACGTGGAACCCCATATGTTTACAGAAGTACACCGGACCGGTATGTTTACGATGCGGAGCTGAAGGCAGCTGCATCGGCGCAACTGAAGTTCCTTGGGAGCAGGGGGAAGTTGAAGGACCAGTTTGATAGGATTCTGGTCAACAAGCTGGCCTACTGGCTCAGGGATCCCTCCCGGGGTGAGATCGTCATTTTCAAGGTCCCCTCAAGGATCCATACCGCGCGTGCTCCGATCTATATCAAGCGTTGTGTGGGGGAAGCGGGCGACATTCTGACTTTTGACCCGGATGGTCGCCTGCTTGTTGAAGGGAAATCGCTGCATGAGGCGGGATTCTTCGGAACCCAGGAATATGTCACCCGCGTCAGTGCCACGACAAGGGGGTTTTTCAGGATGCCCGAAATAGAATATGAGCATGTTGCCGGCAGTGCCTTCAGGCTGAGGGAGATCAGGGTCCCAGCTGATGAGGCCTATGTGTTTGGTGACAACATGCATGGCAGCCTTGACAGCCGATACTGGGGCGGGGTCCCGCTCAGTCATTTCAAGGGGCGTGCATTCATGCGGGTCTGGCCACTCAACCAGTTTAATTTTTTGCATTAAGGCTCCCGCTTTCCGGTTGTTTACATGTGCGGATCGCAGGATGTTCAGGGCGGTCCGCATTAGTGCTGGAAACGGGGATGCGGACGTCCTGCATGTGCAGATGCCTTTCAACCCCCGTGCAAATCGGCCTTCAGGATGTCTGAGGCAACCGTGAGTTGATAATCCTTGATCATAACCTCTGCCATTGACTAGGCTGCAGACCGTAAGGTTCTTCAAGCCGTACAGGGTTGTACCGGGGGGGCTCAACCCGTGACGGGATTGACACGCAGGGAGCAGTGGGCGCTGCTGGGCTTGGTTGGCCTAATCCTGCTCGGCATGTTCATGCGTGATCATATTCGTCCCGACGGTGGTGATTTGGTCATCAGGTCCGGCGATCAATGGATCAAAATCGCAGAGTTTCAGGCCACGGCGGATGCGGTTCAGCCCTCCCCGCGCGCCCCGCCAGATTGAACAGTATAATGCCCCCGCTGTCCGACTCGGGCGGACTTGATCTGAACAAGGCTTCGGTCGCAGATCTTGCCCGGCTGCCGCGGATTGGCCCGGCACGGGCTAGGTCAATCATCCAATACCGGGAGCAAATCGGCTGTTTTGAGAGTGTCGACCAGTTGATCGATGTTCCGGGAATCGGCGATAAAACCTTGCTTCAACTCGAGCCGTTCCTGACTATCTCCGCATTACCGGGCCTGCCCGGAGGGCCATCTCAGGTCATCAAAGTCAGATCCGTCGATCCCGCCACCATTTGGCCTGTCGCTACGATGGAACCGGTAATGGACCCAGGCTCATCACCCGGTGCGGTCAATATCAACACGGCAAAACTGGAAGAACTGATGCGGTTGCACGGGGTCGGCAGGGAGAAGGTGCAGCGCATCATCCGTGAACGTCAGGTCAATGGCCCGTTTAGATATTCAGGCGATTTGGCTCGCGTTAGCGGCATCGGTACCGGGACCGTTCAGAAAAACCTTCGCATGATCACAACGCAGTGATGTCACAATCCCCTGCAGGAACGGTGGACCTATCTGTATATGGACGGCAGTGAAAACAAGGCCCACGATATCCGACCCGGTGACTGGGTCGAGATCGATGGAATGGGCGGTATCGGTCAGGTTATCGAGATCGACAGAGGAAAAGCCCGTGTCATGTTGTATGACAAGGAGTTGTTGTCTCCCCTCGGGAAACTGAGTGTGGTCAAGGAACCGGGTGAGGCAAAGCCCCGGGGTCGGGTTCACGTAGCCATAGGGCATCCTCTAAAACATGAAATTGACCTGCATGGCATGCGGGTTGAGGATGCGCTGGAAGCCGTTCGGCAGGGTATCGACCAGGCTGTTGTTCACCGCCTCAGCCAGTTCAAGATCATTCACGGGCATGGAAGCGGTCGTCTCCGGACTGCCGTACGAGATCTTCTTGCCCAGCACCCACATGTGGAGTCCTTTCGCTTTGCCGAGCCCTGGGAGGGCGGAATAGGCGGCACGATTGCCCGGCTGAAGGTATCCATTACTGAATGACGGGGTTTCCCGGCCCCAAATGTAAAACCCGATTATCCTCCCTGCCGAAACCCTCCACCTCGATGCGATTGTTGAAGATTCGTATCACCGAGAATGCCGTTTCATTTTCGGTCTCAACCATGCCTTTCATGGTCAGGTAATGCACCCCATGATGGAGGGCATATGCCTCACGGTGCTGGTGACCATTAATATACGCCCGTACACAAGGGTGTCGTCCAATGACGTCGACAACCTCCAGATCGTTCCAGAGGTTGTGAGTGTGCGGTGGGTGGACCGGGTAATGACAGAACAGGATGACCTGTTCCCCCATATCTTTTGCCACCCGGAGTCTTGATTCCATCCGTGCAATTTGTGAGGGGCCCGTCGCCCCGTTCCAATACCTTGCATTGTCGATACCTCGAGACTCCATCCCGGCGAGTATTTCGGATGCAGCCCGGTGTGTCTTGCTATCCTCTGCATCGACGAGCAGACTGATCTCGTTGCCGTCAAGCGTGATGAACCGTCAGTTTGCGTAGCTGAATTCATAATGTCTTCCCAAGAGCTCGAATTGGCCCGCGAAAAGGG
>CAYYNQ010000056.1:0-3934 GCA_964473105.1 uncultured Candidatus Sumerlaeota bacterium | reverse complement strand
AAAAATATAGCCTGTTATTAGCCAATTTATATAGGTTTGATTAGCAAAGCATAAAAACAGGGTGTAAATAATATACACCTTCAATAAAAACAGGCCTTTTCCACTTGTTTTTTTTCTTAAAAAGGTGTTAAACATCAGGTGTCTAAGGAGGACGTAACGGCACCCTATTTCTCTTGTCGGCATCGGTTATTTAACAGATGCGGCGGGATAAAGCCGAGCAGCGAAGCGGTATTGGGCGAGTGAGCCTGATGTCCGTGTTATTTGTATTTCTGGCCCTTCGGTCAGGGGTGGATGCTTTTGTCCTGATGGGTCCACCCAATGCGGCCAATGAGGCGCCCAATGCAGCTCTCTGGAACTACACCGATGACCTGGGGGCACCCAAGACCATGGATCGTCAGATCCCGCGTTTCTATCGTTGGAACACTCCCTACTTTGTCTACTCGTTTGATGCGAGTTTCGTGAACTATTTCGGGCTTGAGGGGATGGAGTCGGTCCATGATGCCATTGGTGTGGTCAACGACTTTTTCAGCAACGCTGATTACGATGGCATGAGCCAGCTGGATTTGGCCAAGCACGGTTTTGTTGGCAACCATAACACCAGCTGGATCAACACCACCGCGCAGAATGCGCAGATTATCGACATCAAGTCGATGGTTCTGGGGATGATGGTCAATCATCTGGGCCTGGGCAACCCGCATCGGCACGCGTTCTCCATCGTCGGCACCACGACCAACTCCTCGACCAACGCATTGAATATCAGCGTGGCCCTGCGCAACTACGATCCGGCATCTGCCCAGGCAACCGACATGATCAACGGGGTGCAGTACAGTTACCGGTTGGTGCATGATCGCCCCATCCAGGTGGGTGCCACCCCGCCGGCCTTCGGTATTGCCGACATGGAGGAGTTCACCGCGGATACCTCAGGCAATGCCTGGTCTTCGGTGGCGGGCATTGTGGATGCGTTCTATGGCAACACCGCGCTTTTCTGGACGGACACCCCGAGCCTATTCAACTTTGGCGTGTACTATGATGGATACAATGCGATGGGCGGGCGGTTTCAGCCGCGCCATGCGCTAACCTACGATGATGCGGGTGGCCTCAAGTATCTCTACTCAAAGAACACCCTGATCTATGAGCAGCTGGACACCGGCGGGGGTGTCATGGTGGTTGAGCCTGCCCAATATCTGCCAAACCACATGCAGACCCTCTTGCCCAGTCCCACGGGTAATCGTTTTCCTTTCTTTCCCCGCAGAGGCGGTGGAGCACTTCCAGCGATCTCATCGACCTCACCGATTGCAGGCACCCCGGGCCTGGGAAGCAACGCGATACCTGATGGAGCGACCAACATCATGATGCGCGGCGGGGTTGACCGGATCCAGATGTATTTTCAGCCGTTTGATTCATTGCTTGGGCTCAACTTCACCCCCACCAATTTTGTATGGCAGGACAGCTTCCTGTACATGCCCGGCCAACCCAATGCGGTGGGGATCTCTGATGCGACAGGACAACAGATTGGAGCGATCACCGCATCACAGCCGGGCATCCGGTGGAATACGTTCAACCCAAACCTAAACGGCGCAACCTTCTGGCAAAACCCCCTGTACCAGGCTGAGTGGAAGACACAGAAAGTGGGGCGCAGCCTTACCTTCCCGGACATGATCTTTGTGGCCGATTCCCTGGCACCGGCTGCTGATGGAACCCCTGTTGGTTTTACCCGCAACACCCCGATGGGCTCCACCACCGAGACGGTTGGTGGTTACACTGGAGTGGGCACGACCAATGAAACGGGACCGGGAATATTCAATCTCCCCGGTGCTGGGGGAGGCGGAGGCCGGTTTACGTACACCTTCAACAAGGTGGGGGGATACCTGGATGATTTCGAGGTCATCTGGAGCGGGGAATCGAGCGTGGTGGGCAACCTGGATGAAGTGGCTTCCCTGTGGGGGTACATTCAGGGACCCGGACCCGATGACATCGTGTTCTTCCCGCAGGAGTCAACGATGGCGCGGGTCCAGAACTCCATACTGCCGGCGACGAGCGTGCCATCGATCTCGCTGGTCAGTGACAGCGATGGTGCGGCGGTGATTGAAGCCAATACCCTGACCCGAACCGCCGAGACACTGACCCTCATCGGCGAAGGGCTCGGGGGCGCCATAGCCATTGAGATCATGAGTGGCGACTTGATGGTGCAGCGGTTGGATCCGGTGGCCCGTTACATCACCTCCAATACCCGGATTGATATTCCCCCGGGCATCATCAATGACACCGCAGAGGGTGCCGCCCGCCAGGTGCGGGTGTGGAACACACTGGGCCCGAGCGAAAAGAGCACCGAGTCCTTCACCATTGAGACCGGGCGCGCGGTGATTACCGCCACCTCATCCGATGGACACGCCCATGACCGGGGTCAACCCCTGGAGGTTACCGGCTACGGATTTAAGAGCAAGACCGCCGGGAGCAGCGGCAGCAAGGTGGTGGCCTACCTGCGGGTGGACGACTCGGCCGGGTCAGCGGTGTATGATCAGGGGATTGCCGGTGGCGGCGTCTCCGATGGTCAACCCGTGGCGGTGACCCTGGAGATTGTCTCGGACACCCAACTGGTAATCCCGGGCAACCAGATTGGCTCACGGGCCGATGGAAGCAACCGTCGCTTGCGTATGGCACGTAACCAGGCCCTGGGTGACCTGAGCCCGGCCACCAACCCGCTTTTCACCTCCATCACGGCCAAGCCGGTGATTGGATCACTGGCGCAGCTGGCCGACAATGGTGGGTGGGACTTGGTCATGGACACAGGTATGCTTAAGCGGGACCGGGCGCTTGAGATTAACGGCACGGCCCTGAACACGACCAGCACCCTTGAGATCGTGCAGGAGGATGGCACCTCCTTCACCAACCCGGTATTCATCCAGGTCCCCAACCCGGGTGTGCATGTGGAGGATAACGGCACACGCATCCTGGTCTCGGCCAATGCCATTCCCTACAACGACGCGGATACCAACTCCACCGCCCGACGATCGGTGAAGCTTTACAATGCCGAGGACCGCAGCGACCTCAACGCAAGCCTGACCTTTGCGGTGAACACCCAGCCGGTCATCCAGGGGCTGACCCTTCAGGATCCTGAAGGGGAACTCTCCCTGGGGCTTCAGGATGCGGACAACAACGAGACGGCTTTGGTATTGGTGCGTGGCAGGGAAAGGGGCAGCACGGTGACGCTCTTTGGCACGGGGTTCAACTCGGTGGGCGAAATCCGGATGGCAAAACTTGATGGCACCGATGTGAACGCGACCGACCCGGTCCTGATCCCGTTGCCCAGCCCGGGGGTAACGGTGAGTGACAACCAGATCAGTTTTGACACGCGCCTGATCAGCTTTAGCAACCCGGCCTCAGCCGACGCGAACAAGACCAGTGACTGGCGGCGGATCATGCTGCTCTCGGCAAGAGACACGACGATCTCCGGACAGGATCGCCGGTTCTATGCGGGACCGATGCCGGTCTACAACGGGCGGGATGGGTTGACGGTGGGTTCACTGCACTTTCGGCATGATGGAGACACGATGACCTTCAAGGGGGAGAACCTCTCGCTGGTCTCGAGCGTGGAAATCGTGGACATGACCGGTCAACCGATCGAGGGCATGAAGCCATTGGGACGCTCGAGTATCAATATCCTGAGTGAAAGCCGCTTTAGTATCTCGCCCAATGTCTTTGCCAATACGCACAGTGGCGACTCGGTGACCATGGATCGGCGGGTGCGCATCAATACACCCTTCGGCTCAACCACCAGTACGGCTGCCGACCGCTTCAGCTTCTCGGCAACACCAGTCTTTGAGCGCTTTGGTGGACCGGGTTTTGACACCGTGGCCAATACCTACACTGCTGCCGATGGAGCTCTGCATATCTTTGGTAAACACTTTCGGGGCATGAAAAATCTCAAGTTTGA
>CAYYNQ010000055.1:0-56051 GCA_964473105.1 uncultured Candidatus Sumerlaeota bacterium | reverse complement strand
GTATACAATACCACGGGTTACCGTAACACGGCCAGCGGTGCCCTTGCACTCGGAGGAAACACCACGGGCAATTCCAACACGGCCAGCGGAAACCGTGCACTCTTGGAAAACACCGAGGGAGACTACAACACGGCTATCGGGAACCAGGCGCTCCAACAGAACACCCACGGTAACAACAATACGGCGGTCGGAGAAGACGCACTCTACAGCAATACCACGGGCGGATACAACACGGCGGTCGGAGAAGACGCGCTTCGAGCCAGCACCGAGGGTGCCTACAACACGGCCCTCGGCAGAGATGCAGGAGATAACATCACAACCGGTATTTATAATACGATCATCGGCGTACAAGCCAATGCCAGTAACTCCAATGCAGAAAACCAGATCGTGATCGGCTATGGTGCCACGGGTCAGGGCAACAACCGTGCTGTGATCGGGAATTCAAACATCACACGTGTCTATGCCGGGGAAGATGGCAATGCTGTACTATACGCCGATGCCACGATCCAAAGCTCCGACGAACGGGTCAAAAATGAGATCGAGGATATAGGCTACGGCCTCGACTATGTGATGAGCCTGCGCCCGGTCAGCTATTTCAAGAAGCACCCCGAGGAGTATTCCCAGGACCTGAAGGACAAGTTCTACCCCGATGGCGACGTACGCCAGGCGAGGTCAGAAAATGAAGGCAGGCGCCAGATCGGGTTCATCGCCCAGGAAGTCCGGGCCGTCAACGAGAAGTTCGCAGTGGAGAACAACATTGTCAGCGTCGATGTGGACGGCTTTCACGGGATGGATTACCCCAAACTCATCGTGCCGATGGTACGGGCCACCCAGGAACTCAACAACGAGCTGAAGAGACGTGATAAGATCATCACCAGCCAACAGACACAAATCGATGCCCTGATGAAACGTCTGACGGTACTCGAGCAACAGATCACAAAACCCTGAGACACGCCTGGGACGGAATCATTGTGCGTGGCATTAGCTGCTCGCAAGGAAGGTAATTCCTTTTTACGGGTTCCACGTTAAAAAAAACTCCTGAAAATGACCTGGGGGGAACATATTTCTTGCATGAGGCTCGGCACGGGGTAATCATGACCTCTGAATCGACTGAATCAGGGGTTCATGGGTGTAAAGTGTCGATCGTATATCAATCCGGATCCCAAACCGTCTGGATCCCGTGAACCCATTGAATAATCACCGGAGGATCCAATGGCTGGTCTTAAGAATCGTATGATACGTGCTGCCAGGCTGGATATCAGCCTGTACGAAGAAGTTGAGGCCGACAAAGGCGCACTCGGCCAGGCCACGGGGGTTGTCGTTCTATCCAGCCTTGCAGCTGGATTGGGCAGTTCCACAGGAATTGGCGGCATTTTGACAGCGACCATCATGGCGCTCATCTCATGGTATGTCTGGGCCTACCTGACCTACTTCATCGGCACGAAAATTCTCCCCGAGCCACAGACCCGCGCGGATCACGGTGAACTGTTGCGAACGATCGGGTTTTCAAGTTCCCCGGGTCTGATTCGGGTTGTCGGCTTTGTTATCCCCGCACTGGCAGGGATTGTTTTCCTCATCGCTTCGGTCTGGATGCTCGTGGCGATGATTATCGCGGTAAGGCAGGCTCTCGATTATCGCAGCACATGGCGTGCCATTGGGGTCTGTATCGTTGGCTGGATGATTCAAGCCTTCATCCTGGCTCTATTGTTTCGCTTCCTGGGAGGTCAGGGATAGCCGGATTTTTCGGTTCGTCAAACCCCGGGCTGACAAAGGGGGGCGTGGCAGAGTCACCCCCCGCTATCCTTAATTACGCCGCCTTCACCCTGCGCCACTCCTGCTATCTGCCTGGATGGTCGTCAAGTTTCACGGGCGCATACCCGGTCCAGACCGGGCTGACCCGATTCAGGACAGGATTCATCCATTTTCAGCATGCAACCGCCCGACTCGATCAAATCATCCAACCCGATAAAATGGCTGCGATTCTTCGGCCCCGGGGCGATCGTTGCATCCGTCACGATCGGAAGCGGTGAAACCATTTTCCCCTCACGCGGGGGAGCCGTCTTTGGTCTTTCACTACTTTGGATCATCCTCCTCGTCGCTGTCCTCAAGTGGAACCTCACCTACTCCGGGATGCGCCATATGATCCTCAGCGGAGCCCATCCCTTGGAGCGCTGGAACTGCATCCCGGGCCCCCGGGGCTGGCTGCACCTGTTTATCCTCATTATTGCCATGGTATTTTTCCCATTGTCGTACGGTTTCCTGGCCGGTGTCCTTGGCACGATTTGCATGACCATCTTCGGGGCTCCAGGCAATGCCCTTCCGTGGGCCATCCTGATGACAGCCGTTGCCATGTTCCTGCTGCTCAGCAGAGGCTACCGGTTCCTTGAAAAGGGCCAGGTCGCCATCCTCGGGACGCTGATCCTCGCCATCCTGTTTGCCGTACTCCACTGCGCCCCCGACTGGTCGGCCGTCGCTAGGGGAATGTTCATCCCGGGACCGCTCTCCTACCCCGAGTGGCTGCCTGACAAATACCCAAGACTGGCAGACCGGCCGGTCTGGATTGAGCTGATCGTCTATATCTCATTCATCGGCGGGGGCGGGTCCACCTACCTCGGTTATATTTCCCTGCTTCGTGACAAACAATGGGGTCGGGGGCACCTGGGACCTGCCACTTGGGCCGAGTTGGATGCAGTTGCCGGTGACAGGGAACATCCCGCCCGGTTATGGCTGCGTGCCGCCCGTGTGGACACCCTGGTCAGTTTCGGGATGGTCGTGCTTGTTTCTGCGGCATTCTGTATTCTGGGTGCGGAATTGCTCGCCCCCGCACAATTGGTCCCCGATAAGAATCAACTGCTCAGTCGACAGGCTGTTTTCCTGTCATCCATATCCGGTCACCTGGTCCCGCTTTACTGGGCCGGCGTGTTCATGGCATTTTTCGGTTCACTTTACGGTGCACCCGAGCTATCCAGCCGGTTTGTATTTGAAATCCTGGATGCTTCGCCAAGGCTGCATGGCAGGCTAAACGCAAAAAAGATTCGCCTAGTTGTCATTAGTTGGTGTCTGGGCGGCGCGCTCCTTGTACTTGGCTGGAAAAACTGGATCGACAAGGATCTCCAGTTAATGGAAATGATCACGCCCAGTGCGATCTGCCTGGGCACAGTATTGAGCGGTATCCTGGCACTGGCCAATCCATTCATGGACTGGAAGTTTCTCCCCAAGGGTCTGCATATGTCCAGACTGATGGCTGGCCTGAACATTACCGTGGGGCTGGCCTTTATCATTGCCGCGGTCATTGCATTCAGGAAAATGGGAGTCCATAATGCGATCGTCATCGCATCTATTTTCGGGATCAGCCTGGTTCCTGCAGCCATGGGTGCCTGGGGCAAACCGGGCATGGCAGATACCCCGGGTCACAAAAAATATTGAACCGCCGGGTATGATCCGGAACCGGGCTATCGGGCAGCGGTCCCGCCAAGTTCGAACCGTCCCTGGACCCCGCTTACCAGGAAGGACTTCTGAATCGTCCGGTAAAGGCCGAGACACGATGAAAGGCGTTTCGCCTCCGCAGGATACTCCCGGATCAGGTTGACCCTTTCCCGGGGATCATCAACCTGGTCATACAACTCATCCTCCTGACCCTCCGGTCGCAGGATGTAATTCCACTTCAGGTCACGAATACTGCGGTCCTCCGCCTCGGCAATGATCCCGTAGGAATTAAAGCCCGAAATGGTGTATTCCCGGACCGCCTCCTTTTCACCCCTGATCACCGGCATCAGGCTGAAACCGGGCAGGATTGCGTTGTTGATCGACATGCCGAGGGCATCATAAATCGTCGGCAGAATATCGGGGAACTGGGCCAGGGCCTCGATGTCACGGCCACCGTATTCTCCCCCCGGGAAACGCATCATGAAGGGAACCTTCAGCAGTTCATTATACATCCGGTCCGGGCCCTTCAGGAACTTGCCATGATCTGCCAGGGGATGCCCGTGATCGCTGAGGATAATGATCAGTGAATCATCATAATAGCCGCATTGCTTCAGCTTCTCCAGGAAGCGGCCGACATAATGGTCGACATAGGCGACCTCCCCCGCATATTTTCCCCGGAGATAAGCTATTTGTTCCTGAGTTGCCCAGTCACCGGCAGGCCCGCCCTGGGGCAGGAGCAGATCCGGGCCACGATAATCCGGGTCCGTGTATTTGTCGAATTCCACCGGGGGATCCCACGGTTCGTGCGGATCAAAACAGTCGACCCACAGAAACTTCCGTGGATGCTCATGGTTTTCATCAATCCATTGACAGGCATAATCGAATACCTGTCCTGCGAAAGAATCCTCCATCGACAGCTGCTTGTCCGTATTCTGCAGGTAAATCCTGAGAATGTCCCGAAACTGCTCGTTCATGCGTTCGGTGACGTGATCCTCAACCCTGCGCCGGACCAGGGGGGCAGACCGGTAGGGATCGTATTCCTGACCACGGATGAAGCGCCACTCGTGAAAATCCCGATACTGGTTATAGTCGGGCTTGAATAGATGATAAGTATCAGCAATCAGGGCAGAGATATAGCCATGGGATCCCAGGACCTGGGGAACCGTCAGGTCAGAACCGTTGAGCGGCTGCCAGGTACTGTCTGCCAGGCTGTATTTTCCCGTCAGGAGCTGGTTGCGAATGGGTACGGTGGGCAGGACTTCCGGATACATGTTCCGGAAGACAACAGCATCATTGCAAAAGGCATCGAGGCTCGGGGTCAGCGATGGCTGATATTTATCAGAATAAAAACCGACATGGTCCTGTCGCAGTGAATCGAGGACGAGAAGAATCAGGTTCATGGCTGAACTCCGGAAGAGGGCTTGTTAACCTGAGGCCCTTGCGTTGATCCCATATTGATATCAATAACCGGGGTGATTGTCATGTCTATTGCTGAACAGGGGCCCGGGTTTGGCAGGACACCGGGGAGAGGATGTCCAGTACCATTGGTCCTGGAGATATGTCCGCACGTCTGCCTGTAACGGGGTCGATACCCCTATAATATCAAATGGAATCGACACTTCAGGCCAACTGTTTTCACTTCCCTGATCGGAAAGGATCCATTAATAATGGTAGCCTGTATATGACATAGCCGGGACGTAGATACATCCCGATGGAACGGGGACCCCATGGACCAGACCAGGGACGGACAGGACAACTTCAGCCGGGCGTTGCTCTTCAAGGAACAACTCCATGGCGGACGGGCCATAACGCTTGGAGTCGGGATCTCATTCAACGACCCAACCGTGACCGAGGCCCTGTGCCAGGATATCGATTTCGTCTGGCTGGATATGGAGCATAACCCGCTCACGCTCGATCATGTCCAGAACCACGTGATCACGGCCCAGGGACGTGATGTCCGCGCCGTGGTCAGGGTCCCATGGAATGATCCGGTACAGATCAAGACGATCCTGGATACGGGTGCGGACGGGGTTATCGTGCCCCAGGTTCGATCGGCAGGTGAAGCGCGTTCGGCAGTCCGGGCATGTCTTTACCCCCCGGATGGCATTCGGGGTTTTGGACCGCGGAGGACATCAAACTACGGGCTGGATGGAGGCGCGGATTTTGCACGGCGGGCCAACAAGGCCATGATCGTCATCATCCAGATTGAGGATCATGACGCCATTCCAGAGATCCATGAAATCATCAAGGTCCCGGGGCTGACGGGTGTATTCATAGGATCCAACGACCTGGCGGCCTCGATGGGTCGCGCAGGTGAACCGGGACATTCCGATGTTTCCGACTCCGTCCAGAAAATCATTGATGCCTGCCGCAGCCATGGATTGCCCGTGGGCATCGGCGGTGGGCCGGTCGCTGAAAATGTGGTTCGTCGAATCGGGCAGGGCGTGAATTTTGTAATGACCGGCCCGGATTTCCTGTTCCTGTCGCACTCCATCCGACAGATCACCCGACAGCTCAAAGATCAGACAGGTCCGGTAACGCACAAGCCATGAGCCACGTCGATTCATGAATATCTTATTCCTATGTGATGACCAGGGGCCTCACCTGTCCCATGAGATGCTCCTGCAGGATATCGATCCACGCCACCAGGTGATCCTGTACGACCCCCGGGAGGACCCGGCCCGACAGTTCCAGGGCATCGAGGTTGTCATTGACCCCGGTGGCGAACTTGGAACAAGGCCATTGATCGAGGCGGCCGGCAAGGCAAATATCCGGTTGTGGGAGGTGACGACAATCGGCGTGGACCATGTGGATGTCGGTTTTTTCCTGGAAAAGGGTGTCCCGCTGTCCAATACGTCATCGCGGACCAGCGCCGTGGCTGTCGCCGAGCACGCGCTGGCCTTCATGTTCTGCCTGGCAAAAAACCTGCAGGAACAGGACACCATCGACTGGAAACGGCGACTGAACACTGAACTGACGGGGAAAACGCTCGGGATCCTGGGTTTCGGCGCAAGTGGAAGGGAACTGTCCCTGCGGGCCTCGGCCCTGGGCATGCGGGTCATGGCAATTGACATGAAGCCGTTGCAAAACGAGGAACTTGACAGATACCAACTCGATTTTTTCGGTGATCCCTGCCAGTTGGGTACCATGCTCGGCCATGCGAACTACCTGTCGATTCATCTACCGTTGACACGGGAAACCCGGCACCTGATCGATGAGGAAAAGCTGAGATCCATGAAACAGGGGGCATTCCTGATCAATGTCGCCCGGGGCGCAATCGTTGACGAGGGGGCATTAATTGAATCACTGCAATCGGGACACCTGGCGGGCGCCGGACTGGATGTCCATGAGGAGGAGCCTCCCCCTCCCGATTACAAACTTTCAAGGATGAGTCACGTGATCACCACACCCCATGTCGGGGGGTATACCCGGGGAAACTGGAGGCGACGTACGCTTGCGGTGATTGAAAATATCGAACGCCTAGACAACGGGCTGGAGCCGCTGCGCCTGATATCCAACATCGCCATGCCATAAAGTCAGGGCTTCCTGAGCGGCCGGATCTCGACCTGGCTGATACAGTTGGTGTCACGGGTCTGCAGCAGGTCGTGGCATACCTGCCCGACCTCCTCGGGCCAGATTTTCCAGGAGGTATCGCTATCTGCATCCTGTCGGTGAGATTCCGAATCAACCGATCCGGGGAAGATGACGGATACCTTGATCCCATGCTCCCTGACCTCATGGAAAAGCGATTCCGAGAAGCCGGTAACTGCATATTTTGTTGCGGCGTAGCCGCTTCCGCCCGGCAACGGAACCCGGCCTGAGATCGATGATATGTTGATGATATGACCTCTCGCCTGGCTGACCATATACGGGAGAATCACACGGGTCGCATGGAACAGACCATTGATATTTGTGTCAACCATCGCGTGCCATTCTTCGAGGCTGATTGTCAATGCATCCTTGCGAATCACGAGACCGGCATTGTTAATGAGGGCATCCACCCCACCCATGTCCTCGACAAGACCTGACAGGGATGCCTCAACCGCACCATAATCCCGAAGGTCACAAGTCCTGAAAAAACAATCCGACCCAAGCTCCCTGACCTGACCTCGCAGTTCCTCCAGCAGGTCACCTGACCGGGCCACGAGACCAAGCACCATTCTATTCCCGCCCAGACAGGTTGCAATTCCCCTGCCGATTCCCGTACTGGCTCCCGTAACGATGATCCTGTTCATATTTCGTATTCCGGGACATCCATGATCAGGCTCGATTTAAAAACCGGGCGGGTGGGTGGTTCCGGGTGATCCGGGATGCCATGACCTTCCATGTCTCGTTTGGTTACTTGAAGGGGCTTCACGATGTCAGCGATGCTTCAGCCCTTCCCTGACAAGATCCTCCGTGCTGGCTTCATTACCCAACTTGCTTGCAGCCTGTGAAATTGCCCGGTCTGCCACAACCGAACGAACCCCGAGTGCCACCAGTGCATCGACCGCATCACGCCTGTTTCCCGAAAGATCCCCGGTCACGGTAACGCCGTCCCCCTTCGACCCGGGATCCACGATCCCTGACATCTTGCCAATCTTGCTTTTCAACTCGAGCATCAGTTTTTCCGCCATGCGCGGCCCCACGCCTCGAATACTCCGCAGGACAGCCGAATTATCATCATGGACGGCCTGCACAATATCGGCGAGACACAGGGATGAAAGGATGGACATTCCAAGCGATGGGCCGATCCCCGGCATGCTGATCAACAGATCAAACATATCCCGCTCATGACGCGAGACAAACCCATATAATTTGAGTATATCCTCGCGCACATAGGTCCTGACCCATATCTCGATTTCCGGGCCATCGGGATCCGGCTTTGCAAGGCTGTCGGGCTTGATTAAAACCCCGTAACCAACGCCATTGACATCAAGTATGATCGCATCCCCATCATGAACCAGGAGTCGCCCACGCAGATAATCAATCACAATATTTACCCCCCAGCATATGCTCCTGAAAGACTATAGGGTGCGCCGACCAACCCGTCAACATCACCCGGGACGTTATGCCCTGGCATAGACCACCATTCGGGGACATTCCGTAAATAACACAAAGGAGGACTATCGCCAGCGCCCTTTCCCGTCACAATTGAGCTCGATGACATCTCGATCTCTTTTTTCAGGTGAAATTCCGCCCTCCCCGGATGCCCCGGGTTCTGTGCCCCGTGAGGGGTCTGACGTCCTATCATCGGTTCGTGACAGCCCGAGCATATTCCTGAACATCCGAACAATTGATGAAACCACGAGGACAAGCAACATCATCAGGAGACCGGCCAAGGCCGCAACCAGAACCATGCAAAAAACGAAACCGGCCTTCCATCCGGTCTGTTTCCCGTCACGTCCGGGATTGTGTGTCTTGGAGAACCGGAATCTCATTCTATCCGGCCGATTTCTTTTCCGGACAACGGACGTCAACCGGCCGGGAATCCGGGTAGATATACTCATACATCCAGGCAAAGATGATGCATGAAGCAATCAGGCTTGCGGGCAATCTCCAGGGGAAACTGAAAGCTGCATCCGCCAGAATAAGAACCATTCCGGAAAAAACACATAGGGCATGCAGGCTTCGATCACGGGATTTCTGGCCAAATATCCGGATTATTCCGAAATAGATGAAAAAGCAGATGATCGAGAGGGCGAGAATCAGTCCGGGGAACCCCAGTTCACAGAAGATTTCCAGATATTCATTATGAACATGTTCGGGTGTGCTCCCGGATATGGACGGGAGCACATCCCTGTAGTAACGACCATCGGCCGATTTCTGGTGTTCCAGAGTGTAGTTCCAGAATTCGGGATCGAAACGTGCATAACCCAGCCCCCCCAGTGGATTATCGACACCCATGTCGATGGCCATCTTCCAGTAATACAATCTGCTTTTAACCTCCACACCCGATTCGATTCTTTCCTTCAGATCGAACTTCCGGTCAATTTCCGGGATGTTTCCGATTGCGGGCAGTATGACCAGTACCATCAGGGCCAGATAGCCGCATATCATAACGGCGGGGCATTGAAGCAACAGCCATGACCTTAACCCAATACGCCTGAGAGCCAGCATGACCAGGCCGATAACAAACATCATGGTGAACCCGCAGGTCGCTCCCAGCCAGATTGCACGGGTGCGTGCAAGAAGGAGGCAGGATATGATCAGCAACACCAGAACGATGCAGAAAAACCTGTGTAACGCCCGGCATGAATTCATGAAATATCCAATGACCAAAAACAGGCAGGGACCGAGAAAGGAGGAAAGGTAGTTTGGATGGCCGATGGTGCCCTTCACCGAATTTTTCTGGACCTGTTCACTGTATTTGATGAATTCGAATCCATAATACTGGGCAATGCCGTAAACAGACAGGAATGCTGCCAGAACAACCAGAATGCGTGTCATGTTATTGAGAAGGCGGACACGGTCCATGCTGTGGACAAGGTGAAGCCAGAATAAAAGTGCCGTAAGCGGGAGCAGGGCATGCCGAAATGAATATGAGGGCACCTTGGATGTGAATACTGAGTAAAGGACTATCAGCACGCCCAGTCCGAGCAGAACATGGATGAAACTCACATTGCCGGGGACCCGTCTCTTGCCAGTCAACAGCATCAGCCCGCTTAGAAGGCTGATCAGGAGCACTAGGGTCATGAAGACAAATGATTGGCCTTCCTTTGGATGGGTAAACAGATAGATAACCGTGACCGGGGTCAGCCCGGCAGTTAGCATCAACATGACATCGATGAAGCGGTTTAGTCTGGAATGATCGCCTGTATTCAATCCATTCATCCCTTACGGCAGATTCTTGTATGGTTTAGCATAGCCCTTCAAGATCTGGCTGATCGTATTTCGCACCTGCCTCTCCTCAATCTGAATATCAGGGTTGAGATTCATAGAAGGCATGGAAGCAAGGCCGATCAGGAAATTCCTGTATGCCTGGAGGGGAAGCAGGGGCTCGATATAATAGTTGCCCAGGAACAGATATGCATTAAGGTCATTCGGGGCACGGATGGCCCAATTCCTGACCGCCTGGCCGTAAGCCCGCCCAATCCGGGCATATTCCTCCTGAAAATCGGCATCTGCCTCAAGGCCCCTTTCCTTCCCAAGGGCCTGGAGTCCCAGAACCTTGCGCTGAAACAACCAGAGGTAATAGGAATTGAAAACCGGATTTGACGGGTTGATGACTAGGCAATCCGCCATGGTGGCCTCGGCCTCAGAATAAAGGCCCAGCTTTTCCTGCATCACCGCCATAAAATGCTGGCTGTTCTGGGCATTGTGCGTCTCACTCGCCTTCCTGTGCTGCTCCATAGCTTCACGGTATTTCCTTTTTTGGGCAAGGAGGGAAGCATGCCTGTTTCTAATCCGGCCGTTTGAGGGATCCCGATCAATGAGTTTCTCCATTTCCATTTCAAGAACGGTGATGTGAGAAGCAGGCATGCCTTGATCAGCATGATCAGGGCCCGGACCCGAGCGGAACTGTATTTCAACATTGGCATGCCGGAATACCGCCATGAGTGCATACAGGCAAAACAGGGCCAGAACTAGGCCGGAACTGTGGCTATATATCCGCAGGAACCTGGTTGATATCGCGTCCGTCATGCCTGAATATCCGATGTGGGACAAACGGTCCCGGGCTGGAGGGGGATCTTGTTCAAATCATATATCCCCGTCGACAACATAAGAACCGACATAATCATTTCGTCGGCTGTCAGCTATGTAAACAACCAGTCGGTGCATGTCACTCACCGCCCCGGGAGCAATATCCAGCCCCAGGGCACCTTGCCTGCTGTTTATCTCATCAACTCGGCTGGAGACAGCCTCACCCGACTCATCGAGCATGATGATCTCGGCATTTGCCGGAAACTGGATCTCGGAGGGGGCTTCATACTCAATTGTCAAACCTTTCCGGTCATGATGCACGGCGAGATTATATAGCCTGACTCCATCGGAGGGCAAATGGATTAAAAGGCTGGGGTCACCCAGGATATTGTACATCGAATATTGATTCCGGACCTCATCCAAGCTTCTCAGAAAAAGATCCCCAAGCCGGATCCTCCTTTCCTCACGTAGGGACTGGAGAATGTTCTGTGACATCTTCCGGTTGATATAAATCGAGCTCCGGTCACTCGCCCCGATGACCGCAACCGCCCCGCCCTCGGAATTGACGAAAACCTCCCCCAGTGTCTGGGTCACATGGGGGTTGTCAAAGTCATTGGTGTAGCAGGTCAGCGCAAGGACCAAAGTTGGTTTCCCAAGATTCTCAAGCGTCTCGACATTTTCCTGATCAAAAAGATGCTTCTTGATCCGGCCTTCCGTATGGGTAGGGCCCACCTCCCACACACTCCCCCCACCATGGCCGTAAAATGCCGTAAGCATGTGCCCCCGGTTGAACGCATTAACCAGGTTTCCAGTCAGCCTTGCGTGATGAATGTCATCGGTGATTCCCGGATCCGAATGGACATGATGGGAAAGCATGTCCGGAAAAACGTAGTGTTTCTTAACCCACTCGGCATCAGCCCTCGCCCAGTTTTCGGATGCGGAAATCAGTAGGTTTGAAATTCTCCAGCTTCCCAGGTGATCCCTCCGTTCATATTCAATGATCTTCCGGGTCACATTTGCGATCTGTTGCGTGTTCTGCACGGATATCCTCCCGATCGCCACGCTGGGAAAACCATCCGGCTGGCCGAAGGTTGCGAAATAATTATCATTAGCATGATTCCCGGAATCCAGATAGGCATAGCTTGGCACAAATGACTGGTATTTGGAGATGGTTGATGTGTCGCCGACCAGCATCACATACCCCAGTTCGGGATCTCTCGAGTTCTCGTAAACATACCGAATGTATTCCGCAATGCTCTCGGTGCTGGGGATCCCGCCAGAAGTTTCATTGAAGATCTGGTTCACGGTAACGAGGTGCGTCTTCAAGCCACTGGACCTTTTCCATTCCAACAGTGGCTGGAGGGCCTCCACAAAAGCATCATGCGTGATGATCAGCAGCGCACAACTGACATCCTCCTTGTAAATGCCCCGGACACGGTAGGGCCTTATCCTGTGGGGTTTGACCATATCCACGGACTCACCGATGACCAGCGTTGCTTCCGGGCCCGAGAGCCTCGTCTGGAGTGTCCAAGTGTCCGAGTAGACACTCTCCCGATAGATCATGGGCTGATGAATCACCTTGTTTTCAACATCCAGACAAATCAGTGGTTTATGGATGAAGCCGGAAATGACCAGGGTGTTCTCGTCCCTCCTTTCAGGATCCCCCCTAATGATGAACTCATCCAGGCCGGGACCGGGTATCAGCTTTCTCCTGAAGTTGAGACGAAACCAGTCCAGCAGGACAACATCGATATTTTGCCTGTTGGGATGATCCCGGGATTGCTTAGGTTGCTCGAGGACAAGGGTCAGGATATTCAGTCCGGGACGAAGGATTCCGGGGGAAACCTCAATCTCAGCACGATGGTCATAACCATCCCATTGCCTCGACCATGCCCATTCCCGATTCAATCCTATCTTGACCCGGTGCGTCCGGGTATAGTGACCCAGTCCTGCCAGGGAGATAACCAGTGTCGAGGTGGTCCCCAACTCTGTTTCGGGCATTTTGAATTCAATGGACACATCCGAGGCCACCCTGTCCGTTTCCGGATAGGACAGTTTTTTCCAGAACAGGTAATCGGTCTTCTGATGATCCTTACGGTTTCCGGGGATGAATTCCCACAAGGGATCCTTCTCATAATGCCTCGTCCCATAAAATTTCATGCCGGGAGTCTTCGCCACGGCCTTCCGCATTCTCCTGCCCATATTTTTCTGGTGAAAACGTGATGGCTTCAGGTCCGGATGCTCCGGATAAAGCATGTAAACCTGAACGGCAGGATAATACTCTCCATATATGTTGATATAGAATAGCTCCTGCAACTGGGGGCCCTCTGAAAAGAAATAAAGCCTGTCGTGTAAGTCAAACTGGTCATCTCCGCCATCAAGAATGTGGATAGGGATGGAGGCATGACCATGAACCATGACCATGCGTGCGGGATGCCACTCAGCAAGATCAACCCCCGCATCCCTCAGTTCGTATCCCGAAATCGAGTGAATTCCCCTCTCCTTGCACTCCACAACTAATGAGGAGCGGTTACCGCAATGGGCATTCCACGTCTGCGCGACAAACAGAATGCCAATGCAAATGATTTTCGGGACATGCCGATTCATTGCGGATCCGGATTCCTGACTTCCCACAGGGGTGATCCTAAACCCGCCGGGACCACATTTCTCGAGACCGACGTGCGAAAATGCGATCTTCTAGAGTGGACCAAGGCGGGCGATCAGAACGGGACAATAGACCTGACATCAGGATGAATGAATTTCCGATTAAAGTCCAGAATCATATATATCATCATGGATATCAGCATTGTATAATATGCTTAACTGGAAATGACTGGTCTTTTAAATTGAAAAATTGTTATACATTGGGACAGTTTCTTCCGACCCGGTATTCGAATTGCATTGAAGGGCTAAACCCATGGAAGAGAAGCATATGCCGGAACCGAAACCTGAAGATCCCGTATTTGAAGCCCCCGACCCGATTGCTGGGGACCGGTCAACCGGGTCAAAGGCAAAGGGGAACGGTTCACCCGACAATCCAATTGAAAAGACGAGAATTGTCTCGGAAACCCCCGATACAGGCCCCAATCCCCGTGGCAGCGGACTCGAATCCGACACGGTCAGGATGACCCCATCCAGCGTCAAGTCAGCATCCAGCCTATCGATCGACCGGCCAGCCGACAACCCCCTGCATACCCTGCCCGAGAGCCTTCAGGAACGATACCGATTTGTCAGGGTTCTTGGAAAGGGCGGTTTCGCCAATGTTTACCTCGCTCATGACAACCTGCTCGATCAGGATGTCGCCATCAAGATTCTCAAGATTGATCTGGCGTCAAAATCTGACCATGACCGGTTTCTCTTTGAAGCACGGATCAGCGCCAGATTGAGGCACCCCAATATTGTCACCGTATTCGATATTATCCAGACATCCGGCGGCCTTCAGTTGGTCATGGAGTTTTACCCCGGGGGGACACTCTACGAACACCTCAAGGAAAAAGGGAAGATGCATCCTCGAAACGCGCTTCAGGTCAGCCGTCAGATAGGCATGGGGCTCGCCTATGCGCACGAGAGGGATATCATCCACCGGGATATCAAACCGGCCAACATCTTTTTCGGTGATGACGGCCTGGTCAAGATCGGTGATTTTGGAATTGCAGCCAATACGCATAATCATGAACACACCCAGACCGGCATGATTATCGGCACCCCCATGTATATGGCCCCGGAACAATCCGAGGATTCAAGGGATGTTGATCCCCGCACCGACCTGTATGCCCTTGGACTGATGCTCTATCATATGCTTACAGGAAAAACACCCAGGGTGATTGACATGGATCAGATACCCCCAGAGTTCAAAAATATCATCAAGTATTCCACGGAACCGGAACGCTCGGAACGTATGGTTTCGGCCAAACAGTTCATTGCGATGCTCGACAGCGTCGAAAAAGAGATCAGTCACGCCGGCATACCTGGGCTGTCGGTAACACCAATGCTTCAAGACAACCGTGAGGGATCCCCTGATGTTTTTCGGCCCGATACCGGGGGCAAGACCGCGCTCAACTCATCAACCGACTCCCCGGATACGACAGGGGCCGACTCCGGATCAGTCGCCCGGGATTTTCCTGAAAGCACAGGAACTGAGCTGGCAACTTCCGCGGGATGGAGATCACCCAGGGGGATCTTTGTCATTATCGGGCTCATCGTCATCCTTTTACCGCTTGCTGCACTCCTTGGGAACTTCCATGAGAGCAATGGGGATGTCCCGCCCACCACGGGTCAGCAGACATTGATACCCAGCATGAAAACCGGGGAGGGACCGGCTGTAAACCGGCAGACGGACACGTCGCTTTCACCGGCTCAATCACCCGTCAATCAGGATGGGAAACCGGTCGTACTTCCATCCTTGGAGCCATCTGAAACAGGCAAGAGCAGCGCAACGCCCGTTATTCGGGGCCGGACGGGCAAACCCGGCAACAACCCGGTTTCAATCCCGCCGAAAAATACCGCCCGCCCGGATAAACAGGAGCAACTCAACCCACATCATAAGCTGGGGATTCAATTCAAGAATCTTCTGTCTTCAGACCGGCATATGAAACGTGGCTATGTATTACTCAAGAAGAACGAGGGCAGGGATATCAGTGATCCGACCGTTAAACTTCCGCTCAAAACGGCTGTGGGACAATTTGTGGACTCCCTGAAACAATCCCCGGAGGAACCCGTGGTTCATTTTCTGCTTGCATACACCCGGGGACGGTTCAACCACAACAAAGCTGCAGAGGATGATTTTCGCAAGGGCATGGATTATTTCAAAAAACAGAACCCCGGGGAAAGTCTGCGGCCAAATGAGATCTATCAGGCACTTGATCTCGAGTCCCCTAAGGGACCCTGGCTTCAACCACGCCGAAAAGGTATCAACCCGAACCGGCGCTGAGGGGAACCTTGCTTTTCTCCCTGCGGGCATAATGAAATATAAGCATGAGCAACAACGTCCAAGCCAACGCAAGGGGAAGCAGGCTGTATATTCCTTTTATTCCCATGAGCGTTCCCCAGTTGACATCCGTTTGACCGCGGACTGGATCACCCGGGCCCTTCCCCCAGGCATGTTTCTGCAAAATCAGGTATGGTGTCCTCCAGTCACGTATTGATTCCGGCTGCATGAGTTGTTCCTGCTCATGGAATGGGGGGACCTGTGGATCCAGGGAAACAGCAGCCATGTTGAACAGGATGGATACCCCGATCAACAGGATGATCGACATCCTGATGACAAAACAATGATTCCTTAGAATGGGGGGCAGCCCCGTAAACAACAGGGCCACTGCGGGCAGCAGATGACGGGGTGCATAACTGTAACCACCCCACCACATATAATAGGCACTGTTGTAAAGGAGTAGGCCTGCGAGGAACAGGAGCGAACATGACGCCTCAATCCTTTCCCTGAGATCACCTCGAAAGACAAGGTATATGCAACCCCCCAGCGCCATCGTAAGAACAGGCCACCACAAGAAGAACCCCTTAAAAGGATGAAAGGTGACGAGCCATGCTACCCAAAGGCTGGGAACCGTCGCGCCCATGAACCCCCGGCTCATCTGTTCCCGGAAAAAAGGATCGGCTTCAAACCTGTAAGGTGAACCGGGAGTGTCAAAGATGATGAATGAGTATATGAAATAACCACAGGCACCGAGGATTCCACCCATTACCCATGACAGGAGTCCATTCCGGGTATAGTGCCGGTTAACCATGCACAGGCATGCAAGATACAGCGTCATGACCAGGGCGGCCAGGGCCATCGTGTTCAAAGACCAGGCGGCAAGGCCGAGTAACATGCCTGCAGCAAGCATTCGAGACGGCGAGAAGTGTCCGTTAATTCGGCTCAACGCGGGATCAACGAGCCAAAATCCGGCAAGAACCAGTGCACAGGCCGGGATATAGTTGAAAAACAGGATCGAATAACCCAGCAGCGGTGTGGCCGTGATCCAGAATATACCCCCAAGGACAGCCGGGATGGGGGCACAACCCCTTCTTTTCAGCAACTCAATGATCATGAAACAGATCACGGCCGACAATAGGCCGATGGTGATCCATGTCACCCAGTAAAGAGCCCTCGAATAATAGTCGGCATTGTTCTGGGGCGGATTCATCAGGCCGTAGACATACATGACGGGTACGGCAAGGAATGCGGTCAGCGGACTCTTGTCACTATAGTAGTGCCCCCTATAAATCGACTTGTCTTCAGTGGGGAGCAGGATGTCATGATACCTGTCGATCCGAAAGGTCCCTTGTTCGGCAATCGCACAGGCAAGGGCAAATTGTGAATTGACATTCCAGCCGGGCCGGGTGTTGCAAAAATAACCGGATGTCAAAAATATCAGGAGTGAGGCAAGGAGGTGAAGCCGGTAAACCCGAAAAGCTCCTGCAATCCGACCGGCGGGGGATTTACTTGAAAATCGTGGTGACATAGTCCATCAAGCCTTGTCGTATATCAAGTTGTCATGCCGTGGTGAAAACCCTAGCTCTATTGCATGATTTGATCGGAAGGAGGAACAGGACAATTCGGATTATACGGCACGGCGGCCAGGAGACCCTCCCGGGAATCACGCTTCAAGGAGATTCCGTGTCGTTCAGGTTTTCCGGGTATATCCCATCCGCAATCAGCCCCCGGATTTTTTCCTGGGCCAGCGTCTTGTCCTCCCGGTATGTCACACCAAACCAGGGATCGTGGGTCGGAAGAATCTTGACACGAACCTTGCCGGCTCGGATAAGCTGGTCCACGACAAGCGGGATATAGATTTCTGACTTCAACTCATCACCACGATCGAAAAGGAATTCGCTGAATGCTCGTTTCAAGTGATCGAATAATCCCTGCCTGAATCCCCAAAAATTCATAGAGACGACTTCATCACCTGAGAAACAAATATCCTGATCGGCATTGGCCCGGGATACCGCGCCTCCTCCATCGGGTGATATCTTAAGGTGCTCGACAACCCCGCTCAGATACATCTGCTTGTCATGGGCACACACACCCCGGGTCACGTCACCATTCAGGGACAGGGTCTTGCGGAGCTCATAACCTGCCATACAATAATCCGGCCCGTCTTCCATAAGGAATTCATGGACCAGCCTGAAGGAGCTTGCCCCGTAGAAATCATCGGCATTAATCACGACAAAGGGTCCCGTGGAGAGCGCCTCAGCAACCAGAACGGCATGAGCAGTCCCCCAGGGCTTTTCCCTGCCAGGCGGGATCCTGAATTTGCCCAGGCAGGCCTCCAGGTCCTGATATGCATAAAGAAACGACACCTCTCCCGCATACCGGTCCCCGATAAGACATCTCATGTCATCCTCAAATTCACGACGGATGATGAAAATGATCTTCCTGAAACCGGCCCTTACGGCATCATGGATCGAGTAATCCATAATTGTCTCTCCATGGGGGCCTATGCCGTCAAGTTGTTTAAGGCCACCGTAACGACTTCCCATCCCGGCCGCCATAATCATGAGTGTTGGCTTCATCTGATTCACTTCCTCCTTGTGTAACAAACACTAATCCCCCGTTGAACTGCTGACATGGTCGCATCTGGCCATTAATTCATAACATGGATCAGTGGTTCTGTTGAACACCAACATTCTTCCCCGCAACATCGATAATATTGCGGCCCGCGGGCCGCACGTGACGGGAGGCATCGGTTGTGGTCAAGCATCCCGAAGGAGGATCAAAACAACCCGGGATGCTAGAAGCCCGCTCCCGACCACGGACAGGTAAATCCGGGGGAAGGGTCAATCGATGGCTAGCTCCCCGGATTCTATCCCCAGTGCCGCATCGTGGCGGATACGCGCCAGATGCCTTCCCCAGTAACGGTAATGCCAAGGCTCGGGTGAATAACCTGTAAGCCGTTCATTATGTGACGTATAACTCAGGGCAAAACCATATTCCGGGGCGTTCTCACTCAGCCAACGGCCCTCCTCCGTATCTCCAAAACTTCGCCTTAACAGGGTGTCCTGTTCCTCGCCATTCAAGTCAACAGCGGTTCCCAGTTGATGTTCACTGTGACCGGGTTTTGCCACGGTTCTCTGGTGTATCCCATCCTCTGATCCCTTAACTTTCCTCTCATAAATAGCCTGTTGACGCGGCCATGACCTGTATGCCGAAATCAGGTACAATTCAAGCCCGTCACGCCGGGCCGCAGAGAACATGGCCTCGAGAGCCGATGCCACCTCACGACGCAGATAATAAACCCGGTCCCGATTGTAACCATATGCAACCTTGACAAGGTCGAGGGGAGCATAATCCGGTGCCAGTCCATGAATCCGGTCGACGGGCTCCAGTCCAATATTCCCAAGCTGCGGGTCATGTCGTGTCACAGGTTCAGCCGTTATATATGCATCCGGAAGCCAGCCCTCCCGCCGGTTTGCCCTGACATGGTACCAAGTCGTCCTATGTTGCGGGCTAATTCCCTCACCCGGTATCCGGTCCAACAGTATCAGCCGCTGTCCTGACCTCAGATGGAATTTGAATGTGCCGGATTTCAGGTCTGGGGCCCGATACAGCCGGACATCATTGATAAGGTTGATCACTCTGGATTTCAGAAATCCAATGTGCGGTCCGGTTTGATGAAGATATTTGAATTCTGATGTGTACCACTTGAGCTTGGCGGAGGACTTGGTCGGGGGGACAAAGGGAACGGGAACCTCCGACTGGTTGGCGGGTAAAGGCCCAGCCAAAAGAAAGCAAATCATGGTCAGCTGTTTTTTCATCACAAATGACTTATCCCGGGTCCTGAAACCGACCCGTCACGAGACCCGGAATATGAATTGGATCAGGCGACAATCCTTGCATAGACATCATAATCGCCCGCGCCCGTGATCTCCACATCGACAAAATCCCCCACATGAAGGGAACAATGATTGCTGACAAGCACCTTTCCGTCGATTTCAGGTGCCTCCGAGGAGCTGCGTGTCAACCAAAGCTCTGATTCGCGGTCATATGCCTCGACCAAGACCCGGGTCACCCGGCCAACCCTGCCCTCGTTCAGTTTTCTCGATATGGGTTGCTGTGACTGCATGACATTATGCCACCTTTCATCCCGTATTTCGGGGTCAACCCGACCATCCATCTCGTGGGCGGGGGTGCCTTCTTCATCGGAATACTTAAACGCACCAAGCCGGTCGAATTTCAGCCTCGACATGGATTCGAGCATATTCCGGTGATGGGCATCCGTTTCACCCGGGAAGCCGCAGATCATCGTGGTTCTCAATGTCAGCCCAGGTACAAGTTCACGCATCTGTTCTATCAGGTCAGGAATCCGGACTGATGCAAAGGGCCGTTTCATTCTCTTGAGGATCTCAGGATCAAGGTGCTGAAGGGGCATGTCAAGATATGGAACGACCTTGGGTTCCCCGGATAGTGTCTCGAGGAATTCCTGCGTGACAAGACCCGGGTAATAATACAGGCAACGAATCCAAAAATCCCCCGGAAGTGCCGCAAGGTCACGAATCAGGTCCGGCAACAGGTAATCTTTCGATTGATCCATGCCGTACATGGACAGATCCTGTGCCACAAGATTCAGCTCCCTGACCCCATCAGACAAGAGCTGTCTGGCCTCTTCCAGTATGATCTCGGGAGAAACACTCCGCAGTTTACCCTTCATCAGGGGAATGGAGCAGAAGGAACAAGTATGGTTGCAACCATCTGATATTTTCAGGAATGCGTGGGGCGACCTGTCAAGTCGCCTCCTGTTCATGAACCGGTAGATATCTACTGTCGGAACCGGTGAAATATCGAGGACAGGTCCAGCCGGCCGGCCACCCGTTAGAATCATGTCGGCTATCTTTTTGAACTGGCCAACACCAACCATACCATCGATTTCCGGTATCTCAGCCATCAGTTCCCCGGCATATCGCTGGGCAAGACATCCGGCAACAAAAAGACGGGCGGGATTGCCCGTTTCCCGTTTGCGTGTCGCCAGTTCTACGATCACATCAATTGATTGTGCCTTGGCGGATCCAATGAAGCCACATGTTGTCACGACGGCGGCATCCATCTTTACGATATCACCGCCTGGGGCCCCCACCACAAGTTCACAGCCGGCGTCTTCCAGTAGTCCGGCCAGATACTCATTATCCACGGTGTTCTTATCGCAACCCAGAGTGACAATTCCCACCTTCTTTTTCATATATATAGCCTTGATCTATCAGGGTTTCAAATTCATGATGGAGCATCGGGACGGAAAGGGGGCGCCATGGTGAACGCCACCGGGCATTCCAACAGCTGTTAACCGGCGGGACAGGATATCAGGGGACCGCATTTGATTCAAGATCCATCAACCACCACTGGAGACGTCAGGCGTGTGCCCGGGTCTCCACCCGATCACCCCGGTCCGGCGGACTCTGCCATCCGTATCATCGCCGTGACCCTGGTTCTGGTATCGACCCTGATCATGATGGGCCATCTGCGCCTTCCATTTCTCTTTGACTGGATATGGCATTTACCACGATTGTTTGACGGGACTTGGGAATCTCCCCTGTCAAGAATCGCCAAGGCCCTGGCCCTTGGGCTGCCTGTGATCATTTGTGACTTCAGCATCGGTTATTGCCTGATCAGCATCTTATCACGCCCGAAAAGACTGCTGACCCCGCTTGAGAGCCTATTCGTCGCGCCACTTATTGGCGGCGTGATTTTATCATGGATCATATTGTGCATGGGCCTTGCAGGGTATGCGAGGCAATCCGTTTATCTGCCCCTCATCATCACCATTTTTATTTGCGTCCCTGCAGGCCTCTTCTCAATAAAATCAAGATGGCTTCCCCGCGGGTCATTCCTGTCCGGTATCCATCATGCCTTTCGGCAGTTACCGGGAGCGTGGGGGTTCTGTGGGGTGCGGGCAGCCCTATGCCTTGTTCCCCTTCTTATCATCCTGGGGCTGGCCGTCCCATATATCTTCTCGCCGGAAGTTGAATCGGACGCAGCCAGATATCATCTGGCTGCTCCTGCACAATGGCTGCAGCTTGGGAAAATCCATTATCTGCCTTATCAGGCATTCTCAAATTTTCCAATGCTTGGTGAAATGCATTTTATGGCCGCCTTGACGGGTGACGGTGAATCGGGAAGGTTGATTCACTTCGCCTGGCTATTCATATGCCTGGGGCTGATCACCACACTGTTCAGAATGTTCAACAAACGCAAAAATCGTGATCGTCTGTCTCTATTGCCAGCCATGGGCTTCCTCCTGATACCCAGCGTACCCATACTTGGTGCATGGTGCTTCATCGACATGTTCATGACGGCCTACTTTCTGGGGTTTGTACTGATTGCAGGAATCAGCCTCAAACGGGGGTTTTCATGGAGTTTGGCATTAATCCAGACATTCTGTATCGGAGGTTGCATCAGCACGAAATACACCATGCTACCGCTGGTCGGCATCCTGGGAATCATTTGGATGGTGCTGACTGTTCTCAACCGGAACCCCCGGGACACCGGGGTTGCATCCGGATGCCTGAGGATAATCATGACCGGTATTGGGGGGCTGGCCTGGGCCACCTTCTGCTCCCTTCGCACTGCTGCCCGCCCCTTAACCCCGTTTTATCCGCTTTCTTGGGGGGTTTCCCGGGTGGGTTTGTTGCCGGGTGCAAACGCCGAGTTTTACATGAACAGGGCTGCAGCCAAGGGGGTAATAACAGAAGGCTATTCCCCCTTCTTCAACCAACTGATTGAATTGATCCTGACTCCCTACAGAACGGTTTTTCACTTCGACGCTTTTGAATCCCATATTCTTGGACTGATTCCCCTGTTCGGTTGGATCCTGACACTTTCCCTGTTGTGTTCCATCCTTCTGGAACGCAAGAGGAAATCCCTGAAAAGATATTCAAGACCGTACCCATTTCCAAGAATCCTTCTAACTTGGCTTTATGCTTCCATTCTCGTATCCTGGGTTTTCTGGTTTTTCACCTACCAGAGCAACAGACTGCTGCTTCCAACACTGGCATTGGTGCTGATCTCGGGATGCATCGCAATTAATCATTTCAGGCTTCTTGAACAACGTGATACGACAGGCCAAATTTTCCCTGCCCTTTTCAGGATAACCCTGATCGTCAGCATGGCCATGAATCTTCTGATTTTCTGTGGGATCATGCTGGGAGAACCCGTATCAGGCGAACCCTGGAAAAGGGAGGCGATACGAACCGGGCTGGGTTTCCAAAATCCCGAAATCTACAAGTCCCTGAGGCTGAATTATTATCCCGCTGCAATGTGGTGCGGGGAGAATATCGGGAAAGATGAAAGAATCCTGATCGTAGGCGAACATCGAACCCTGTATTTCGGCACCAATGTGATTGCAAGTGACTGGTTTGACACACCCCAGCCGTTACCTTGGATAAGAAAATCGGTAAATTTTTCGGACATGCTGGATCAAATGGCCATGGGTAATATAAATTACATCCTCCTGAACCGGGGGGAACTTGGGCTATATCATGGTCCTGAGCATATCAGGCGCGGAACAGACCTGTTTCGACCGCGTTTCACAGCTGACGAGTTCGCAAGGTTCAAGGAGATCTGGACAAAGCCTGAACTCGAGTCTGTCCGGGAGTTTCGGGGCAGGAAATTATCTGTTTTCAGGGTCAACCATCCAAAACAATCAAACGTCGAGTGAATTCAGGGAGCATTTCCCTAACCAATCATGCCAGAAATCCTTTTATATTCAAAAACTCCGATGAATGCCATCATGTTTGAGAGGCCACTGCGACAACTTGTCCGGGATGAACGCCTGGGATTCAATTTCTGCGGCGAGAGTCGAGATGGAATGAGTGCGGTATCCATGGCTCGCGCGCTGGGTCTCAATGTTTCCAGTCAAGCCGGATCCTTGGTTACAAAATGGAAACGCTGGGATGCATTCATCAGCGCTGACATTTATCAGCCTACCTACAGAGCGCGAAAAAGAATCCAAGTTTTTCACGGAGTCTCCTTCAAGGGCAGGATGTATACACCCAAAATCCGTAAGTTTAGCGATCTTTTCCTGGTCGGGGAGGATATGCGGCGCCGATTCATCGAGAAAGGCCTCTATGAGGAGGACTCCCCCTGTTTCCACCGGATTGGCATGCCCAAGCTGGACGTGCTGTGTGACGGATCCTTGGAACGGGATTCAACACTTGCCCGGTTGGGTGTCGACCCCCGGCGACCCGTGGTCCTTTATGCACCGACCTGGAGATCTGAGTCCTCGCTCTATGGTCCGGGCCTGGAGTTTATCAAAAATTGTGCGTCACAGGATATGTTTACACTGATCATCAAGCTGCATGATTGGACCCTGGACCCGTCAACAAACCCTATTGACTGGGTCAAAGCAGGACCGGAACTTGAAAATGAAGTTGTCCGGTTTTCGTATTGCAGCAATATCGCTCCCCTGCTTCATGCATCGGATGTACTTATCTCTGACGGATCGTCGGTCGCGAATGAATACCTGCTGCTGGACCGACCCGTCATTTGGATGGATGCGCCTGAACTTATCAGGAAATATGGGGCGACGATTGACCTGGACGGATGGGGACGGAAAACGGGACGGATAGTCAAGAATGAGGATGCATGCATGGAGGCATGTATCGATTCGCTGAACAATCCGGCTGAATTCAGTCGTGTCAGGCGGGAGGCTGCGAAAGATATTTTCTATAATCCCGGGACTGCCACGGAGCGATTCTGTGAGAAATTGTATGAATTGATCGGGATTCCTGGCTGAACGGGTTATATTCATGGTTTTTTAATAACAGGAACTCTGAGGTTCTGCGGGTTATAATTCCTACGGGCCAGCCCGGTTGTGTTTTTTTAATTGCCACCACGCCTACTTTTCATTTTTCCTGCCTTCCTCTTACTCGGAATATTTTTATCGGATCCGGACTGATACTTGGTCCGGTCACTACCGGGCGTGACATATCGACCGAGAACATCGGCCGACGAAAGCGCCGGCCGTGCTCCCCTGTGTCTTAAAACTGTCATCATCGTCAAGCCGGCCGCAATGGCTATCAAGCTGATGATCTGTGATGTCGAGATCGTTTCATTAAAGTAAAGTCCCCGATCCACATCCCCCCTCAAGTATTCCAGGAAGAATCGCATGATCCCGTAGAAAAGCAGGTAAAGTGTGAATACATGTCCGGAAAACCTCAATCGCCCCCAAAACCAGAGAAGAAGGCAGCATATGCCCAGATTGCCGGCAGCTTCAAACAACTGGACAGGGAGGACGGGTAGGGGCGGCATGCCCTGTTGAATCATCCCCGAATATTCCTGCGTGTGGTATGCGAAATTAAACATCGGGTCGATACGGCCATCAGGTTGATGGGCCAGCGGATAACGGATGGACACAAGATCCATCCATCCCGACGTCCCGTTGGCCGGGACTATTTTCCCATAACAGCAGCCTGCCGAAAAACAACCCAGTCGACCGAAGACATGGGACAACGCAACAGCCGGCACAACCGTGTCCCCAACAGCAAGGAGGGGTAGTTTCCTTCGTCGAATAAAGAGAATGGCGGACATCGTGGCGACGAAAAAACCGCCCAGGTACACAAAACCCTGCCGCGAGAAGATATAGGCAGCTGGATCCCCCAGGAAATTATTCCAGTTCAATCCGATGAAGAACAGCCTCGCGCCAATAAATCCGGAAACCATCACAAGAAACACCAGGTCATAGTAGAAATCAGGGGGTATGCCGCAACGACGACCAAGTCTCCTGCTCAGCCACATGGCTGAGAACAACCCCGCCACGACAGCAAGTCCATAGGTGCCGATGGAGAAATCACCTATACGAAATAAAACGGGATGCATTTCTTCACGACTCCCTGATCAGTCCACGGATGGCTGTATTGGTATTACCTTGATCGATTTTATACCGAGATCATAACCGTCGCCAATGGATACAATGCCGAAGATAATCTTCAGGATACGAACCTTGTCCGGATCGTGGCCTGCCCGCTTCAATGCATCAATCTCGAGCTGGGAAAATTTATCACCCGCGACCCGGCTGTAACTGAAAATATGGTAATCGCCTTTGCCCGAAGCATTAATAAACCGTCCACCAGACATCCCTGTACCCCGATCACCCCGCCTTCCCATTGCGGTATTATTCTTTGCTCCCGACAGATATGTCCTTATCCCATACCTATCCAGCACCTCCTGTGCCGCCACGGCAGATACGCCCGCAATATCAAACTTGCGAATCGATCCGTCCCTAACTTTGCGATCGGCAAACAGTGTCTTCCCGGCAACATGATCAACATTCAGAAGGTCCAGCCTTTCCCCAACAGCATTGGATCCTGAAACTGCCAACTGGTCATTCATGAATTCCTGCTGCCTGCTCCTCTCGGCCATTAATTCAAGCAGTTCATGCTGTTCCCGAATCATATGTTCCCCATCGAGCGGAGCCCTTAATTCAGGATCAAGTATGGGAAGTTTCAGCGGCATTCTCTCAACACGACCCATGATGTCTTCCACTCCGGATTTATCCTTCGGTTCATTGCCCGTATCCGACCGGGTATCACTCGACATTTCAATCTGTCCCATGTTCTCATCATCCGTAACGGGATCATGGCTATCGGTGTTTCTCAGCTCCGGGATTTCAAGCAGGGAAACCCGTATCAGGCTATCCACATCAGCCGGGGCGTTATTCAGGGACTGGCGGTTTATAAAGAGGATTGAGAAAAAGGCCAGGTGAAAACATACGGAGAGGATGGTCCCGCCAAATCTCTCAACAAGGCTCAGGCTCCGCTCGTTGTTAAGATAATATACGTTTTCAAGCATGAATTGATTGTCGGCATTGAAATGCACCCGGCCTGAACCCGTGACCAAGCTCCGCCGGGATTCTGCAGCCTACCAATGTTCGCATTCTCATTCTGCCAGTCTCGCAGGAAGCGGTAGGCGATCCACAACCCACCCCTCAGGCTCAGGTGTCGTACCGCCCCCCCCGATTCCGCCCCCCGCGGCACGTACCGCTTTCCCTCGCATAAAGAACACCTGGTATGCCCCCTGTTTCCAGGACGCAAATGGCACCGCTTCATCAATCGTGTATCCCCTGATATTGCGTGGAAGGATTCGAACCTCTTGGATCACATTTGCCCCGAGACTTCTTGCCCTTGACCTCAGCTGCTCCAATTGTTTCATCTTGATCTCATCATCGATATTGGCATAGGCCTCGCTGTCGATGAAGGCGATCTCCTTGTACGGATGGTCGATCGTTTCAAGATAGACGGCCACCGGGTCACCGGGATGCAGGCGGGTGTAACGATGATCCGTCAGAAAGGTGGTTCGGGTCCCGGCACACCCGAATAACAGACATAAAAATATCATATTGAGCAGGCTTATCAATCGAGCGATGAAAATGTATGGCTTGCGGGCAATCACGATCTTTCAGCTCTCCTGGATAGTCCCTTCATCATCAATGGGAATACACGTTCAGTCAATCCTGTTCATGGGCATATTCCCAGGATTTCCGTCATGCCTTGACCAGTCTCCATAAAGGATGAAGTTCAATATCACATTGCCCAGTCTCTCAAGGTTATCGCTGCTACAACTGGACGGGACATCCCGCGTGGTATGCCATTGGCGATAGGGCAAGCCTATGATGTTCACAAAAGGAACACCTTTCCTGATCCATGGGACATGATCGTCGTATATCCATCGGGTTCCCGCCTGCTCAAAAAGGTCCGGCGCCATGGCTTCACCCAATTCCCAAATGTCTTTCACAATTCCCGGCGCCGACCCCACCGAATAACCTTCCCGAACAAGGCTCAGGTCACTGCCGGCGACCATGTCCAGATTGACCCCAAGGACGACCTGGTCGATCCAGGCAGGCGAATGGTCTGCCGCATAGGACGACCCGAGGGCCCAAGATTGCGGATCATCGTTGATCCCGGAATCCTCTGCATCCCAGAAAACAACAACAATGTTGTCCGCCAACGGGGAGTCTTTCAGCGAGTTCATCAACTCAAGCGCCAGCGCAACTCCTGATGCGCCGTCATTCGCCCCATCAAACGGCCGCCTTTGCCGGGACACATCCGGATCCATATCCGCATATGGACGTGTGTCCCAGTGTGCAGTAATCATCAGGGTCGGGCTAGCTGGCCTGTCAGCACAGCACATACCCCAGATGTTGTAGGCCGGAACATCCTTCTCCAGCAGCGGAAGTCTTACATCGAAAGACTCAATTCGGACCTTCATTCCCAATTTCCCCAACTCACAGGCGATCCAGTCACGACAGGCCGACTGGGCCTCCGTGCCGGGAATCCTCGGGCCCAAAAGGCACTGTTCGACAATATGCTCCATTCCCCTGTCTCCATCAACCCGACCGGTCACCGGGAAAATGGATTGAATCAGCAGGAAAAGCGACAAAAAGATATGGCGGGGAAATGAATCAGGGGACATCATATCGCATTCTTCTTCTGGGCCACCTGCATGTCTCCCGCCAGCATGACGATATTTCAGAAGGCGTGCCTGATCTCATTGCCCGGGACAATGTAGATATACCCTGCACGGCGCTCTCCAATGAAATGACCTCATGGCACATATGTAGCATTTCGATATAAAAATGACCATTGAAGACAGACAACTTATATTCACCCCTGAAATCATAAATACGACCTGTAAATAGTTTCCTGAAGCCCTTATCTGTCCTTCGGAAGGCGGGCAATATTGATCCAACAATTAGTTTCACCAGGTGGTCTTAAGTTCTTGTAAAACAATGATGAGTATATCTCCATAGGAAATCCTAGCAATCCACGATTATCTACTGATTTTATTTTGCCAATTGACTATTTGAAAGGATGGATTAGGATTGTGGGTGATCCCCCCTGTTTACCCAGGGTCAAGACACAAAGCCTTTGTTTCGTGAACAGGGGTGACTCATAAAGGATCCGGTCTTCGCATCCTTTCACCGTTTGAGTTCACGATGATTTCGGTAAAAGGTTTTCCAAGGTATCCCGATAATCATGGCATCCGTAAAACCTGAATCAACGAAAACAGGTCACCAAGTCAGCATCACAGTACCCAACCAGCTGGGTCTCCATCTCAGGCCTGCATCGGCCCTGGTCAAGCTGGCCAGTCAGTACGACCAGTGTGAGATTTCACTGACAAAAGATGAGCAGACGGTCAATGCCAAGAGCATTATGGGAGTCATCATGCTCGCTGCCGAATGCGGAAGTACTTTAGAGATCAAGGCAGATGGTGAAGAATCGGAAAAAGCCTTGCTAGCCATTGTCGAGCTGATTGAAAGCGGCTTCGGTGAATAACCACGTCCTTCCTTAAAGTGCCGACTTCTCAATTACATGATTTACTCTGAAAACCGGTAATTCCTCCATGTCGGATATTCAATTAGATGGCCAAAACAGGTTGCTGAAGGGAATACCCGTATCTGAGGGTATCAGCATTGCCCATATTCATGTCTACAACAATGACCCCCATCGTGTGGTTTCCCGGCAGAAGATCAAACCTAGCCAGATCAAGAAGGAAAAACAGGCGCTAAAGGCTGCGATCAGTCAGGCCATTATCGATCTTGAAATGCTCCGTGGAAAGGTTCAGGTCACACTTGATGAAGCCCATGCTGCAATATTTGACCCCCAGATATTATTTCTGCAGGATCAGGATTTTTTGCAACGAATCATGGAGCGAATAACTAAGGATCGGGACAACGCCGCATGGTCACTCATGCATGAGATCAAATATTTCGCCGACCAGTTCAGTGCCATAAACGATGAATTCCTGGCCGGGAGGAGCAGTGATATCCTGGATGTTGGGAACCGGGTCTGCCAGTATCTCGTTGCCGACAATGAAAACCTGATCCATCCGCTACATTTTAACAGCAATGTCATTGTTGCCTGCACCGACCTCAGCCCTTCTGATACTGCCCAGATGGACCATGAACACGTCAAGGGCTTTGCAACTGAACTTGGCGGACCGACATCACACACGGCCATCTTGGCCAAGGCCCTGGAAATCCCTGCCGTTGTTGGTCTCGGCGATTCCATCCATCAACTCAAACAGGGGACTTTCGTCATCATCAATGGCTATGACGGGACAGTAACACTTGACCCGACACCACAGGAAATAAGGCGGGCCAAGGCGCAACATCGCAGGCACCTTATTCTCGAAAAGGATCTCACTAAGCTCAAAAACCTTCCGGCAGAAACGATCGACGGTTACCGGGTTGAACTTTCCGCAAATATCGAACTGGAGATTGAGATCCCGCACGTATTCGAGCACGGGGCCGAGGGAGTCGGCCTCTTCAGAACAGAGTTTCATTACCTTGAGAACAATGATATCCCCTCAGAAGGGGACCTATTTGAGGTATACCGAAACGTTGTTAAAAGCATGGCGCCCCATCCCGTGATCTTCAGGACATTCGACCTTGGGGGGGACAAATTCATCCGGGATCTCAAGACGGGGAAGGAGTTGAATCCATTTCTGGGTTTACGCGCCATAAGGTTGTCCCTCTCCAGGCCTGAAATGTTCCGTGCCCAACTCAAGGCCATTCTTCGTGCATCATCCTTCGGTAACGCGCGAATCATGTTTCCACTCATATCAAATCTGGGTGAGGTTCATGCAGCCCGGGAAATCCTAGACAACGCAAGAAAGGAACTCATCGAGGAGGGTCATGATTTTGACAAGGACATCCAGACCGGAATCATGATCGAGATCCCGTCTGCCGCCGTTTGTGCTGATCAGCTGGCCAGGGAAGTTGACTTCTTTTCAATCGGAAGCAACGACCTGATTCAATATACACTGGCGGTAGATCGTGGAAATGAACAGGTGGCTTCCCTCTATGATCCGTTTCATCCGGCCATCCTGAGACTACTGCGAAATATCGTCTCTGCTGCAAACCGAGAGGGCATCTGGGTAGGTGTGTGTGGCGAGATGGCCTCTGATCCCCTGTGCGCTGTCCTGCTCGTTGGCCTGGGTGTAGATGAATTGAGTATGGGACCCTCCGCTGTACCGAGAATCAAGAGGCTGATTCGGCAGATACGACTCGCAGATGCACGCAGGATCACCGGCGATATTTATGCACGTATCAGCTCCCCAGACCTGCAGGATTATGTGGAAAAATCTTATAGACTCCTTCAACGCAAAAGGCGACCCAGCCGGCCGTCATGACGGGAAACACCCCAGTTCAAGTAACTCCTAACGAATCCTCACCTGCCGAAGCCTCGATCGGCTCCCGATTCATGGAATTATCCCCCAGGCAAATAATAGTTGGTTGCCTATTGACGGGCGTCATCGTCTTTCTAGTTTACTATCAAACCGCGGCGCCCTGTGCTTGGTGGGGGGACGGGCTTGAATTGACCTGCGCAGCATCCTCTCTGGGTATTCCACACCCCACCGGATACCCGCTCTACATGCTTGTCGGCAATCTTGTCATCCAAGCCTCAGGCGGGATGGACCCGGGGCGGGCCATGACTCTCCTCAGCACGGCGCTTCTGAGCCTGGGTTGTGCAATCCTGTTCCTGTTCTACATGCATATCTTCCGAATTTCCGAAACCGCAAGATCCATCCCTGTCAATAACAACCTCCACACCTCCTCCATCTCGCCCATGGTGCCTGCATTATTCCTGGCTTTTGCCACGGCCTTCTCGTTGACAATCTGGAACCATGCAACCTTTGCGGAAGTCTATCCATTGACATTCTGCATGGCTTGCATACTCTTTGTCTTTACGGTTGCCGGACATCGCCGTAAACCTAGCCTGACGGGTGCCATACTGGCCTGCTTCACGCTAGGCATTTTATCCCTGAACCATTACTCGGGAATAGCACTGTTTCCTCTCGGCATCTTATACGTGATCCGTTTTCTGAGAATCAGTCGCCGAGGCGCGGCTACTGTCTCAACTCTGGGCGGCTGTTACCTAGCCTGCCTGTCGGGTTACCTATACCTTCCCCTGAGAGCCGCGTCGAATCCTCAGCTAAACTGGGGTGACCCCTCTAGTTTCGATAATTTTCTCTGGGTGGTTAGCGGTGGCCAGTTCAGCGAATTGAAATTGGATGTGAATTTTCAACAAGTTCAGGATGGGCTTATCTACTGGTTCAACTTCTGGGGGACCCAATGGCTCCCGATAATCGCACCCTTGGAACCCCTGTATCCGGTTCTGGGATTCATGATCATTCTTATATCCACAGTTGGCCTCGTACATCTCTCAAGAAGTTGCCGATATCTGGGTCTCGGACTGATGGGTTGTATCTGGACAACATGTGTCTTTTCACTGATTTACAAAATACCTGATATCGATGCCTATTTTATTGTCGCCACTCCTCCCGTATTGGCCGGCATAACGACCTTCATCGTCAACCGGATCCGGCTCACTGAAGAACCGTTTCGTTATTCCGGGACGACTTCAAGCCTGCTTCTTCTCGTTATGGCTGCCATCGTTTTCATACAGTTTCCCCGAATCGATAAATCAGGGGACCGGACGCCATTGGACTGGGGTCGGGCAATTCTCGACCTTCTCCCCGAGAATTCCATCATACTGACCCATGCGGACAACGACATCTACGCCCTTTGGTACCAACAGATCGTGCTCGAATACCGTACCGATGTCACTGTATTCGGGACCAACTTCATCGGGTCCGGATGGTATCAGAGGTATTTCGATCATCCAGGTCGGGGATCCGTCACGACAGGCATCCGGGAACGGAAACCAGGGCATAAACTGGAGCATGACCTCGCTCTCTTCAAGGGAACACTACGCCCTAACTTCTCGGCAGACCGCCAAATTTTCACCTGTTATCTCGACCGGATCTTCAGAGAATACCTCAATCCCGTCCGACTTAACAGTAAACCCGTGCTGAAGGATGAATATGGATTAACAACACTTTACCCTTATGATTTGCCGTCCCGCGACCTGTACGAACTATCTGCTAATCCGGCATTGCTCGCACTTCCCGATAAGAAATTGGATGAAGAGTTCCGAAAACAGTACAATTACCCCTCTGGATATATATTTCTGAACGGAAACTGAGCGACTGAAATCAGGTGATTGATGCAGATCTGATTAGCATCGGACGGCAGGGATATATCCAGAAGATATCTGGAATTGAAGGACGGTTCAATGAGTACGGCAAGAATCGGGCATGCAGATGACTGTCGATAACAATATCTTCAGAAGCGCCGACCGGAGGATCACATGCCAGGGATGCTCTGCATGTTGATGGGAATATACGCATGAATTTTATCGAGGCTATTTATTCAGGCGAAACAAGCGGCATCCCTCGGGCTTGTCAAAATACCGCGGATAATCCATGTAATCCGGTCCACCCAGAACGATCGTCAATTCATCCCCCTCGAAACGGTAAACACAGGGCAGAGATTTCCCGTTATCCTGCTTTAATGGACTGTCCTCGATCAACAGCATGAATCGTCCCGATTCCCGATCTTCATCCATCAAGAGCCTTGAAACAAACCATGATTGGGCTCCCATGAACTCAAGACGATTTCCGTCAATAATAAATCGGCAATATCCCTCAACACCCCCCACCTCGAATGCGTCCCAGTCCCCTTCGAATCGTCTGAGTTCCGCATCCATGAACAGGGCACAGCCGGACAACAGGCACAGCGTGCAGATCAGGACAAAAGAAAGGCCGGATTTCCTGCTGGTAATAATTTGCTAAATACCCCCATGTTTTTCACCCGTGCCCCATTCATAGAGCACCTCATATATCATTTCAACTGTCCGGGGAAACCGAGGGCCGGGAATCAAAAGGTAATCCGCCTCCAGAACGTGGATCCTGTTGTTCCTGACAGCCGGTATTGAAACCAGACCCGACCAGTCATCAACCAGATCCCTCCTTGATTCCTCGCGCATATGGGTGTCTCCCCGTATTTCGAGGATAAATTCCGGTTCCCTCACGATGACATTTTCCTGGGACACCTGGGAATATGGATGCACCAGATCATTGAAAATGTTTTCTCCACCCGCCAGCGTGAGGGCTTGGTCTATGAAACTGCCAGACACCATAGTCATGATTCCCGACAGGGAGCCTGGTCGACGGCTAAGGCTGATAAAAACCCTTGGCGGATTATGCACGGGATGCGATTTCAGGTCCATTTTTATTGCCGCCAAGCGATTCTCAAATTTCGTGACAGCCGATGTCGCCCCGTCACGACTACCCAGAATTTCGCCCAGTATCACCAGCCCGTCCGTGATAGATTCCACATCATCCATCATGATGGAGCAGACCCTGATCCCTTGACGTGCTGAAAAATCACGCACCGACTGATGTCGACCCTGTATCAGGATTAGATCCGGTTTCAGCCTGGTTATGACTTCATAGTCCGGGTTACTCCAACCACCGCAGGACTGGCGCTGTCTTGCCTGGGAAGGATATTTGCAAAAGTCAGTGACTCCGACCAGACTTTCACCGGCCCCGATCTCGAAAATCGATTCCGTGAGATTTGGAGCCATCGATATGACCCGTTGAGGTTGATCGCTGACAACAGGTAACTGCAACGTGCACTGGCTGTTAACGGGAAGTAAGAAAGCGAAGAGAAGCGGGATGACCCGGGGATGGAATTGGGCCGCATGGCTTTTGTTCATGTTCACATCGCAGGTCAGCAGGAATGATTTCAGGACGGAACAAAAAAACAAACAAGCCTGAGGATCATCCGATCATGGGTCAAGGCCCCGGAAACGATCCAGACAAGATCCACCGGCGGGCCATTCTCCATGACAGCCTATTTGATAATAACGTCGACCCGATGCTCTAGAAGACAGTCGGGGTCTTGATGCTGCCATCATCATTCAGAAGGTCCTGAGGTGTAACCTGCTCCCCCCGAATAACATTTACGGCGTCGATAGGCACAGCATCCAACGGCTCTTCGGTGATAATGAACAGGGTATCGTTGATCAGGAGCGTATCCCCTTCTTCAGCCTGACGCCAGTCCTCGGCAAAATTGAGCACTTCCTGCCGCTTGTTCTTTAACCATTCTTCATATTGGGCCTGGTTCAATGTTCGGGCATCAATTTCATTGATCATGTCCATGAAGGCCGTGTAGACATCCTCCTCCTTGTCCTTGGAGGCGGCCACATACTTCTGGTGATATCGACGATTATGATCGGGGTTTTCATGATCATCAATCGGGTCAAATACCTCCCGGACAAGCAACTCCCCATCGGAATCCATCATGGACTGGTAAGCCAGCGGAAGATCACCGAATGAGTCGTCACCACTCCTTGAACCGAATGAGGAAGGCGCTGGTTTATCGCCTTCCGCTGTCCCCGGCGCCCCGGCCAATGATGTGGATTCACCATCAACAAGGCTGCTGTCATCGTTATCTTCCAGCAGGGCTTTATCCTGGCCATCAAGCAGAACCCTGGCACAATAATATTGCCAGAGAACAAGTTGGTCGTAATAAAAAGTCCATTCTGCTGCTGCCTTAGGATTGAATTCCCCACCCTCAACTGCGCCCACTCCAGGGATCCCGCCGGCCACGGGAGGAACGAATCCGCCTGCCGCGGAAAAAGCTGGATTCATGAAGCCCATTCCATACATGCCTGCCATCGTGGCAGGGACCGGGGTGGGTGTTGGGGTTGGTGTGGAATCAAGTTCCTCGTCACCGAATTCATCATCGAATCCTTCATCATCGAATCCTTCATCACCGAATTCATCATCGAATTCCTCGTCATATTCGGACACAAATTCATCCCCTGTTTCATCTTCCGCTATTTCCTTCCCGGCTTTTTCCTGCTCTGGATCACTGACTGGAACGGTAGAACCCCCGCGGTAAAACTCGGTAAGCCGCGTAATGATGTGCTGTCGGTACTGGCTCCACTCATCCACGGGGATCGGAATGCGCAAAATCTTAGAACTCGTTGGTACTCGTGCGTCAGGGTTGACCTGGCCGGTGTAGAAAAACGTGTAATAATGAGCTCCAGGATCCTGAATAGTCACAACCTCATCGTAGTACACATAGGTCGTGGGATGTGGTGAAATATCAGAAATATCTGACAATTTGACATCCACCTTGAGTTGCTGGGCCGTGATCGGCGAAACCAACGTCAGCAACGACAGCACAAGGCAACACTGGAAAAGAAATCTGATCCGTGGGATCAAACCGGAAATCATGCATCACTCCTTAACTGTCTTGGCCATGGGGTTTTCAATGTCGGTTTCTCAACCATCCTGCAGCGACCTGAGCCAGGATACGAGCGGGCCGATCCTGGAATTACCCGTAATCCAAACCTCGGCAAGACCGTCGGGTTTCCTGCACATCCCGAACATTACCATCCACTCCAGTCAACCCTAACCCTTAAAACCACAATGTCCAAGGGAAAAGATGAGCCACGGGGAACTTTTCCTTGCATCGTCCCGGAAACACGGTTAAAAGTATGACCCGGAAAGTGCGCCCGTAGCTCAATTGGATAGAGTGCCTGACTACGGATCAGGAGGTTCCGGGTTCGACTCCTGGCGGGCGCGCCACACATAACTTATGGAATCACAAAGAACTGCAGGATTCATCGAGAACGGGTCCCGGGCCCGGTATCACGGATCCGCTTGGGTTCTTTCTGGTATTTTTTGTCTAAATTCAAGGGTCTCCGTATCAACATATCCTCCTGTGGCTTTCCTCATTTCTGGATATCATCTGGGAACAGGCTGGGATACAACTTGTGGTATTCGCTGATCGTTCCCGCGCCGCAGAAGCAAAGACCCCTGCATCCTTGGAAGACATGAATTAACAGGCCCACCTCTATCTTGTTTTGTAAACCATCCATTTCCACGGAACCGTCTACAGAAAGTTCTTAAGCCCGTATATTTTTATGAGCGTGACAATGCAGACCGACCAAGACGGGATGGAGAGATCCGGCCAGGGTAAGGAAGCCACCCCTCTGAAAAGTCCGGATCTGTTCTCATGTCCGGGAATCAACTTCCGCTGGATCAGATCGGCACTAAACATCGTCGTGGCCAATCTTCTTTTCTGGCCACGTATACGTCGGATCCTGAAACACACTTCTGACCCGTATCTCCCACACAATGTGACCGAGGATTTTTTCGGTCTCAACATTACGCCGGGACCAAACGCGTCTTTTGATGATTATTTGATCGCACGACTTGATGAACTGGGTTTAAAATCAGTCCGGATGAACCTGGGCTACGACAGGGATGATCACAAAAACATGAATCGGCTCGTCCAGCGTCTCCATGATCTGGGTTATCACATACTGCTTCAGCTTCTACAGCCACCTTCGGAAGCCTTCGGCATGGGGGGATCCAAGCAGAATATGAATTGGCGTGTCTATCTGAAAGAGACTCTTCAAGTGCTTGGAGGCAAGATTGAAGCCGTCGAAATTGGCAGCACAATCAACCGTTTCAGCTGGGCAGGATACACTGTCAAGGGATACGTGCGTGCAGCCCAAATCGCCGAGGAAGTATGCCGGGAACACGGCATTAAATGGTATGGGGGCAACGTGTCGGATTTCGCCCCCCTCTATAATGTCGCGACCTTGGCCGGTCTCCGGCGCGCCGGATGCCTGCCCTGCCTCCATACTGACAACCTTTTCGTCGACCGCTCAGGGCAACCAGAAAACCATGATACCCATCTTCTCCCCCTGAATTCCGAAAGGCTGAGAATGGACTTGGTTGGCAAGTTGCGTGTTCTGGCATCAATCGGGCAGCACTTCGGTTCACCAGGATTCATCAGCACGTATGCATACTGGACACTGAAAAAATTCCCCGAGTCCAGGAAGTTTCGCTATGTCGATCCCGACCAGGCAGCCCGATATCTGGTACGTTATTTTGTCTTGTCGGCATCAAGCGGCTATGCTGAAAAGGTATACTGGGGACAGTTAGTTTCACACTCGAAGGGCTTGATCGGTGACGATACCGGCTACAAACCCCGTGTTCCGATGGTCTACGGTCATCGAAGAATGGGGGGGCATCTTGAGAATTACAGGATCCGTCCAGGATTCCATGCCTACCGCCAGGTCATCAGTATCCTGAAGAATACACGGTTTCTAAAACGTATTCCAACGTCTGAGGGAACCTTCCTGTTTGAGTTCGCCAGGAAAGAAATATCGGACGACCGGGACAGGCGAATATTTGTCGGCTGGACACACGATGGCATGGCCGACCGGATCAGCCATTACCTTCTGCCACCTGCAAATGGGATCCTACGTATCGAAAATATGCGCGGAAATGCACTTCACTGGAAACAGGCAACGCTCGGGCCCGATCCTATCTATATCTTTGGCGCCAATATTGCCGATAATTCCCGTCGGGAAACAACTTCCGCCCATCATTTACGACAGTTGATGATTCCTCAGGCCGAGGACCAGCCTTACATTATCAGGCGCCACGGGAAATGGAGGGTTCTTATCCGCAGGGACATGCTGACACCTACAATCAAGGATTGCTTGGATGACCCTGACAGTCTTTTCAGCTTGACTGGCGGAAAGATTGTCAAGTCATCAAAACGTGGACGGCTGTTCGAAATGCATCTGGACTCCATTGATGCAGCCGGGGAAAATGTTTCACTGCCCGTGATGCTGAAACGCATGAATACACGCAGGTTCATCTCCGACCGAACACAATCACGTGCTGCAAAGGCCTGGAACAACAGTTGCAAGATCATCCAGAGGGGGATTCAGGCTCCGGTGCCCCTAATCTTGATTGACCATGTCGAAAGTCCTACCTGTGAACCCAGCTACATGGTCGTGGAGAACCTCAGGGGCTATATCCCCCTGCGACACGTACTCAACGCTGTCAGGTCTGGCAAGTCACTCCCCATTGATGTTGATCGCAATACATTTGTCCGGCTACTTGCAGGGTTCGTCAGGGAAATTCATAAAAACGGTATTTACCACCGCGACCTGACCGGTGGAAACATCCTCCTGTCACCACACGTGATACACACCGAAAAAGTTCCCAGGTTGAAATTCGCGCTGATCGATGTGGCACGCAGCCGATTCCGGCGACGTGTAAGCCTGCTCGATCGGCATCGAGATCTTTCCCGTGTCCGCCTGCCGGCCCGTGACCGTTGGCTATTCTATGACCACTACCAGAGCGGCGCTGAGTCCATCAAGAGGCGGCGCTGGATCCATTACCGAATTATTCATGCGCTATACCGGATGAAGTACAACCTCAAAAGTCCCAGGCGCATCCTGCGTTTGCTCCGTCGCAGATAAATACGCAATCTACATCCCCTCTGACTCCGAGGATACAGGCACGATATATCCCACAAGGTCCGTGCAGGGAAGCAGTTGGCTCTGGCGCAAGGGACGGGTTTCAATCGTGGATTTCCAGCGAAGGCATCTACACCTCATGGACACGATCTTGTTTATCGTAAAAACATGAATCCAGCTGATTCACGGTGAATACTCCCCCCTCTCACAGGAGAAAACAGATTTCAGGCCTGTGGCAGATCATGTGTCGGGGGCGTTTCATGATAGTCCTTCCGATCGCGCTTCGACTGGTTCTGGAACAGATCGACATATTCCACCAGTCGCCGTACAGCTTCCTCGAATATTCTTCCGCCCTTTTCTGCGGTTCCTTTCGTGGCATCTCCAAATACTCCATCCTCGGAGAAGGTATTTATCCATTCAAAACAAGTGACCGGGCCACTTCCGAAGGCATCGCTCCACTGATATCCACTTGCTCCATATGCATTATACCAGGCATTGCGGTCCACAGCCTTGTCCATCTGCACCTTTTCGCGGCAAAGGTGCAGATAAACAGAGGTCTCGACTTCCCCGGCATGACCCGCACCACCGGGAAACGAGGATTCGCGAAAACTTTCTATGAATCCAAGATCAACACGCAGAAGATTCCACCACATGAACCAGGATAGGAGCGCATCGGTTTCCATGATCGCACGCCGTCCTACAAATTCCAACAGGGGGGTGTTGGAACCATGGCCATTGACCAAAATGATCCGCTTGAATCCGTGATAACTGATGCTCTTACAGATATCGAGGCAGTATTCGAAAAAGTGATTCCATGCAACATGGAGCGTCCCCGGGAAGTCCATGGCATGAACATTGAACCCATAGGCAACCAAGGCGCCACGAGAATTCTGTCGGGCGCACGGTGACCGGCCTCCCTACATAGGGAATTCGGCAATCAGGTTGTCTACATCGAGAGGGAAATGCGGGCCGTGCTGTTCAGTCATGTCGATAGGCAGCAGGATTACCTTGTTCATCCTGACAGCCTCGTTGACCTCCGGCCATGTCAGGTCTGAGTATATATATTTTACAGATACGGGGGTTTTCATGATTTTTTTCTCCAATCCAGAAGGATGACCAATAGAGGCAGGGGTATGCCGGCCGCCCAAGCAACCGTCCGCATCCGGGGTGAAACTTACCCAACGTTACTATTCAGGTCAATTTTAAGCATGGCCGCACGGAAAGAAAACCAATATTGGGTCAGGGGACATCAATGATAAGGCCGCAGTTCGCCTATGGAAACGATATCCGGGTTTGTGTTAAGATCATCTCCGATCCGGTGAAGATGGAAACCAGTCCAAGGCGGCATGATGGAAGTTCCAGGTGCCTTGAAATCAGGCAATCCGCTCAAGTGGCTGCGGTTCTTCGGGCCGGGGGCCATCTTGGCATCTGTCACCATCGGCAGCGGAGAAACTATCTTTCCTTCCCGTGGAGGGGCCATATTTGGTTATCCCCTTTTGTGGATCATCCTTGTCGTCGCCGTATTGAAGTGGAATCTGGCCTATTCCAGCATGCGCCACATGATTCTCAGCGGTGCGCATCCACTCGAACGCTGGAATTGCATCCCCGGCCCCCGTGGCTGGCTGCATATTTTTGTCCTGGCCATTGCCCTTGCCTTCTATCCACTTGTCTATGCATTTCTGGGGGGCGTCCTGGGAGAAATCTGTACTAGCATATTCGGGGAAATCGGCGGATACAGTGACTTTTACTGGGCGTTGATCGGAATGTCACTTGCAATGCTCCTCTTGCTTTTCAAGGGGTATCGTTTCCTCGAAACACTGCAAATACTTATCCTTGGTCTCTTGATCATCGGGATCTTGTTTGCAGTCCTGCATTGCAACCCGGACTGGACTGCCGCAATTGGCGGCATGCTGATCCCCGAACCCCTATCTTACCCCGATTGGCTTTCCGGAAAATACCCGATTCTGGCTGAACGAAGCGTCTGGGTAGAAGTGCTCGTATATGTATCATTCATCGGCGGAACTGGTTCCAACTACCTGGCCTATGTCTCGTTTCTACGTGACAAGAAATGGGGACGGAGCCATCTGGGACCAGCCACGATCGAAGAACTGGACTCGATGGCTGCCCGAAAAGATCATCCCGCCCGGCTATGGCTGCGTGCTGCCCGGGTGGACACCCTGGCCAGCTTCACCTTAGTCGTCGTTATCTCCGCATCCTTTTGCATCCTGGGGGCCGAAATTCTCCGTCCTGAACACCTGGTACCCGCTAAAAATGAATTGCTCATGCTGCAGGCCGAATTTCTTGGTTCCGTGACCGGGTATCTTGTTCCCCTATACTGGATCGGGGTCCTAATGGCCTTTTTCGGCTCCATCTACGGCAGCCCCGAACTTTCAAATCGCTTCATTTATGAAGTTATCAATGCATCACCGCGCATGCACGGAAGGCTGAATGAGCGGAAGATCCGCCTGGCCGTTATCGGCTGGTGTCTAGGGGGCGGCATGATAGTGTTATGCTGGGTCAGGTGGATCGACCCCGACCTGAGGCCCGTTGAACTAATCACGCCCAGTTCCATCTGCCTAGGAAGTGTTCTGTGCGGTATTTATGCGCTTGCCAACCCGTTCATGGACTGGATTTTCCTCCCAAAGCCTCTACGGATGTCTCCTTTGATGGCCGGACTCAACCTGATTGCCGGCTTGGCTTTTATTGCGGCGGCGGCAAAGGCATTTTACGAAAAGGGTGCAATCAACCTGATCATGATCGTATTCATCTTGTCATGCAGCCTATTGATTGCTGGAATCACGGGTATGTGGGATAAAAACAGAATGGCTGCCAGAAATTCCTGAATCAGTCGTGAATATCGATGACAGGATAAAAAACGCCCGGGGATATCTTATTGATCTCCCATGTCATCTCCCCTGCCACCAATCAGATGTAAGCCGCACTCAACCTTCTCATTACCCGCCCAGCGGCCGTCCCGTTCATGGCCGCCATGCCCCGATTTCTGCGTGCAGGGTTGGCAGCCGATGGACATGAAGCCTTCATCATGCAGGGGATGATATGGAACATCATGATCGTTGATATATTTCCACACCTGAGCCTTGTCCCAATGGGCAAGAGGATGTATCTTGACCACCCCATCCCCCATCGTCTCGACGATTTCAATAGACTTGCGGGTATCGGCCTGATCCCGACGCAAGGCTGAAATCCAGGCCTTGTATTGACCCCGGGCCAGAAGATTCTTGAGGGGCTGAACTTTGTTGACCCCGCAGCAGGTATCCGGACTACGCTCCATGATATCCTCCCCGTATTCGGCCAAAAATTCCTGTTTTACAGGCTCAGGTTTCAGCTCCACAATATCCAGGCCCAGCTTTTCACGACAGTGTTCCAGGAAACTGAGTGTCTCGGCGAAATGAAAACCGGTGTTGATGAAGAATACGGGTACACTCCGGGCCATCTCGGAAAGGATGCTCATCAGGACCATTCCACTGTAGCCGAGTGCGGTGGTCATCATGAGTTCACTACCCCAGCGATTAACAGCCCAGTCGAGGATTTCACGTGGAGAATCCGGGTCGTAATCTGTCCCGATGATGCCCGGCATGTTTTGCATCATGATTCACCCGTCGACTGATGTTCCGGAAGAATCCATCCATTTTCCTCCAGGTAGTTAATGACCTGATCCACACAGGTTTCAAGATCATTCACGTCTGTGCGGAGATGGATATCCGGGTTTTCCGGCGGTTCATAATCATCTGAAACACCGGTGAATTTCAAGATATCACCGCGCATCGCCTTCTCATAGAGACCTTTGGGGTCCCGCTTCCTCAAGATTTCAAGCGGACAATCGACATGAATCTCGATGTAATTCCGGATACGCCCCCGATTTTTCTCCCGTGCTTCTCTGAACGGGCTGATTGCCGCGCTGATCGCCACGGCCCCATGGCGATTCAGCAGGGCACACACCCAACCAATCCTGCGGATATTAATATCCCTGTCCTCACGGGAAAACCCCAGGCCCCTTGAGAGATTCTCCCTCACCTCATCACCGTCGAGAATCTCGACGGATCGGTTTCTTTGGCGCAAACGTGGCGCAAGTTTCTGGGTAATTGTCGATTTTCCAGAACCGGACAGCCCCGTAAACCAAAGTGTAAAACCCTGCCGGTCCCTCTGTTGGTCATGACCATCCGGTTGAACGGATTCGGAATCACGGGGTGTTAATGGGCTACGGGTATCCTTCACGTCCTGCCCCTAAATGGAGAAATTAGATGACACTTCATTTTTTACGATGACGTCGATGACCCTTTCTGCGGCAGCCTCATGGTCATCTGGATTCTCGGGAAGTTCGAGGTCCGGCCCGAAATTGTTGAACCGATTATCACCCATCGTTATGACCAGCATTCTCTTGGGCGCATTTAGCTGGCGAAGTTTCTCCATGTCGAAATCGTCGACATCAGTCAGGCATGTCAGGATAATCAGGCCCGCGTCGGTCAAAAGACGGGTCAGGTCACCAAGTTTGTCCAGGGCCCTGTCATGCTCGGACGAATGTCTGTCCTGATTCTTGTCCAAAACATCAAACACATTTGTGAGATTGGTAAGGCCAAAATAATAGGTTTTCTTTCCAGTTCCAAATAGAACTCTCTCCACATGCTTTGCCAGGTTTCGCTTGCCACTGCGAAATCGGCCGACAAAAACGACCAGCATTCCCCCGTGTCCATAACGATCCGTCCGTTCTGTTGATGAGATAAGGCTCGTTTCCCACTGACTTTCACGCTGCCTGATATCACCCCTGAGCAGTGAATTCTCCTCGCCCACAGGCTCGAAGATAATACCCGCGCCGGCAATCTCATACTCATCGACGATCACGAACCGGCTGGTTTCCTCATTGAGGCTCCGCGTATCGAATGCAACGGGGTGAGACAGCTCGATGACACACTCGGCAACATCATGCCTTTCAATCTCGGTCTTGCCTTCAACCGTCTTAAGATCCGAGGCATCGAGGACGCTGATCACATCCGCCAGTTGTGCGCTGACGTGTGCCGCCCCTATCTTCAGCTTGTAATGCTTCCCTTGGACCATTGGAAGACGTCCCAGCCAGAACATGTTTGCACGGAACCGACGGCCGATAACCGGTGACGGATCATCTGTCCTGCACATGAGTTCACCGGGTTTGATATAAATCTGCGTCTCCATTGTAAAGCCGGTCGCCCAGGGTGACTCGACGGAGGATCGTTGAGCCGTGTTGAAACCTTCAATACATGCGACGGAGGTCGATTTTCCCGAGGGGTAAAACGTGACATCATCCCCCGGGCTGATTCTTCCACTCTCGATAGTCCCCGCAATGATTCGACGGTCATCCTCAGCCTGTGTGAATTTATAGATATCCTGGACAGGCATACGGAAGATCGATTCTGCACTGGATGCAGGCTTCTCGAATGCATCCACCTGTTCAAGAACCGTTGGCCCATGATACCAAGACATCCGATCCGATCGTGTCGCAATATTTTCACCGTCGCGGGCGCTGACCGGAATAAAGCATGTGGGGTGTACATCCAGTCGTCCAAGGAAACAAGAATAACCCTTGCTGATTTCATCAAAGACCGCCTCATCATAATCCTTGAGATCCATCTTGTTGATCAGCACGGCAATCTGGCGGATCCCCAGCATCGATATCATGTAGCCATGACGTCGGCTATTCTCCTGTATACCCTCGTCGGCATCAATGACAAGCAGCGCACACTCGGCACGTGCGGCACCCGTGATCATGTTCTTAAGGAACTCTATATGTCCCGGTGCATCATTAATGATATAATTTCGTCTTTCAGTCCTGAAGAAACAACGTGCTGTGTCTATGGTTATTCCCTGGGCCTGTTCATTCTTCAGTGCATCAAGCAGAAACGCATATTCGAAGGGACGGGCGTTTCGTTCACACATCTCCCGCACCTGCTCGAGCTTCCCCTCCGGTAATGAACCCGTATCGGCCATCAATCGTCCGATCACCGTGGACTTTCCATGGTCAACATGACCGGCCACAACGATATTCATCTGGTCTCGAAGGGCCATTTTCTTTCTATCATCATTTTTTTTCTTCACCATGGGCATAATTCAAGCCGTAAATACCTGTTAACATAAACCATTACATATACCCGTCACGCCTCAGAGTCTCGAGTCCCCCACCATCCTCAGCGTCCTGTGCCCGTCCGCTGCGCTCGGCGATATTCACAAACTTTCCGCTTCGCAATTCCTCCACAACCGCATGAACGTCAGCAGCCGTCGAACTGACACATTCGGTACAGGGTCCACATCCCAGGGAGCGGTAGCGTGTCCCCTGTCCCTGGTCATAATAGAGGCTCACCATGGGGACCTCTTCACGCTCGATATACTCCCACAAATTCAATTCGGTCCAGTCAAGCAATGGGTGGATTCGCAGGTGCGTTCCCGGGGAAAAATCGGTCTTATACTGATTCCACAGCTCAGGAGGCTGGTCATCAACATCCCAGTCATTTGAGCAATCTCGGGGGGAAAAATATCGTTCCTTGCTGCGGCTTCCCTCTTCATCTGCACGGACACCCACAATCACCCCATGATAGGGTTCGGGTTTTGAGTCAATCTCATATTCCCCAAGCTCATGGTTCATTCGTAATCGTGGCCATTCCCCCGAAAGCGTATGTTTCAGAGCCTCACTTTTCAAGGCCTTGCAACAGGCAATACGATCAAGTTTTCCGTTCGGATATGTATCGCCCGACTCAAGAGCCCCGCGATTCTGGCCAACAACCATGTTCAGTTTCCAATCTCGCGCAAGACGGTCACGATATTCTATCATTTCGGGGATTTTGTAGGATGTATCGATATGCACCAGTGGAAAAGGAACATGACCATAGAAGGCCTTCCGTGCCAGCCAAAGCATCACGGTGCTGTCCTTTCCAATCGACCAGAGCATGCAGAGGCTCTTGAATTCACGATAAGCCTCACGCAATATGTGTACGCTTCTCGATTCCAATTGATCCAACTGGTTCATTGTCCTATTCCATCCCTGAATAGATGATCCACAACCTAGATATTCCGTATGATAACCTGACCAAATCATTTATCAACTAAATTGATCGGAATAGTAGGATATTATATATATTAGAATGTATTTATTAACTTTAAGAGGTTTTTGATATGAAATTATTTAGATCGATCAGAGCATATTTTTAGATTTTTTAATCTGGTTATTCACAATCGCACGATGAATTATTTATATTTCCAGGCTCATGATAACTGGCGGTTTCCTATATTTTTTGAGGGGATTCTGTGTAATTACGATGAAATGGTATAAACAAACAAGTCCGGGGGGAATATCTACAAGTCCTTACGTTATCACGGCGGCGATATTCCAGCCGTTACCATCATGAATCACTGAAACCAGTTTTGCAGGGATCCCAAGAAACCATGATCGGTCTGGTCATACTGCAATGGGGTGATTGAAACCCGGTGTCCGACAATCGAGCGGTCGTCCGTTTCCTTCCCGGGCAGTGAGGATGGAATCCATCCTTCACCTATATTTTTGAAGACCGAACTACCATCCGGATTTTCAATCCCGTGATACGAAGGGAAGTGGTCCACATAGCCCGAATTACCCATGGAGGTAACATCCCAGCCTTTCAGGTCCTCATAGGCAACAGGTGGAATATTCACATTCAACAGCAAACCCGGTGGGAAATCTTTTCCGACTGTTTTCTCGAAGATTTCCAGGGTTATCCGAGCCGCTGCCTCAAAGTTGGGGATTTCCGGCTTGTTATATTTCAGGGAAACCGCAATCGACGGGATCCCCTTGATGGCCGCCTCACGGGCTGCGGCAACTGTCCCGGAATAAAATATATCAGCCCCGGCATTTTGGCCATGGTTGATCCCTGACACAACCATGTCGAAAGGGCATTCATCAGAATACTTTCCGACCGCAACCTTGACACAATCGGCAGGCGTACCCTCCAGACACCAGCACCTTGCATGATCTCCGTTCTCGACCGGTCTCAGGATCATCTCACGAAATAGCGTTATCGCGTGGCTGCCGGCGCTGCATTCATGCCGGGGTGCAATGATGGTCAAATTGGTTGCATCGATCAACTTGTCGGCAAGGGCAAGCAGGCCCGGGGCGTCAATACCATCGTCATTCGTCAGCAGGACATGGGGTTTATCTGGATTCATCAGCTTGGGATTTCACATTATTTGCGGGATATACAGGACCTGGGAGGCGAGCCTTTGGGATTGGGATCAATCCTGTTTTTCCAGCCGTGGGAAAAGGGGCTGCCCCTTGTCTACCTTCATTCCTGTTTTTAACAGCCCCCATTGTTTTTGAATCGCCCAAGGTATATCGGAAACAACCTGCTCCATCCCCAACCTCCTCCAGATTTCATTCGCAGTGTCGGGCATGACCGGTGAAATCAGTGAGCCAATCATCCTCAATCCTTCACACAGGACATATAGGACCGTAGCCAGGTCTTCCTGGCTCCCCTCCTCCCTTGCCATTTTCCATGGCGCATTTTCATTGATATAGCGATCAAGTGAGGCAACACCTTCCCAGATTCTCATCATGGCCTGTGAAAACTCAAACTCGGGCATCAAGCGGTCGTAATCCACGAAGATTTCCTCGAAATTCCGTCGGATAATGGTTTCGGCAGGACTGCCGCACGGCATTGGATTGATCTCTCCTTTCCCATGTTTTTCAACCATCGCCAGTGAACGGCTAAGGAGGTTTCCGATGCCATTTGCAAGATCGGCCGTATAGGCCTCCTCAAGTCCCGATACGCTGTAATCCCCATCTTGAAAGGGTGATATGTGTTTTGTCATGTAGAACCGGATTGTCTCCGCCCCGAACTGGTTGATCTGGCCGAATGGATCAACCACGGCACCCAGGCTCTTGGACATCTTTTGCCCGTTGATCGTGATATAGCCATGAACAAATAACTTTTTCGGCAGGGGCAGACCTGCAGAAAGGAGCATCGCCGGCCAATAGACGGCGTGGAAGCGAATAATCCCTTTCCCAATACAGTGGACATCACAAGGCCACAACTCCCGGTAGCTTGCGTTATCCAGCGAGTCCTTATCCTGTCCATATCCTATGCCGGTGATGTAGTTGCCCAAGGCATCATACCAGACATAGATCACCTGCTCATCATCACCGGGCACGGGAATTCCCCAACCTCTTGCACGAGCCTGTGAGCGTGATATGGAGAAATCCTGGAGACCGGAGCGAATGAAGCTCAGAACCTCATTTTTCCTGGTCTCGGGTGTAATGCGGTAGGCATCCGATGTTATGAATTCCTCCAGTTTTTCCTGGTAGTTCGACAGCCTGAAGAAATAATTTTCCTCGCGGACCTTATCCGGGGCAACTAGATGTTCCGGACACTTGCCGGCATCTAGTTCACTCTCCCTGTAAAATGTTTCACATCCGACGCAATAGAGGCCCTCATAAGATTTCTTGTAGATGTCATCCGGATTGCATGCGGACCACAGCTTCTGGACACCCTGAAAATGCCCGGGCTGCATCGTGCGCACGAAGGAAGAGTTTGTCAGGTTCAATTCTCTGCACAATTGCATGAATACCCGTGTATTGCGTTCGACAAGCTCGGCCGTGGAGATCCCCTCCTCCTCGGCCGCCTGGACATTCTTCAGGCTGTTGTCATCCGTACCCGTGAGAAAAAACACATCCCGGCCCTTCAGACTGTGATAGCGGGCCGAGACATCGGTCTGGATATATTCCAGTGCATGGCCCATGTGGGGATCCCCGTTGACGTAGGGTATGGCCGTGGTGATATAGAATTTTTCAGGGCTGGTCATTGCAAAAAGATAACCTTTGTGAACTATTTTCAATGCCGGTCTCGGACGGATCAGATTAGCCGAGCCGGGCGTGGAATTGAAGGAATTTGTCTGGAACTCTTCAGGCCCCGGCCTGACGGCACTTTCAGGGATTGGCCCGAATTTCTTGACAGGACATGAGTTCAGGGTAGAATGGGGTCTCCTAAATGAGTCACAAGCTCCCGGCAGAGATATGGACGATAAAGCCGGATTAGAGAAGGAGGTCCATGACCATGGCTTATGAATTGACACCGCTTCCTTACCCCACCAACGCACTGGAACCGCACATTGACACCAGAACGATGGAAATCCACCATGACAAGCATCACGCTGCCTATGTTGCGAAATGCAATGCCGCAATCGAGGGATCCGTGGACTTGGAATCAAGAAATATCGAGGATCTGATCTCCAATATCAATTCGGTCCCTGAACCCATACGCGGGCCAGTGCGTAACAACGGCGGAGGGATTCTCAACCACAATATATTCTGGACAATCATGGGGCCAAATTGCGGAGGTGACCCGAGAGGTGATGTCGCAGACGGTATCAACAGCGCATTTGGTAATTTTGAAAGCTTCAAGCAGGCATTCGGGAATGCGGCCGCCACCCGTTTTGGCAGTGGATGGGCTTGGCTGGTGGTTAGCGGAGGCAAACTCGAGGTCACCAGCACAGCCAACCAGGACAACCCGATCAGCAACGGCCAGACACCGATATTGGGCTTGGATGTATGGGAACATGCCTACTATCTGAACTACCAGAACCGTCGTCCCGACTATATCGCCGCATTCTGGAATGTAATCAACTGGGATGAAGTCAACCGCCGCCTGAAGGATTCCTGATAAACCCCGGGATTATCAGGAAACTGTCTGGATACAAATATGGGACAAGAGCAGACGGACCGTCCACTCTGTAAGTCTGGTGTGAGCCCCTCTTGCCGTTCCTCAGTTACCGGCAATGTGGTCGATCTTTTTTAATTCATCAAGGTATATAAACCCGGCGTCGTTGTCAGCATCGTGACATTGAGTGCAGGATTGTTTGTCAACCCTGACTGGTGGCAGGTTTGATTTTGCCTTCGCGACAAGTCTTTCGAAATCCTCCGGGGCCATCCATTTCTCTGCTCCAGACCGGATCTGCTGCTCTGCATCGGCATGAACCTTTGAAGGGCCGTGACAGGATTCACACTGGACACCGTGGAAGAATCGGCTGTCATGGTCGGAGATACCCCAAAATCCGTTTCCATGCCTGAACCCGGTCGTATGACATTTCTGACACTCCGGGTTATACTGCTGACCCTGACCGATTAGCGTTTCAAGGGCCGTGGCATGTGCCGTCAACTTCCAGTCCTTGGCCTCAGCCTCGTGACATAATCCACATCGATAAGATCCTGCGTACAGAAGATTCGGTTTTTCCGGGCGTGGCAATTCAAGGCCGACCGTGATGGCTGTCCAGTTGTCTATCATGTCCTGCAGAACAGGATCGGGGTCAAGCCCGGCCCAGACATCCAGGGTGATGGCAGGTTCATCAGGCAGCCACTCGCCCTGATTGGATCTCAATAGAGCAAGCTTGCCGAGACGTTTTCCCTGTTCAAAGGGCGTGCTGAGCAGTCGTGTGTTATTGAATACATGTTTTTGAGCCTCCCCAGTCAGCTCCGCAGTCGTGATCAGGTAGGTAATTGTGGCAAAACGTTCTGCCAACTGTACAGCAGAGTCATTGTCCCCGGCAAACAGTAGAATGACCAGGTCGACCCTCGGGGAAATCATCTCAAGAACGGATTCAATATGTTCGGCCGGTGACTTGATAATGAAGTCACCGATTTCAATGTCAGCCGCCGGTCCCTTTGAGATACTGTTTCCTGTTGCCACAGACTGACCCAGACAGGCCCCTATGACACCGATCCTGACGTGCCTGCCACCGACCAGGTTCCGTTCGACAATACGGTGTGTCTTGAAGGCATGTTTCTGGGGATCGGACCGTAGAAATAAATTGGCCGAGACAAGGAAATCCCATACTTCTGGTATTTTGGCTGAGATTGATTCAAAGAACCCCGAGCGGTTTGCTGCATCGTTTGAACTGATATTGACAGCATCAAATCCAAGCAAATGAAAGGATTCAAGCAGGCGGCGTGTTTTCATCGATGCCGCAGGATCCTTCTGCACACCGAAAATGGTCCAGTCACCAGCATCAAGCCTCAACTCACCCCCATCTGCCTCCTGACTGTAGAGGGTCGACTCGAACTGGACTCCGCCGAGTTTTTTTTGGGGACAACCACACGGTTTAATTTCACTTTGACGGCTTGCAGTGAAGAATACATCGAGATGGTCCGTCCGGGCCTGTGCGCCCTGAATGGAAAGTTCGTCAGACTTCATCTGACCAGATGGACCCGAATGAGATTCCACCGCCCCCCATAATATCAAGGGCCAAAAAACAAGTTTCAGACCGCTTGCAATATTCTTTCCCATCATTCACCATGACCTCTAAAAACAGGTTCCGCATCTGTCACCACGAAGCTAACATGCTTTCAACATCACAGACAATCAACAAGACGGAAATGTTCCTTGCAGCGGGTGTTTTATTTCTTGCCGCTCTTTTCGTCACGAGTCCTGCAATACACGGCAATGACGGGGTGGGATATTTTGTCTACCTTGCATCCATATTCTCGGACGGAGATCTTGACTTCCAGAATCAATACCAAGCCTACGATCAATTGAAAAAATACCCGTATCGTTTTGCAGACTTACCCCGTAGTCCCGCCACCGGGCTTCCGAGCAACCGCTATGGCATTGGCGCTCCGCTCCTTTGGTCTCCATTTGTGGGCGTGGGACGCATATTTTCCGGAAACTTGGAAGACTGGTATTCCGACGATGGACACCGGATTGATGCAAAAGGGGTGGGTTATGCAACCGCCTTCTGGGGAAGCCTCGGATTATTGCTGATATACCGGAGATTGAGACAGAACGCGACCATCTTTGCCTGCGGGCTCACCGTTGGTGGGTTGATATTGGCCACACCACTTGGGTTCTATATCTACGCCCATGGATCCATGGCCCATGGTGTCAGTTTCTGTCTGCTTGCCCTCAGCATGCTCGAGTTTGAAAAGGCATGGAAGCGACCGGATCCGATTAACCTGTCCCGTTGTGGGATCTGGCTCAGCCTAGCCCTGATGACGCGTTATCAGGATCTCACATGGGTTCTAACGTTGGGAGGAGCACTTTTATACAGGATCCATGGCTCTGGGCTCCACGATAATAAATACCCGGGGAAATCCGATTCAATTCGAGTTCGGCCGGGTGAAGGACGCAATCGACTAAAAATACAGCACACAACCTGCCTGATCCTCCCGGCCCTTGTGATATTTATTCCGCAGTTGGCATGCTGGAAAGTCCTTTATGGATCCTGGTTCAGCGGCCCAACCCCCTATCTGAGTAACTCACACGGTTACTTCAGTCATGGGCCTGTCCACGCATTACAAGTTCTTTTCAGTGAACGAGGGGGCGTATTGGCTTGGCACCCGCTGATTTTATGCGGGCTGGTCGGGATGGTAATATGGCGACGAACGATTTTTGATGATCCAATGATCTTCAGAATAATCATGGCCGGCTTGACACTGCAGTGGATTCTGGTTTCTTGCTGGTCGATCTGGTGGGGAGGTGCATCATTCGGCAACAGATTCTTCATCAGTTCATTGCCATTCATTGCACTGGGGATTGCACCCTGGATAAACTCCGGCAGAAAGAGGCTTAAAATCAGCGCTGTAATAGGTATGGCGATGCTGATAGTCTGGAACCTTGGTCTACTGATACAATATTCGACGAAAATGGTGCCACGCGAGGACCCCGTCCCCTGGACCCGGGTGATTCGGCAAAATCTTGTTGACGTTCCCGCACTGCTGCTAGAAATATTCTTGCATGGAAGGGAGTGAATCTGTGTTATTGCACACCGATGCGGTGTGATTCGTTACAGAAGGGAAAAGGAACAATGATTACCCCGAAAATTCTGATGATCGTGGGAGATTATGTCGAGGACTATGAAGCCATGGTGCCTTTCCAGGCCCTGCTGATGACCGGAATTGACGTTGATGCCGTCTGCCCGGGGAAAATGGCCGGAGATACGGTCCGAACCGCCATTCATGACTTTGAAGGAGATCAGACCTATTCGGAAAAGCGCGGACATAATTTTTCCATTAATGCGGATTTTTCTGCTGTCAGGACGGGCAAATACGATGGCCTGCTGATCCCGGGGGGACGCGCCCCGGAATACCTGCGTCTGAATCGGGAAATACTGGATCTCATAAGAAAATTTGATGCTGAACAAAAACCGATTGCCGCAATCTGCCACGGGGTGCAAATCTTGGCAGCGGCAAATATCCTGGAGGGGAGAAGTTGCACAGCCTATCCGGCAGTAGGGCCTGAGATCGGGATGTGTGGGGGCACTTATGTGGAACTTGCCATGGACCAGGTGCACGTGGATGGAAACCTGGTGACAGCACCGGCTTGGCCGGCACACCCCGTGTGGCTGGCGGAATTCCTGGAATTACTGGGCCTTGAAATCAATTCCGACGGCCGAAAATTAGCCAGGCATAATAAACGAGGTTTAACATCGCTGTGAGTAATGCAGCCACATAGGTCATCGCTGCAGCCCCCAGGACCTTGTTGACGCCGTCTGCCTCCACAGGACCCCCAATAATACCCAGCCGTGGCATGAGTTCCCTGGCACGGGTCGATGCGTTGAACTCGACGGGCAGGTTAACAAGCTGGAAGAGGACAACAGCTCCAAACAGCAGCAGCCCGAGCATAGCCAATCCCGGAAAATGGAAAATCAAACCGAGAATAATCAGGATATAACTGAAATTTGATCCGATGGAGGCGGTCGGGACCATCGCATTACGCAAAACAAGCGGGGCATAATTTCGGGCATCCTGGATCGCATGCCCGACTTCATGACAGGCCACACCGACCGCAGCAATACTTTTTGAGTCATGAACATCCGGACTCAATCGAACAACCTTTTTTCTGGGGTCATAATGATCGGAAAGAAAACCTTTAACCTTCTGAATCTGTATTGTCTGATCGAGACCGGCGGCTTGAAGCATCTTATGGGCAGCTTGGGCACCCGTGATACCGGAGGTTGTCTGAATTTTACCGTAACGGCTGAAAGCAGCCTTGACCCTGAAACTTGCGATTCCGGAAATGATCAATCCGGGAAGCATCACTAGTAAGATATAAGAAACCATTTAAATTACGGCCCTCCGTTGAAATATCAGAAACTTGAACCAAAACTATACACGACCCATACCCATCAGGATCATAATGCAAAGGACATGCCATATTAAATCCATTTCTGAAATCATAAAGGATTTAATCTTAAATTATATATTATCAGGTATTTACAATTTAGCAGGACACGGTTTTGAAGGCAACTCAAGCCGAGGTCCGGGGGGAATCTATGCTATCCCATGGGCAGGTCAAAAAAAATCGCCGGTATCAACCTGTCCGCCATTCCTGTCTGGCGATCCGGGTTGACGCCTGAAGCGAACTCCCTGCTCCGACAGGAATCGGTGAACTGGCTCGAGCATGGCATCCGCCGCGAAACCGTTTCCTCGTTCATTCCAGTGGCTTTCAATGTAAAGCTCCTCCCGGTACTGATACCCAGCAATCATGGGTGTCATATCACCCGAAACAACATCCTCCGGTGAGGAAATCCCGGCATCCGCCAGGATCGAATCCAGTTTCCTGCAGATCCTGGTAACGGCGATATCCTTCATGTCATACCCTGCCTCGGATGCGACACGTTCACGGGTTGCACGGTCAACCATCACCTTCTCGGGAAATCTCAGGACCATCAGCGGGCTGGCTGTTTCTTCGGAAAAACGCTTGAATTCCCTGATTTGGGTTTCCAGATACCTATAATAATGTTCATAATACCCAATATTTTTTTTGTGCAACAATCCCATGAAATATTTTCTGGGTTCAATCAGGTCTTCCTCTGCTATGCCTTCTAATTTATTTCCGAGGTCATGGCCCATCCTGAACTGAAATACCTTAATACGTTTGCAAAGCAAGGCCAGAAAGCGGCTTCGATTCCAGAGATAATCATGCTTGATAAGCACCCTCTCACCCAAGACGGCATGGTATTGTCTTCCGGGAAGATTATCGGTCACGTCATTCCCGTAAAAGAACCCGTATATAACGAAATCCGGGTCATACCGGACCCCGATTGATTTCCACATTTCCAATGATTCGACGGGCCCGTATCCGGGTACACCGAGGTTGATCAGTTCGATTTCCCGGTCCGGTCCCAGCTGATTTAGATTTTTTTCCAAGATAAATGGGAAGTTTTTTGGATAATCAACAACCCCCCATACGAAAGAATCCCCTAACAGGATTACTTTCCATGTGCTGCCCCCCCCCGCCTTGGTCCGCTCACGATCTCTGAAACCAAGGGAATTCATTCCATCCGATCGATCATCCAGCTTGAAACGGATTCCATCGGTTTTGACCCAATCACCAAACGGGGTCCAGCCCGCACGGGTCAGAACCCTCGTACCTGTCTCGAGAAGGAAGCAGATAAGGCACAGGCTCAGGAATATAGCCAGGAAGACAAACCATCTCCTGCCCTCCCTTATGATAACTCGTGACCCGCTTGAGTCACTTTTCTGGCCGACTCCTGGATTGCCTAAAGGATCGGGAGTTGTATGAGACATGCAGGGGCTCCGCCGGACACAAAGGCGCACGAATCCGCCAGTTCCTCCCGTTGGAACCGGCCTTGTCCAGGCACCTATTCAATAATCTTGCTGACCACCCCGGCGCCAACCGTCCGGCCGCCCTCCCGGATCGCAAAGCGGAGACCCTCCTCCATTGCGAGCGGGCCGATCAACTCGCCCTCAAGCTCGATGTTGTCCCCGGGCAGCACCATCTCCACGCCCTCGGGCATGTGGACCATCCCCGTCACGTCCGTCGTGCGGAAATAAAACTGCAGACGGTAACCCTTGAAAAACGGCGTGTGACGTCCGCCCTCCTCCTTGGTCAGGATATACACGTTCGCACCGA